>JAXDMN010000026.1:0-27049 GCA_034666045.1 Phycisphaerales bacterium | reverse complement strand
CGCGCAGCGCGGCGGAAGAGATAGAGGGCGCGCCTTCCGCGCTCGCGCCAAAAGGAGTGACGCATGAGTAGCACGACCCGATCCCTTCGCGCCCTGGAAAAACGAACCCACCGCATCAAAACCGTGTGCAAAACCCCCGTTGCGCAGTTGACACAGGTTGACGCCAGTTGACACCCGTTGACGCCAGTTTACCGCAACAGGCATTTTGGAAAAACGAACCCAACTTGTACCCAACCCATCATCGAACCTAAAGTCTGACAACCATGCGACCCGAGCTTTTCCACATCCCCGGAATCGATTTCGCCATCAACACCTACGGCGTCGTCCTCATCATCGGATTCCTCCTCGCCCTGGAGTGCGCGAAGTTTCTCGCCCGGCGGATGGGGCACGATCCGGAGATTTACGTCAACGCCGGCATCGTCGCGCTCGTCGCCGGCGTCATCGGGGCGCGGCTTTCGCACGTGATCGAGAATTGGCCGCAATACAGCGACCCCGCGCGCACCTTTTGGGGAAACTTTTTTGACGCGGTGAACCTCCGCAGCGGCGGGCTCACGTTTTACGGCGGGTTGCTGCTCGCCTTCCCCGTCACGATCGCATATGGGCTGCTGATGAAAGTCCCGATCCGCCGCGGCATGGATATCGTCGCGCCGTGCGTGATGATCGGCCTGGGGATCGGGCGCGTCGGCTGCTTCCTCAACGGCTGCTGCTACGGCGCGCAGTGCGAGACGAATTTCCCGGCCGCCGTCACGTATCCGTACGGCACGACGCCGTACATCGAACAGTACGCCAGCGGCGCGAAGGACGCGCCGCCGGAGCTGTCCGTGACCATCGGTGAGCGCAAGCGGCTCGTCTCGCGCGAAGAGTTGCGCAAGGGCGCAATCGAGTACCGCGTGCGCAATGAAGACGGCAAGATCGAGACGCAGCACATCGCCTTGCCGGACGACGCGCGCAAAGTCGCCGCGACCGAGCGATCGCTGCCGGTCCATCCGTCTCAGCTTTACAGCACCTTCACCGCGCTGCTGATCGCCGCGATCTGCATCTGCTACCTGAGCCTGCGCCCCGCGCCCGGGCGGGTGATGGCCCTCATGCTGATGCTGGAAGGCCCGACGCGCTTCATCCTGGAAATGCTGCGCGCCGAACCGGCCGTCGGCGCGCCGGGGCTGAACTGGAGCCTGAGCATGTACATCGGCGTGATCCTCTTCGCCGCCGGCGTGATCATGTGGTTCGCGATGGGTTATCTCGACGAAAGGAGGTCCGCGCGGCGACCATCCGGAGAATTTTCGCCCTCCAACTTGTGACCCGCCCCGCTGCGGCTATAATCGCGGGCCGAAGAAAATTCGGGCGATTGGCGCAGTTGGCTAGCGCGCCAGCATGACACGCTGGAGGTCACAGGTTCGAGCCCTGTATCGCCCACTTAACCTTAAACAAGTCGAATACGCTTGTTGCAACTCGGCCGCCTTGTGGCGGCGTCATACAGCAACGGCGGCAGAAAGCTACCAATGGGTCGCTTTTCTTCGTTTGCAGATTTCGCATGCGCGTCTTGATCGCGCCTACGTTGTGTCGCGCCGCGGGAGGGAGGGCAATTCGGATCGTGTCACCCGACGCCGCAACGTTGCCTCAGCTTATCAATTGTGCAATTCCGTACCGTATCGGTAAGGAGGCCAACGATGGCCGTGAGACGCTTGTGCTGTTCGATCGCACCGTGCAATTCGTCGCGCGCCGCCGCCTGCTCGATGGCGATCGCGGCGTCGGTGGCGCGGATTGAGAAGGCGGAGACCAACCCGCGCAGCTTGTGAGTCGCGCGGGAGAGCCGATTGCAATCTTGCGCGGCAATCGCTTGATTGATCTCGTCAAGGTGACGCTGTGAGTGGTTCCAAAGGGACAGGATCATTTTGTCGAGCAGCAACTGATCGCCCCCACACGTGGCGAGGAGCGTGGCGGCGTCCACGAGGTCTGCATCGGACGGTGTTGCCGTCGTCGGCTCCGTTGGCGAGGCCGCTGGATTCTCCCTGCCAAGCGCGGTCGGGAGGCGCTCCAGTGCGGCATACAGATCCGCCGCGCGCACAGGCTTGGCCAGGTAACCATCCATTCCAGCCACGATGCAGTGTTCGCGATCGCTCTCCAGGGACATCGCCGTGAGCGCGATGACCGGCAGGTGCTGCAACGTCTTCGCTTCGCATTCCCGCAGGGCTGCGATGACCTGAAAACCATCCATCTCCGGCATGTAACAATCGAGCAGCATCGCGTCGAAGGAGGCGCCTTCCAGCGCGTGGAGGGCCGCGCGGCCGCTGCCGACGACGGTGACGGAGTGCCCGGTGCGTTCCAACAGGTGCTGAATGACCTCCTGATTGAACTCGTTGTCATCAGCAAGCAGGATGCGCATTGGCTTCATCCGATGAGGGCGGCCGGACACCGCCGTTGTGGAGGAACGGGTTTGAGGCGCTCGCTCGCCGCCGAAGCGCTCCTCGCTCTGCCGCAGCATCGCCTTCGCCAGTGTCTCGCCGCATCGCGTGCGCGCTGCGCCCTCCCTTCGATCCGTGATGTCGATGCTATGGCCAATCAATCGGATCGCGTTGCCCGCCGCGTCCCGCACCGCAGCGCCCCGCGTGAGCATCCATCGGCAGGTGCCATCCTTGCGATGGACGCGATGCTCGACGTCGAGCCCGGGGGTCTGACCAGCGACCGCCTCTGCGAGCGACGTTTCGAACGGCGCTCGGTCGTCGGAGTGAATCAGTGCCATAGCCATCGCCAGATCCGTCGGCCGATCCGGACGCTCGTAACCAAGGTGTTCCCAAATGTTGGTGAAATCAACACGAGCATTGGCGAGCAGGCGGTCGGGCATCTCGATCTCCCATATTCCGATGTTCGACCCGCGCAGTGCGAATTTAAGGCGCTCGTCGGCGCGGCGGCGCTGAAGCACGAGCGCGGCTTTGTCTGCAAGGATTTGGAGAACAAGGCGTTCGTGGTCGGTCAACGCATGGCGCGTCGCGGCGATCAGGCGGCCATCCTCGCCATTAATGCCGATCGGCACCGTCACAATTGAAACTGAGCCGGGCCCCAGCGGATCTGGTACTGATTGTGGCGCGTCTCGCGAGGGATGAACGACGTACGGCCAGAGCGCGGCGCGAATACGCTCGGTGTCGTCATGCGTGCCCATAGAGTTCGACACGCGCACCAAATCGACGTCCGCCTCGCCGGCGCGCAATCGCAAGCAGATAAAACCGAGCGGCAGCGTGTTGAGCATCACATCGGCCAGACTCTCTGCCAGTTCATCCGGCTTGTGGCGCACCCACCCCTCGTGCAGCGCGCAGAACCCGGCGAGTTCACGCTTGGTGTGTCGCACATCATCCTTGTTCGACGGTGCCCTCATTCAAGAATTCGCCCTATGCACGCATCACCGCTGCTGATGATAAGACACGCATGCATGTGAGGTGATAGGTGCAGCAGCGGAGGCGTTCGCGTATTCGCGCCGACTACTCTGGTTTTTGCTACCGACCGACACGGAAGCAATTTCGGTGGCAGGTGCGCCGTATCTATGGCACAATGAATTTCAAGGAAATTGTGGCGGTTGCGTGTTTCGCTCCTCAACCTACAGCCGGCTTTGTTCTTGTCAGCATGGCATTAAGTTGGCCACTTCCTGTTTCGGCACGCGCACGATAGCAACATGGCCCACATCCGCCCGCCGGTTACGCCGGGCGGCTGATGGCCCCGCGGATACTGCCATGGCTCGCCTGCTGTTGGTCGATGACGATCCGGGTGTGCTTCTCGACCAAATTACTCATCTGTTCGCTCCACGAGGGATGGACATCGCAGTCACCCACAGCGGGAATGAAGCGTTGGAGCAGATCGTTCATGATGCCCCCGACGTCGTCCTGCTCGACCTTAACATGCCGGACAACTCCGGGATGGAGGTGTACGATTGGTTGCGCGAGATCGACGCCCGCATTCCCGTCATCTTCGTCACCGCCACCAATACCACCGAGACCGCTATCGAAGCGCTGCGCCGCGGGGCTTACGACTGCCTCTTCAAGCCCGTCGATTTGCGCCAATTGGAACAGGTCGTGGAGGAAGCACTTCAGGTCGGGCGTCGGATGCAGGCGCCGGTGCGCGTCAACGAGGAGCAGCCGCCCATCAACGGCGGCGACTCAATCGTCGGCCGGTCCCCCGCGATGCGCGAGGTATACAAAGCGATCGGTCGCGTGGCCGATCAGAAGGTGATCGTCCTGATCACCGGCGAGAGCGGGACGGGCAAGGAGCTCGTTGCCCGCGCGATCTACCAACACAGCGATCGCAACAAGGCCCCATTCCTCGTGATCAACTGCGCGGCCATTCCGGAAAATCTGCTGGAGAGTGAGTTGTTCGGACACGAGAAAGGCGCCTTCACCGGCGCGGATCGCAGGCGGATCGGCAAATTCGAGCAGTGCAACGGCGGAACGATTTTCCTGGACGAGATCGGCGATATGCCGATGGCGACGCAAGGGAAAATCCTGCGTCTCCTCCAAGACCAGAAGTTCGAGCGCGTTGGCGGCAATGAAACCATCGAAACCGACGTGCGACTTCTGGCGGCGACGAACCGCAACCTCAAGGCCTGGAGCGACGCCGGGCGGTTTCGTCCGGATCTGTATTACCGCTTGAGCGTCTTCACCATCCACCTGCCGCCGCTGCGCGCGCGCGGTGACGATCTCGCAATGCTCGCGCGGTTTTACCTCAAGCAGTTCAATCGCGAGCTCGGACGCGAGGTGCACGAGATCGACGCAGAATCGATGGAGCGATTGCAGCATTACCGGTGGCCGGGGAACGTACGCGAGCTGCAAAGCGTATTGAAGCAGGCGCTGCTGCGGGCGCGCGGACGCACGCTGCTGCCCGGCTTTCTCCCTGATCTGCCGAATGACGATCAACGCGCTGATGAGGCTGACGGGGCCGGCGAGGCGGACTTCAGTTTCGAATCATTCATCGAGCAGCGACTATCCGAAGGCTCACATAACCTTCACGTCGAGGCTCACTTGCAACTAGACCGCGTGCTGCTGACTTGCACGCTACGGTTTACGCATGGGAACCAATTCCAGGCGGCGAAAATCCTGGGCGTCGCGCGGCAGACGTTACGTAACCGCCTGCGCGAACTCGGCCTCAACATCACAAAGGCCCTCGAGGGCGAAGACACTAGCGGTTGAGCCGCTCACACCGCCTCATCCATGCTGCGTTCGCGGCGGCTGACAGTTTTTTGGTCCTTGTGGACAGTCACGCCACCGCGCCACCGCGCCCACCACCGAACCCATGCCTGCTTCTTGCATACCAGATGCGTTTCCCGCTCGCTGACGACGATGGCCCGGGCGTTGCAGATTGCCGCGCGATAATGACGGATTGCAGCGCACACACGCAGGTAGAGCGCCCATGAACCTTCAACCCGTGCAAACACCCGCGTCTGTTCGCATCGATGAGACAGCCGGTATCCGTGAGGTTCGACGCCGCTGCGGCAGCAACGGCAACTCGCGCGCAAGCCGGGAGCTGAGATACCTCTCATTCCTCAGTCATGACCTGTACAACAACCTCGGCGGCGTGACGCTGCACCTGAAGCTGCTCAAGCAGCAACTCGTGGCATCGCCGGTCTTTGCGGATGAGCTGGCGATGCTTAACCGTGCGCAGAAGGCGATCGATGAAACGATCGGCGGAATGCGTACGCTGCAGTCGTATGCGCAACTTCGCACCCTGAACAACCTGGATTTCGCGATGCCGGTGGATCTTCATCGACTCGCCGGCGACATCTGCCTGCGCTATGAGCGCTTGGCGGCCGAGAAGGGGCTGACAATTTCGTCTCAGGTTTCTCCCGGGACCATCGTGGACAGCGCGCCGCAACTGATCGTGCTCGTGCTCCAGAACTTGGTCAGTAACAGCGTCAAGTACAGTCGTCGCGGGATCATCTCGATTCGGTGCGAAGAGACCGGCACGACGTCCGATGCAGGGTGCGTCCTTGCCGTGTCTGATGAAGGTCCGGGTATCGACGCGGCGGACCTGCATCACATCTTCCAACCATTCCATCGCAGTGCATCTCACGGGGAAGAAGGCGCCGGCCTCGGGCTGGCCATCGCCGCGGAGGCCGCGGAATTACTGGGCTCAAAGCTTTCGGTGCAGTCGCAGGTGGGCGTGGGAACCACCTTCACGCTGGCGCTGCCCCGTCGTCACCCGAGTCAATCCATCCTGAAGGCAAGCGGACGTTCCGACTCCGCTTGCGCTATCTCAAGGAGCCAATCATGGCGCTACCAGCACGAATAGAACGTGGACATGAGTCCGACCTGCTCGACTTCAACAACATGTTGAGCCGTTTCTTTGGCGGTCGCGGCTTGTTCGGCGATGACAACGACGGAGGCGGCCCGCTCGCCGCACTCGCCAACGCCGTCGATATCCGCGAGGACGACGACCACATTTACATCGAGGCGGATCTGCCCGGCTTCCGCAAGGAAGACGTGGATATTTCGCTGGACGACGGGATGCTGACCATCACCGCCGAGCGACGCGAAGAGCGCGTTGAACCGCCGCCCGACGGTGACCAGCATCGCGGACAGCGCGGCCAACAGGGGCAGCAGGGACAACCTGCACAGCAAGGGCATCAACAGGCGGCGACCACTGAGCAGCAGCAGCAGGCGCAGCGATGGAATTACCTGCTGCGCGAACGGCGTGTGCAGCGCTTCGTCCGCAGCTTCACGCTCCCGCCCAACGTGGACCCGGAAAGCGTTCAGGCCAAGCTCGAGAACGGAGTGTTGCGCCTCACGCTCAACAAGCGAAGCGATGGCAAGGGCCGGCATATCCAGATTTCGTAGAAAGACTTCGGAAACTCAGTCGAAAAGCTCGCGAGGTACAATCATGGTTATCGTAGCCAGGAACTGGTGGGCATTCGTTCTCCGCGGCATCGTCGCGCTGCTGTTCGGAATTATCACCTTCGTCGCGCCGCCAGTCGCGCTGCTGACGCTGGTCTTCATGTTCGCGTTTTACGCCATTGCCGACGGCATCTTCAGCATCATTGCCGCCTTCCACCTGCGACGCGCCCCCGAGGAGGCGCCGCAGCAGCCGTGGTGGGCGCTGCTACTCGGCGGGATCCTGAGCCTGGTCGCCGGCGTGCTGGCGTTTTTCGTCCCGGCGGGGGCGGCCTTCGCGCTGCTGATCATCATCGCCGCGTGGGCGATCGTCAGCGGTGTGATGTCGGTCGTCGCGGCGGTCCGTTTGCGCAAGGTCATGCGCGGCGAGTGGCTGCTGGCGCTGATCGGGGTGCTGTCGATCCTGTTCGGCATCCTGCTGATCCTCTTCCCGGGTCCCGGCGCGCTGGCGGTCGTGCTGTGGATCGGGGCGTACGCGTTCGTCATGGGGATCATGCTGATCGTGCTCGGCTTCCGCCTGCGCAAGTGGCTCCATAGCCCGGCTGGGGCGGCGATGACCGCGACCGCTCATGACGGGCACGACTTCCCGGCGGGCGTAGCGCATGGTCACTGATCCGCGCGTGCGGGCGGACAAACAGGAGCACGACATGAGAAACGTCAAGCATCCGGGAACGCAATCGCGCGGCAACGGCAAGGGCCAATCCGATCCGCAGCCGCAGCAACAACAGCAGCAGCTACGGCAGCGTCATCCCGAAGCCGCTGGAGCCCCCGGACCAACCGGCGCGCTCCAGCCGGGCACGGAAGCGCCCGACTTCAACCTCCTCGCGACGCCGGACCAACGCGTCGATCTGAACCACTTCCGCGGACGCCCGGTCGTCCTCGTCTTTTACCCGGCGGACTGGAGCCCGGTGTGCGGCGATCAGCTCTCGCTCTACAACGAGATCCTGCCGGAGTTCAACCGCCATGCCGCGCAGGTCATCGGCCTTTCCGTCGATGGGGTGTGGTGCCACACCGCATACGCGCAGGACCGCAAGCTGCATTTTCCGCTCCTGGCTGACTTCCATCCCAAGGGGGCGGTCGCGCAGCAATACGGCGTGTATCGGGATCAGGACGGCGTCGCCGAACGCGCGCTCTTCGTGATCGATGAGGACGGAATCATTCGCTGGTCGTACGTCTCGCCGCTTGGCGTCAACCCCGGCGCAGACGGCATTCTCAACGCGCTGGAACAGCTCGATGCCGAGAAGTCGCGCGCCAATGCGGGCTTGTCGAAGGAGTACGCTCATGCTTGATCCGGGACAAACCGCGACATTGAAAACGCCGGTCGACGAACGCCGCGATCACATCCGCGGCCCGCGCGATGCGGCGGTGACGCTGGTCGAGTATGGCGATTTCGAATGTCCGCACTGCGGGCGGGCGCATTTCATCCTTCAGGATTTGGAAGCAATGATGGGCGACCGGTATCGGCTGGTCTTCCGGAATTTCCCGCTGTCGCAGATCCACCCGTACGCGGAGCGCGCCGCTGAAGCCGCCGAAGCCGCCGGCGCGCAGGGGTTGTTCTGGGAAATGCACGACACGCTCTTCGAGCACCAGGACGCGCTGGAGGACGAGGATCTCGTCGCGTACGCCGACGAAATCGGCTGTGACCTCCCCCGCTTCCAGATGGACCTGCTCCAGGGCCGATTCCGCGAGCGCGTGCGCGAGGATTTTCTCGGCGGCGTCCGCAGCGGGGTGAACGGAACGCCCACCTTCTTCATTAACGGCCGGCGGCACGACGCGCCGTGGGATCTCGATGCACTGGCCGAAGCGATCGAGATGGCGGCGATGACGCAAGGGCCCGGCGGCGCGGACGATCGCGGCGGTCGGCACCTGTAGCTCAACCCGGAACGGAGAACTCGACTCGAAAACGAGGTACATATGGCGGCAACCAACGTGACACAGGAAATCCCCAAGAGCGGCTGGCGTGCGTATTTCGACATGATCGCAGACCAGTACGGAGGGTGGGCGACCACGATCGAGCTGCTGAGTCCCGAACTCGGCGATCAGCCACGCGTCAACGGCCTGCCGCTGCAAGGGATCAGCTACGAGTACAAGGGCGGGTCGCAGGCGTGCGACATTCTCGTCGAGGTTGGCGAACTGCATGCGCCGTTCGAAACGCACCTGATCCATCGCCCGCGTATCGTGCGCGCCGCCACCACGCAGCCCGGCGCGGAGACGGACATCGAGTTCGAATCCGAAGAAGGCTACATCACGCTGGTCCGCTTGCGCCCGCGCCCCGCGTTGCCGGACAACCGCGAACGACGCGAACAACAGTAGTCGCTTCCTGCAAGGGACGGATGAAGCAGTTCTCGATCGCGCGCTTGCCCGCGCGCGAGCGGAGAAAGTGCGCTTATGGCCGATCATCGACCGACATCCGGTGACGAAATCGCCGACGCCGCTGCGGTCGTCGAGCTCTACGTGCGCGAGCTCGACCAGCTCTTCGATTCGATGGATCCGGCCCCCTTCCACGAGAAGGGCCTCGATCCGGACGCCGAGGAGTACATCGTTTCCTACTTCAAGGAGTTGCCGACCAGGCCGACGGCGCTGGTGGTCTATCTCGATAAGCCGGTCGGGCTGCCGGACGAAGGAAAGGTCCTCGGCGACGCGATCCGCAAGCACTTTGCCTGGCGCGCTCAACTGCTGCGATGGAAGGTCCGCCGCCTCATCCACCACGGATTGATCAGTCTGATGATCGGACTCGTGGTCTTGGCAGCCGCGATCTCGGCGGGCGGCGCGCTGACGCACCGGTTGGGCGGCGGACATTTCGCCGAAGTGCTCGGGCTGGGCCTGCAGATTGGCGGCTGGGTCGCGATGACGCAGCCACTCCAGATTTTGCTCTACGAATGGTGGCCGATCGTGGGCGAGATTCGCCTGTACGAGATTCTCAGCAAGATGCCGGTGAAGATCGTTTACACCGCCGGGGAGGCCTCGCCGGCTTCGTCATCGAACACGCAATCGAGCCGCAGGCGGAAGATCGATCTCGTTCCCGGCAGTAACGGAGGCAGGCGATGAGCCTGGTGCAAGTCATTGGCACCTTTAACGACGCGACGCTCGCCGAACGGGCGCGATCGCGTCTCGCCCGCGCCGGCCTGGCCGAGGAGATCAGCGCGAGCGGGAACCGGGTTGCTGTCGAGGTGCCGGAAGAGCGCGTCGAGCCGGTGCGCACGGTCCTTGCTGAGGAAGGCGCCGTCGATGTCCGCAAGCGCGTCCGCCGATTGGACGCCGCCGTCTCCCCAGAGACCGATCCATCGCCCATCGCGTATGCGGAGGAGGAAATCCCGCTCGACCGTCCATGCATCGACACGTCCGACGACGCCGTCGACGCTGCCGCCGATGGCAATGGAAAGGTTCGCCTCTTCGACGAAGCGACCTTCATCGAAATCGGGCGAATCACGGAAGGTGAGTTGAAAGTTCTTCAGGACGCCTTCGAAGAGGAAGACCTGGACGACAACGACTACTGGATCAACCCGGATGAGATTGACGATCTCGCCTGCCGGCCGGGCGCGACGAAACACCTGATCGCGCTGCTTCGCCGGGCCGTCGGCGACAACCCGGACGGCATTGACATCGCGTTCCAGCGCGAAGGCCAGCCGCGGCAATCCCTGCGGCACAACGCAGGTGCAATATGACGCTGGCGGCGATGACGAGTACGACGAGGAAGGCGTGTGCTCGCGAGCGTCACGTGCGCAATATTGCCGCCGATGAGCCGAAATTCCCTGCGGCGGGCGTCAACATCGCGCCGGGCAGCGACGACGATGGGTGGATCGTCCCCCCGCCCGTGCGCCTCGCCGACGGCTCCGAAGTTCAGCTCTACAAGGACGGCGAAGCCCTCCACGCCGCCTATCGCGCAATCGAGACGGCGCAGCAAACGATCTGCCTGGAAATCTATATTTTCCACTCCGACGAAACGGGCCGCGCCTTCGCCGAGCTGCTGTCCGAGCGCGCCCGCAAAGGTCTGGCGGTGCGCGTGATCTACGACTCCATCGGCTCGATCGACACCGACCGGAAGATGTTCGCACAGATGCAGCAGGCCGGCGTGCGCTTGCAGGAATGCAATCCCTGGTGGCCGTGGCGGTGCCGGCATGGGTGGCGGACTTTCAATCGGGATCATCGCAAGCTCATCGTCGTCGATAACGAACTCGGCGTGCTCGGGGGGCAGAACCTGGGGAATGAGTACGGCAGCTCATGGGTGATCGGCAACGTGGAGGGCGATGCGTGGCGCGACACGGCGGTGGGCGTGCGCGGGCCGTCCGTGGCGCTGCTCGTCGAGGCCTTCGAGCGCATGTGGAAATGGCTCGAGGAGGGCGGGCCGGTTCAGCGTGCGGAGTTGATCCACTCGACGGCGTCTTTCGCGGGCGATCCGCGGGGCGACGGGCTCGTGCACGGGCAGCCCGCGCATCGGCGCCGTCGGGCGGCGAGCCAGCTCGACGCGTCACCATCAACGCTGGAGATTCCGCCGGACTCGCTCGCCGTGCTCGCGTCCGTCCCCTCCCCGCGCAGCCGACTGCTCCCGAATCTCCAAAAGCTGCTGCGCGACGCACGGCAGTCGCTCGACCTGACGATCGCCTATTTCGCGCCGCCGCAAGCGTTGCTCGACGACCTCATCCGCGCCGCGCGCAACGGCGTGCGCGTGCGACTCATGCTGCCGGGCAGAAGCGACGTTCTTCTGCTGCTCATCGCCGCCCGGGCGCACTACGAATGCCTCATGGCCGCCGGCGTCGAGATTTACGAGCGGCAGCATGCGGTGCTGCACGCGAAGACGCTTTGCGTCGATGAGCGCATCTCCATCGTCGGCTCGCTCAACCTCGACTACCGAAGCATCCAGTACAACTTCGAGCTCTCCGCATTGATTCACTCGAAACCGTTCGGCGCGCAAATGCGCGACCTGTTTGAAAATGACATGCGCTACGCAATCCGCATCCGCCCCGAGCAGTGGCGGCATCGACCGATCCGCGACCGGATCGTTCAGACCATTGTCGGCCGAGCGCGATGCTTGTTGTAGCGGCAGGGAACAACGCCAGAAGGGAGCCTTGACAATGGTCGTGCAATTCACCGACAGCGTGGCCGGCACGCCGGTCTATATCAACCCCGAGTTCGTCGTCAGCATGCGGCCTGATCCCGAAGATCCAATCAATCTGACGGACATCCGCTTGTCGGACGGCGAGGAGCTGCGCGTGCACGGCGATCACACCGACGTCGCGGACAAGCTCGCCCGCGCGTTGCCGGCCTGAGTCGGCCCGCGGGGCGCGGTTCGCCCCATTTGGAAACGTCGCAAACGGATGAGGTAATGTCATGAGAAACACTGTCTATCGAAGCATCGTCATCTGCTGTGTCGCGATCGCGTTCATCAGCGCCGCACCAACGACGTCGCCGTCGCGCCCGCAGCGGCAGGCAACGACCAATCCGGAAACCGAACGCCAGCGCCAGCAGGCCGAGCAAAGTGCGCAGCAGACGCTCGACAAGGACGCTGTCGCCGCCATTAACGAGACCCAGGCGGCGGTGAAAGCGCTCGCGGACGGCAAGAAGGACGAAGCCCTCGCCGCCCTGGAGCGCGCGACCGGCAAGATCAACATCCTGACCGCGCGCAACCCGCAGACGGCGCTGCTGCCGATTGACGCCGAGGTTGAAGTCATCGACACCGCGCCGACGGACGTCCGCGCGATTCGCGATCTCGCCAAGGCGGCGGATCGCGCGGTCGATGATCGCGATTTTCCGACCGCGCGCGTCATTCTGGAGAGCCTGATCAGCGAGATCCGCGTGCGCACCTACCACCTGCCGCTGGCGACCTACCCAGCGGCGATGCGCGACGCGGCCCGCCTGCTCAACGAGAACAAGACCAATGAGGCGCAGACGCTGCTCCAGACTGCGCTCAACACGCTCGTGGTGATCGATCACGTCACGCCGCTGCCGATCGCCACGGCGCAAGTCGCCATCAACGAAGCGCAGAACAAGTCTCAACAGGACAAGGAGCAGGCCAAGCGCCTGCTCGCCGTTGCGAAGCAGGAGCTTCAGCGCGCCAAGGAGCTCGGCTATGCCGGCCACGATCCGGAATATGCCGCGCTCGACCAGGCGATCGATGACGTCGAGCGGCAGTTGAATGGCAATAAAGACTCCGGCTCGGCGTTCGCGCGGCTGAAGGAGAAGGTGTCGTCGTTCTTCAAGCGTCAGTCCGACACCGAGAAGAAAGCGCAGGTTGCCAGCCGGTAGCCCGCGCGCGCGGCCAACAGCAGCAGCATGGAGGTGACAATCGTGACCGCCACCGGATTGGACAGTTTCGACACGACCGTTCAACGGACTAACGTCTGGCTCAAGGAAGTCGGCCAGCAAATCGGCTCGGACGACAAGCACAAGGCCTATCGCGCAACGCGTGCAACACTGCACGCGCTGCGCGACCGGCTCACCCTCGAGGAAACCGCGCAACTCGCGGCGCAACTCCCCATGCTCGTCCGCGGGTTCTACTACGAAGGCTGGGACCCGACCGGCAAACCGCTCAAGGAACGACACAAGCGTGAGTTCCTCGCGCAAGTCAGCCGCGAAATGTCGCCGGACAAGGATCTCGATCCCGAGCAGGCCGCCCGCGCCGTCTTCTGCGTGCTCGCCAGCCACATTGACAGCGGCGAGATCGAGGATGTCGAGCAGGTCCTGCCGAGCGAGATCCACGAACTGTGGCCGGCGTGACGTGATGGCGAAGATCGAAGACATCCTTCAATCGATCGCGGGCGACGAGCGGCAACTCGCGTTCAATTTCGACCATCGCAATGGCGGCTATGTCGCCCGCGCGATGCTGACGCTGCCGACCGGCAACTTGTTTGCGCGGACGCTCACGCCCGTGGCGGATCATCGCAAGGCGGTCGACCAGGTGGTCGATGATCTCGCCGCCGAAGTCCGCCGGCATGGAAATCGGCTGCGTCGCGATGCTGCGCGCGATCGTCATCGCCGCCGCGGTCGTGATTTCGCCGCCGTCCAGCCGCACTTGCAGGCGCTGCGAAGCGAAAACGATCGCGACGCCTTCTTTCAGATGCTTCGCCCGCTCATGCGGCAGCTTCGCGATCACGCGCGGCGGGAACTGACCCTCGCGCAGCTCGAGGGAACCATCAAGCAGAACGACCTGAGTGTCGGCGACGTGCTCGACGACGTCATGCTCCGCGCGTGGGACCGCTGGGATCACTGGCCGCGCGATGAGCCGCTCGACCGGTGGTTGTTGCGACTGGTGCATGAGGCGCTCGACGAGCGCGGCGTTGAGCCGCCGGACGAGGACGAAGATCGCGACGACCGATATGAAATCAACGACGGCTGGGCGACGGAAAACAACCCGTATTGGCCGTTCGGCGATTCGTTGACGCTCGACGACGTGCTCGCGGCGGTCGAATCGCCCGTGCCGGTCGAAGAGCTCACTGTAGTCGAGGAACGGCGGATGATCCTGCGCGAGCTGCGTCGGCTGCCGCGCGATCAGCGCCGCGCGTTCGTGTGGCATGCCATCGAAGGATGGAGCGTTGATGACATTGCCCGATTCCAGAACCGCTCCGACGGTGAAGTCCGCGCCGACATTGAGGGGGCGCGTCAAACATTGCGCCAGCGCCTCGGAAGCGTGCTCGCGCAGCAGCAGCGACAGCGAGGAGGTCACAATGACAGTCAAACTAAACAAACGCGCGTTTGAGTTCGCGAAAGAGATGATCGACGACCGCAAGTTCGTCGCCGACGAACGCGATGATTGGAGCGAGCATCAACCGTCCGCCGACCAGGAAAACCAATTCATCGCCCGTCACGGCTGGACCGAATACGCCAAGTGGCATCTCGGCCTGGATGACGAGACGGATGAAGAAACGAAGGCCCAGTACAAGTTCCCCTTCGGCGACTTCAAGAAGGTTCACCGCTGCGCCCTGATCTCGGCCGAGAGCCGCGCGGGACAGTACAAGTACCTCGACATCGAGCGGGCCGCGCACCAGCTTCACCAGATGATCGACAGCAAAGGAGGCAGTCATGTCCGCCGCAACACTGGCGCGAGACGCGCAGACGACAGTGCCGGGGGCAGCGCCGCCGCCGCACGTTAATCAACAACAGGAGCCGCTCATAAAGATGAAAACCGTCGCATTTCCGTCCCGCGAGCGCGTGCCGGCGCTCGGCATGGGAACCTGGCAACGAAAGTGAGGCTCGGAAGTCAATAGAACTGCTGAAAATCCGAACTTTTTTTGAGTGGTGCGAGAATCCGGGTGTCGTTGCATGACACGCTGGAGGTCACAGGTTCGAGCCCTGTATCGCCCACTTCCCTCAAGATCGGCTGATCGCATGACGTGCGAACCTACCCGCCTCGGGTAGCGCGGGCCCCCTCATACGAAACCACTGCGGAACAATTTGATGGGGTGGATCGAGCGCAGAACGCGCTTTCTTCATCGGAACCGACAACAGGTGCAGTAGGATATCCCCCCGCTGCGCTGGCGGGCGCGATTCCGGTGCGGCTCACTTTGGGGCTTACTGCAATTGTCGGTCGGACCCTTGGGGAGATCACGAACATGCCGGCGATCGACGATCAAAGCGATAGCGCGTGCGCCGCGAAGGTGACCACGCTGCTGAACGAAGCGGGCGCAGGCAATTCCCATGCGTCGGCGGACCTGCTGCCGCTGGTTTACCAGCAGCTCCGCGCGCTGGCCGGGCGCAAGATGCGGCAGGAGCGGCCGGATCAGACGCTGCAGGCGACCGCGCTGGTGCATGAGGCGTACCTGCGGCTGGTGGATACGACCAAGGTCCAGGTCTGGGAAAGCCGCTGGCATTTCTTCGCGGCTGCGGCGGAATCGATGCGGCGAATTCTCGTCGACAACGCCCGTCGCCGCGGGCGGATCAAGCGCGGTGGAGACCTGAATCGGGTCGATCTGGACAAGCTCGAACTGACGGTGAATGACCCACCGGATGAGTTGATCGCCCTCGATGATGCGCTCATCAAGCTCGCTCAGGAGCACCCGGAGAAGGCGCAGCTCGTAAACCTGCGCTACTTCGGCGGTTTGACGCACGAAGAGGCGGCGCAGGCGATCGGCGTTTCCATCTCGACGGCCGACCGGCACTGGGCCTACGCGCGGGCGTGGCTGTATCGCGCGATGTCGGCCGGGGAAGTTCAATCCCAGTCGTGAACACCGAAGAAACCATCTTCGCCGAGGCGCTGAGCAAAGGCGCAGCGCCGCAGCGAAGTGCGTATCTCGACCAGGCGTGCGCCGGCAACGCCGAGCTGCGACGCGGGGTGGAGGAACTTCTGCTGGCGCACGATCGCGCGCGCGGCATCCTCGAAACGTCGCCGGTCGGGCTCGATGTCATGCTCGAGACCCACGCGGCATCGCCCGGCGTCGGCGCCACCGTCGGGCCGTACAAGTTGCTGGAACAAATCGGCGGCGGCGGGATGGGCATCGTCTACATGGCGGAGCAGCTCCGACCCGTCCGCCGCAAGGTCGCGCTGAAAATCATCAAGCCGGGTATGGACAGCGGGCAGGTCATCGCGCGCTTTGAGGCCGAGCGGCAGGCGCTGACGATGATGGATCACCCCAACATCGCCAAGGTGCTTGACGCCGGCACCACCGACGCCGGGCGGCCGTATTTCGTGATGGAGCTGGTCAAAGGCATCCCGATCACCGACTACTGCGATCAGGCGCGGCTGTCGACGCGGCAGCGGCTCGAGTTGTTCATCCAGGTCTGCCACGCCGTCCAGCACGCGCATCAAAAAGGCGTGATCCATCGCGATCTCAAGCCAAGCAACGTGCTGGTCACACTGCACGATGACAAGCCGGTGCCGAAGGTGATCGACTTCGGCATCGCCAAAGCGGCCGGACACGTGCTGACCGAGCGCACGCTCTTTACGAACTACGCGCAGATGCTCGGCACGCCGCTGTACATGAGCCCCGAGCAGGCGCAGATCAGCGGGCTCGATGTCGACACGCGCAGCGACGTTTATTCGCTCGGCGTGCTACTCTACGAACTGCTCACGGGCACGACGCCGTTCGATAAGCAGCGCCTGCGCGAGGCGGCGTATGACGAGATGCGCCGCATCATCCGCGAGGAGGAACCCCCGAAGCCCAGCACGCGCATCAGCAGCCTTGGCGAGCACTGCACGCTGATCTCCGCGCACCGCCACACCGATCCGAAAAAACTCGGGCAGCTCGTGCGCGGCGAGCTCGATTGGATCGTCATGAAGGCGCTCGAAAAGGAACGCGCGCGTCGCTACGAGACGGCGAATGGGCTCGGGCGCGACGTGGAGCGCTACCTGCGCGATGAAGCGGTGCAGGCGTGCCCACCGACTGCCAGGTATCGGCTGCGCAAGTTCGCGCGCAAGCATCGCGTGTCGCTGACGGTCGCAGCGGGTTTTGTCGTGCTGCTGGTCGCCGCCACCGTCGTCAGCAGTTGGCAGGCGCTGCGCGCCAAGCGCGCCGAAGTGCTGGCACAGTCGCGGCTGGAAACCGCAGAGGCGGCTCGCGCCCGCGCGGTGACCGAAGTCGCCAAGGCCACCGCGATCAGCGAGCTGCTCCGCGAAATGCTCTCGTCGGCCGATCCCTACCGCGCCAAGGGCGCCGACTACACGGTCCGGCAACTGCTCGACGATTCCTCAATACGGCTAAAAGACCAGCTCAAGGACCAACCGGAGGTGGAGGCGGCGATCCGATCCGCGATTGGCAACGCGTATCACCGAGTCAGCATGACCGACAAGGCCGAGCCGCACCTCCAGCGCGCGCTGGCCATTCGCCGCGCGTTAGCCAAGGACGCGGGAAGCGCGGCGCAGGAGGCGTTCGCGCAAAGCCTGCTCGACTACAGTTGGAACTTTTACATGTCGAACAAGGCCAAAGACGGCGAACCCTATGCGCGCGAGGCTGTCGCCATCTACAAGCAGTGCGGCGTTCACGATGCGCGAATCCTCGAAGCCCTTTCCACGCTTCAGTTGATTCTCAACGCTCGAGCGGCGAACGCCGAAGCAATCACCGTGGCGGAGGAAGCGCTCGCGCTCGGCCGCCGGTACTTCCCTGACGGGCATGGCGAACTGGCAAACATCCTGCATCGCATGGCCGACACCAAGATCGGTCAGGGGGATACCGCAACCGCGGAGGTACTGGCGCGACAGGGCGTCGCCATGCATCAGCGCTGGCACGGCAAGGACCACATTGAAACGGCGTGGTCGTTATTCATCCTGTCCGGTCTCCAGAGCCGGCGCAGGGACTACTTTGAATCGGAGGCGAACCTTCGCCAGGCATTGGCTATCTTCACCGCGCAGTACGGTGAATCGCACGAGAGTGTCCGGAAGGTGCTGGAATCGTTGCAGGGCGTGCTGGAGGCGCGAGGCGACCAACCTGCTCTGGCCGCGCTGCGCGCCGACAAGGCCGCTCGACTGAGCAAGGCGATGGAGCTGCAGGGCGATCAGTTGAACGTGCGCGCCCAGCTTGCGGTTTACTTGCGCGACGCAGGAGACATCGACGGCGCCATTGCGCAGCACACAGTCGTCCTTGCCAAGGATCCGACGCGCTTTGCCGCACGGTTAGCCCGCGCTGACTGCTATTTCCGGCGAAACGATCTCACCAGGGCGGCAGAAGACTACTCCGCCGCGATCAAGCTCAAACCGGATCAGGCAGATGCGTGGACCGGCCGCGCTTTCTGCAATATGAATCGCGAGCAATGGGAACCGGCGATCGCCGATTTTTCCAAAGCCGCCGAGTTGGCCCCTGAAGTGCACACGAACTGGTATCACCGCGGCCACGTCTACATGAACCTCGCCCAGTGGGACAAAGCCGCCGCCGATTTCAGCAAGGTCCTGGACGGGTGGCCGGATGACGTCTGGGCCCGGTTTCTTCGTGCCGAAGCTTATGCACAAATGCACCGGCTGGACGAGGCTGTCGCCGACGTGCGGCGGGCACTTGCCACAGGCTTCAAAGACGTGACCGCGGCGCAGAACGCACTGGCCGGGTTGAAGACTCAGCCCCGATTCGACCCCCTCCGCGAGAACGACGAGTTCAAGAAGCTCCTCGCCGCGCTGGAGCAGTCCTTGCCCGCATTGCGCGCAGCGCAGGCAACGCAGTTGATCGAGGCGGTTGAGGACAATCCGAGCATCGCGGCGATTCAGATTCAATTAGGCGATTTCCTCCGCGACACCGGTGATCTGGACGGTGCCCTGACGCGATACACGGAGGCGGTCGCGCGGCGCGCGCGCGAGGCGACGAACACACCCGAGCTCAGAGCCGCCCTCGCGGAGCGATTCTCTCAATTGGCTCAACTGTTGCGTGAGAAGCAGAAGATGGAACAGGCAGTCATCGCGTATCAACAGGCAATCGCCGCCCGCGAACCGCTCGAGCCCAATTCGCCGCCGGCACTGCGGCTGGCACAGTCGGGCGATTACAACAGTCTCGCCTTTACCCTGTGGCCCGGTAAGCGGTCAGCGGATGCCGAGGTCGCGGTGCGTAAAGCGGTTGAATTGAAGCAGGCCCTGGTCAAGGAGTTCCCAGAAAATCTTGATTACCGGATGCACCTCGCCCACTCGTACCTCGGGCTCGGCCACATCACCTGGGGCGGAAAGCCGGCGGAATCGACGCAGGCATACGTCGATGCAGCCGAGATCCTCAACCAGGTTGCAGCGGACGAGTCGGCAACCGAGAGAGTGCGCGAATGGCTGGGTCGCACCTGCTGGCAGTTGGGCGACGCGTGGTTGGCGATCGACCGTATTGACGACGCCGAAAAGATCGATCAGCTAGGGCGCGAAACATTCGCGGCACTGGCGGCCGCATATCCGGCAAACCCGTCGTACCGTCAGAATCAGGCATACAGCCTGCGAAGGCTTTCCAGCATTGCGCAGCAAGCCGGCCACGTTGAAGACGCACAACGCCGTATGGGCGATGCGCTGGGTCTCTATCGCGCGTTGGTCGCTGAGGCGCCTGAATCAGCCTTCTACCGCCATGAGGCTGGCGGCGTCGCGGAGGCGCTTGCGTTTATACATGCCGAGTTGGGGCAATGGGATCAAGCCGTCGCTGATCTCAACACCGCCGCCAAAGAGGCTACGGCCGCCGAACTGCCCGACCTCTGGCAGACCCTTGCGTTGGTGCAGTTGGCGATGAAGGACGAGCCGGCGTACCGCCGAACGTGCGCTGCACTGTTGGCGTCGCCGCTGCCGAAGATACCGGATGGGGATGCCGCATTTCGCGTCGTCTGGCCATGCGTCCTGCTGCCTGACGCCGGTGTAGACGCCGCCCAGGTGGTGCGCGTCGCCGAACAGGCCATCGCGGACAACCCGAACGACCCGGACTACCTCCTGATTGTCGGCGCCGCGCTCTATCGCGTCGGCCGCTTCGAAGACGCGGCCAAAACACTGGCCGATGCCGACGCCGCGCACGCGCGGGAGGAAGCCGCTCCAACCCCCGGCATCCACATCACGACATCGGTTTCCTACGGGCGCTTCTTCCTCGCCATGGCTCACCAGCGTCTCAACCATCGCGAAGAGGCGCAGCGCTGGCTGGACAAAGCCATCCAACCGATCGCATCGACCGCGCCAACCACGCAGCCCCCCACCACGCGGCAACGAGCCGTCAAAGGGCCGCGTTGGAATCGCCGGCTGACATTGCAACTGTTGCAGCGCGAAACCGAGGCGCTGCTGGCCGTCCAGGAGAACAAGTCTCCGGCGAAAAGTTGAGCGCGCCCCACCGATTCTTCTGAAGTTTCTCCGCACGCCACGGCGCATTCCACGGCAGAGGCGTCGCACGCCTCATGAACCACATACTCCGCGATCTCTCCGCAGATCGAAGGTTACCGTTCCCTCGGCCGGCGAGGACGCGCGACGCCCGCGCGTCTTGCGCATTTTTTTGAGGTCCAGCGGAACGCAACGGCGCATACGCGCACGGGGACATGCGAGGGAGGTCTGTCATGACAATGTTGGCCACAGAACCAAAGCGCGCCGTGACCGAGGCTCGCCCGGAGCCGGTCGCTTTCAATTACACGCAGAGCGACACGTTCGCGCCGCTGCTGAAGCAGCTCGACGTGTCGCTGTTGGTGACGACGTACCAGGCGAACAAGCTGCTGGTGATGCGCGAGCATTTCGGCGGCCTGTCGATCCTCGTGCGCTCGTTCGAGCGGCCCATGGGGTTGGCGTGCGACGGGCGGCGGATCGCGCTCGGAACGCGCGACCAGGTGTGGACCTTCCGCAACGCGCCGGACCTGGCGCCGCAGGTCGAACCCGTTGGCGTGCACGATGCGTGCTTCCTTCCGCGCTCGAGTCACGTGACCGGCGACATCGGGGTGCACGAAGTGGCGTGGGCGGGTGAGAAAAACGACGAGCTCTGGCTGGTGAATACGCGATTTTCGTGCCTGTGCACGATGCATCCCGACTACAGCTTCGTCCCCCGCTGGCGGCCGCCGTTCATTTCGGCCCTCGCGGGCGAGGACCGCTGTCATCTCAACGGCCTCGCGATCGTCGACGGCCAGCCGCGCTATGTGACGGCGCTCGGTCAAACCGACACGCGCGGCGGTTGGCGCGCCGGCAAATCGCGCGGCGGCGTGGTGATGTCGGTGCCGGACGGCCGCATCGTCGCCGACGGCTTGTGCATGCCGCACTCGCCGCGCTGGCACCAGAACGCGCTGTGGGTTCTCGAATCCGGCACCGGAAAACTTCAGCAGATCGATCCCGCGACCGGCGTTCGCCAGGTCATCACCGATGGCCTGCAGGGCTTCGCGCGCGGCCTCGGCATCTTTGGGCCGTACGCGTTCATCGGGCTCTCGAAGATCCGTGAGACTTCCGCCATGAACGGTGTCCCGCTCGCAGAGCGGCGTAACGAGCTCAAATCCGGCGTCGCCGTCGTCGATCTCCGCACCGGCCGGGTTGTGGCCAACGTCGATTTCGATACTGCGGTCGAAGAAGTCTTCGACGTGCAAGTCCTCGCCGGCCAGCGCTTCCCCGAAGTGCTCGGCTTCCAGAAAGACTCCGTCCAAAACACGTTCGTCGTCCCCCCGGGAGAACCGTCATGAAGACTTCGCGCATCCTGCATCGCGCTATCATTGAAACGCTCGAATCACGCCGGCTGCTGAGCCTCACCGCGCCCGTCAGCTATGCCGCCGGCTCGGGTGTTACGGGGATCGCGACCGGCGATTTGAACGGCGACGGCCGCAGCGACGTGGTGGTGCCAAACATGAACGGCCCTGACGGCAATCACGTCAGCGTGCTGCTCAGCAATGCCAACGGCACACTTCAAGCAGCGCAGCAGTTCGCCACCGGAAACAACCCGAACAGCGTGGCGGTCGGTGACGTCAACAACGACGGCAAGCGCGACATCGTCACCGCCAATTACGCCGGCAACCTCAGCGTGCTGCTTGGCAACGGCAACGGCACCTTCCAGGCTCCGCTGAACGTGACGCTGCCCCCGCAGGCCCCGGCCCATCCGCAGGCGACGACGTCCTCCGCCGCGCAAACGCCCCAATCCGTCGTGGTCGGCGACCTGAACGCTGACGGCAAGCTTGATTTGTGCGTGGGGGCGTCCATCACGTTCGCCGTGCCGTACTTCGGCTACTTCGGCTATTACGACCGGTGGTACACACAGGGCCACGTCAACACCCTCCTCGGGAATGGCAACGGCACCTTCGGAACCACCCGCACGGTTATGGTGGGAAGCGCCGCGCCATCGGTCGCGCTCGGCGACTTCAACAACGACAACAAGCTCGATGTCCAATCGACTTCGCTCAACGCACCCACCATGATGCTTGGCAACGGAGACGGTTCGCTCCAGACCGCCGTGTTCGTCGGCGCGTGGGGATCCAAAGTGACGAGCGCCGATTTCGACATGGACGGGAAGCGCGACCTCATCGTCGGCGACGGCGCCACGTTCACCTTCCTCAAGGGCCAGGGCAATGGCACATTCGCCGCCCAAGGGCAGATTCCCGTGCATGGAACGATCCGCTCCGTCGTGACCGGCGATATGAACGGCGACGGGAAGCTCGACCTCGTCGCCACCACGACGAAAACGACGTTCGAGTCCTACGGCTACTACGGCGGATACAACCCGACAACCTCCGAGTCCACGAAAGTGTTGCTCGGCAACGGCAACGGGACGTTCTCGCGGGGAGTCAGTTCGACCACTGCGACCTACGCCGGCGAAGCCTACCCCTCCCCGCCAAACACCTCAGCCCTCGTCGACGTCAACAGCGACGCGCGCCCGGACGTCGTCGCGACCGACCCGCGCAACAACAAGCTGTTGGTGCAGCTCAACGAACCCGGGTGGATCATCCCCGGCACGCTCTCGATCAGCGACGCGGCCGCGGTGACCGAGGGCAACACCGGCACGGTCAACGCCGTCTTCACCGTCACCCTCGCCGACGCGCCGGCGGCGAACGTGACGGTCAAATACGACATCGTCGATTATGCCGCGACGCTCGCGGGCGGCGACTACGTCGCCAGCTCCGGGACGCTCACCTTCACGCCCGGCCAGACGACCAGGACGATCGCCGTCCAGGTCAGGGGCGACCGCGTCGGCGAGTATGATGAGGAGTTCTTCGTTCGGCTCACCGACGCCACCAACGCCGAGATTATCGACAACCAGGGGACCGGCACCATCGTCGACGACGAGCCGCGCGTCATCTCGTTCACCGGCGGCACCGTCGCCGAAGGCAACAGCGGCACCGTGCCGCTCACCTACACGATGACGCTCTCGGCGGCGTCCGATGCGCCGGTCACCGTCTCTTACGTCACCATCGACTCGTCCGCGGTGGCGGCGACCGACTTCGTGCCCGTTACCGGCACGCTCACGTTCGCGCCAGGGCAAACGACGCGGACGTTCACCGTCCAGGTCAAGGGTGACCTCATCGCGGAGAACCAGGAACAGCTTTTGGTCAACCTGACCGGCTCGACCAACGCGCTGATCGCCATTACCGCCCAGGCGGCCGGCACGATCACCGACACCGACCCGAACCCGTCGATTTCCATCTCCAACGTCTCGCGCGCGGAAGGCAACTCGGGTCAGACGGCGTACGAGTTCGTCGTCTCGCTCTCCAGCGTGAGCGAGAAAGAAATCTGGGTTAACTTCGCGACCGCCAGCGGCACTGCTGTCTCGTCCGGCACAAACAAGGATTACATCGCAAATTCCGGGACCTTCACCGTCTACCGCGGGCAGAAGTCCACATCGATTGTCATCTATGTGAACGGCGACACGCGCAGCGAGTCGGACGAGACGTTCGTCGTCAACCTCACCCAGCCGAACAACGTCACGATCGCCGACTCGCAGGGCGTCGCGACGATCATCAACGACGAGACCCGCGGCAAGCGCTGGGTGGGCCCGCTCACCGGCGGGAGCTGGTCCACCGCGAGCAACTGGAGCCCCAGCGGCGTCCCGGTATCCACGAGTCTCGTCCGCATCGACAACGGCGCGGCCGTCACCGCGTCCGCCAGCGTCACCGTCTCCGAACTTTTGCTGACGAATACCTCGACGCTGACCATCGCCACCAACGGCAGCCGCGTGCTGCGCACAGGGGCGTTTTTTATTGACGACTACTACTCGTCGCTGAACCTCAACGACAACGACATGATCATTGACTACACCCCTGGCAACGCCAGCCCGCTCGGCGGCTGGAACGGATGGGCCTACAACGGCGTCACCGCGATGATCGGCTGGGGCAGCAACTACGGCGCGTGGGACGGCCTCGGCGGCATCGTCACGACCCGCCCGGACGCGCTCGTCGGCCTGACCACGCTCGGCGTCGGCGAAGCTTCGCAAGTGCTCGGCCTCACGGGCGCGCAGACCGCGCTCTTCTCCGGTCAGACCGTCGACGCCACGAGCGTCCTCGTGAAATACACTTACGCCGGCGACGCAAATATGGACGGCTTCATCAGCGCCGACGACTACAGCTCGATTGACTTCAACTTCGGCACAGGCGCCAGCGGCTGGAACAACGGCGATTTCAACTATGACGGCATCATTTCCGGCGATGATTACTCCGTCATCGACTTCAACATCCGCGCGCAGGGGGCGCGACTGTAGCGGCGAAGCGTTAGCATGCGCAGATGCATCAGGTCGTCGCTGAATATCAGCGGTTTGCCGAACTGATTCGGCGGGTGCTGCCGGACGCCCCGCCTGGGCCCGGGGCGGCAGAGACAGAGGCGGCCGTGCAGGTGGAGCGCGGCATCGTGCTGCTCGATGCGCTCGTGGCGCCGAACGAAACGAGCGGGTGGGCGATCGTCGATCGGCTCATCCGGTTGGCGGCGCAGGGGCGGATCGATCAAATCGAGTTTGTCGACGCGGCCGGGCATCATCGCGACGTCTATCGCCCGATGACGATCTACGCCTGGCTCGTCGCGTTTCGCATCCTGTACGAGGTGCTGCCCCGGCAGGAGTTCGGCCGCTGGGACGAAGGGCTTCGGCCGTGGTGCGATCTGCTCGAGGCGGAACTGGGGCCGCTGGCATTGAGCGACGACGACGCCGGCGGCGGAACGGCGGCGGTTCGCGGCGGAAGCGTGGCGGAGGCGGCTTG
This sequence comes from Phycisphaerales bacterium, assembly GCA_034666045.1. Classification (GTDB taxonomy): domain Bacteria; phylum Planctomycetota; class Phycisphaerae; order Tepidisphaerales; family Tepidisphaeraceae; genus JAICTV01. The sequence goes on along the minus strand of JAXDMN010000026.1, from coordinate 1,685 downwards.
GACGGCGCTCGCGCTGCACGTCGCGGGGAAAATTTTCGTCCGCGACGCGTGGACCGATCTCGCCGCCGATGCGTTCGGACGGCTCGCGCGCGGGCAGCAGGCGAGCGGCGCGTTTCTCCGCGCCTCGCCATCCGACCACCCGGAGCTGCGCTGGTATCACGAGCTGGCGATCCTCCACGCGGCGGCGAGCTACGCGGTGCAGGCGGAGGATCGAACGATCGCCCGCGCCATCGCGCGCGGAACGGCCTTCGTCCTTGCTGAGATCGAGCCGGACCACGCAACCGCGCAGCCGTGGGGCCTGTTTGCGTTCATCTGGAACCCCGCAGCTCGGCCGCTGGCGGATCAGTTGCTGCACGCGGTCGAGATGCGCCGCGGCGCGGTCGACGGCGTTTCGTTGATCCTGCTGGCCGACGCGCTATACTGCCTGCGGCTTTTTACCGATCCTGGGCCGCAACCATGAGCGAACCTTCCACGCCGACAACTTCATCGAACACGATCGACCCGGACCTGCTGAGCATCCTTCGCTGCCCGCTGACGCGCAGCAAGCTGCGCCAGGAGGGCGATTTTCTCATCGCCGAGGTCGGCAATCTCGCTTACCCGGTGCGCGACGGGATCCCGGTGATGCTTGTCGAAGAAGCGCGGCTGCCCGCGGGCGTTTCGTCGCTCGACGACTTCAAGCAGCGCTACCGCGAGCAGATTCCGCAATGACGTAACATGCCGCCTGATGAGCAGATCGACTACGACTCGCCGGGCGACAAAATCCGCGGCACCGGTAGATCGGCGACGACGTGGGCGAAGCTGCTGATCGTCTGGGCGATCGGCCTCGTGTCGTGGACACTTTACGTGATCGTTATTCTTTACCTCTGGATGCGATTCCTCTAGCTCACGCGGTGCAGGCGCGCCAGCGCGAGGCCGGCGAAGACGAGGGCAATGCCGGCGATGTTGCTGAGGAGCAGGTACGACGCGGCACGCGCGTATTGTCCGTCGCGCAGGTAGGCGGCGGTTTCGAAGCTGAACGCCGAGAACGTCGTGTAACCGCCGAGAAACCCGATCGCTAGCAGAAAACGCAGCTCCGGGCGGATCAGGCGGTCGATCAGCAGGCCGTTGATGTAGCCGACGAGCAGGCAGCCGATCAGGTTCGCCGCCAGCGTGCCCCAGGGAAAATTATTTCGCTCGGCGGCGCGGAAAAAGAGCAAGCCGGTGCCGTACCGCGCAACCGATCCCGCCGCCCCGCCGATCGCGATGAGCAGCCAGTTCATCATGCCTCGCGAAGGTGGTACGACTTGATCATCGTCTGCTGGAAGTCGGGGTAGGCGTTCAGATCATGCTCGGCAAGATCGACGCCGTCATATTCGGCGTCTTCGCTCAACCGCAGCCCGATGGTCTTCTTCAGCAACGTGAAGACGACCATTGCCGACGCGAACGCCAGCGCCGCGATGACGAAGAGGCCGAGAAGCTGCACGCCGAGGAAGCGCAACTTGTCGCCGTAGGTTGCGACGGGAATGAAGAGCGCCGCGGCGAGCGTGCCCCATGCGCCGCCGAGCGCGTGAATCGCGACGCCGCCCGCGGGATCGTCGATCTTCCAGACGAGGTCGAGCTGGACAGTCGCGATCGGGCAGATGACGCCAGCGACCGCGCCGATGACGACGGCCGCGATCGTGCTCACCGCCCCGCCGCTGGCGCTG
>JAXDMN010000025.1:0-12851 GCA_034666045.1 Phycisphaerales bacterium | reverse complement strand
AGCGCGGCGGCGTCGGCGTAACGGTTGAGCGCGGTCTGAAAATCATTCGCCTGCTGGGCGCGGCGACCTTCGTCGACAAGCTGGCGGGCGCGAGCGGCGTTCGAGGCGGCGGAAGTGCCCTGCATCGACGCGGTCTCGTTGAGCTGCTGCTGCGGCGTCTGCGCGGGCGCGGGAGCGGGCGCCGTGACGACGTTGCCCGGCTGCGGCGTGAGCGGCGCGGGGGCCGGGACAGGCGCGGGAGCCGGCGCGGGCGGGAGATCTCGTGGCGCAGGCGCGGGAGCCGGAGCGGGCGCTACATCCGCCGGAGCGGGCGCCACATCCGACGGCGCGGGCGCCGGTGCAGGAGCCGGATCCGCCGGTGCGGGCGCCGGTTCAGGCGCGGGCGTCACGTCGATCGGGGCCGGCGCGGGCGCTTGCGCGAGTGCAACGGCTTCCGGCGCCGCGGGCGCGGGCGCGACAGCGGCCGCGGTAGTCGACATGTCGGTCGGCGACGGCGAAGACGGCGTCTGACGGACGGCGAGCGCCTGGTCCTGCTGCTCCTTCTTGTCCATCCGCCGCAGGTACGTCTGCGGGCTTTCCTCGAAGAGGCGCGACTTGTAACCGGCGTCGATCGCCGCCACGAAGTTCTTGCGCGCCGCCTGCCAATTGCCGTTCTTGTACTGATCGCGCGCGGTTGTGTAGAGCTGGCGGGCGCTGAGCCGCGGCTCCGGCGCGGTTTCGCCGACCTGTACGGCGGTGGAAGGTACGCCTTCGGCAACGCTCGGCGCGGGCGCGGCGGCGGGCGCTGTATTAACCGGCGCGGGCGCGGGAATCGCTTCCGCGACGCCCGGCTGCTGCGGCGCGACCGGCTGCGGCGCGGGCGGCGTCAATGCTTGATCGGCCGGGATGGCGACCTCGGGCCGCCCCGGCGCCGCCGGCTCGGGCGCGGGCATCCGACGCGCGATGTCGCGCAGGTAATCCTCGGGCGAACGCTGGAACATCGCCGGGCGGTAACCCTGTCCCTGGAGCTGCTCGAACTTCGCCTTGGCCTGACCGAAATTGCCGGCCTTGTAGTCGCCGACCGCGGACGTGTAGACCGTCCGCATGTCGCCGCTCATGCCTTTGCGTTGCGACTCGGCCAGCGCCTGCTGCTCGCGCGCTTTGTTCTTGGTGCCGTCGTCGACGAAGCGGTTGTTGATGACGTTGTTGTAGTGCTGGATCGCCTCGCCCGGGCGGTTGTTCTGCAAGGCGGACTGCCCGAGCTCGAACTCGGCGCGGGCGCTCTTGCGCGCTGCGGCGGCCTTGTCGGCGCTGCCGAGCGTCTCGAAGAGCGACTTCTTCTCCGGCTCGCTCAGCGCGTCGGCGCTGATCGCCTGCAGGGTCGAGACGGATTCTTCGTACTTGCCTTCGCGATACTGGCGGATGCCTTCCCGCAGCGCGTCGGCGGGCGCGAGCGTCGGCTGCTGCACGAGCAGCACCGGCTTCTCCGCCGCGATGAGATGGTTGTACGTCGTCACCGCGACGGGCGCGGCGACGGCAACCGCCAGGCTCAACATCGCGAGCCGGCGATAACGGGACGGCGGGCGCACGGCGGACCGACGCCGCGCGGGCGCGGACTGGGAGGACGAATTCTCATTCATGGAATTGCTCGGCTGACCAAAGCTGTTGCTGGAGAACACGGCGTTCCTCCTACCTGACCCACCAATTCGTTCGCACCGCGCGCGGTCCGCGGAGGACAGAGCGTCGCACGAACGAGCCGGTTACAACAAACCCGCGCCGCGGTCGCGCCAACGTGAGCGCGGCCGCCCTGCTAACGACTGCCCGGGCCACGAACGCTCCGCATGCACCCGCCCGACGTCGTGCTGCTGCTGCGGCTTGCGACGAAGGGGCTCGGGGAGGCGGAACTGGGTGGGTTGTCGGGGCATGCGCGGGAGAAAATCGGATGTCGATCCCTGGTGTTGAACTTCAAGCGGCGATCACGAACAATCGGGCGGTCCGTCCGAAATCCCGCGGCAGAGCCGCAGCGCGTGCGTCCCTTGCAACGCGGCATGCATCCGTGCGAGGCACTTCAACAGGCCCGGCGAAGACCTTCTCGAGACCTTCCAACTGCCCAGCCGGCGTGAGCTTATCTCCGCCCTGAGAGCGCGGCGATACTAAACCAAGCCCAACGGGGTTGCAAATAAAATAGCGTGTATCAACGTCAGCGCGACTCGGCGGCGAATGGCCGCTTTTTCGGAGCGATTTTATCGGATGGCGGCGCGGGGTCGCGGAGGTCCGCCGGAGGTCTCGCGGGTCGACGCGCGGCGATTGCATATCATTGACGCACGCGATCGGGCGGGGCGCGGCGAGCGAACGAGCGAACATCAGTCCCCCATTGAAGGAACGAACTTGTCCGAACCGTCCCAACCCGGGGCTTCACCCCAGTCGCCCGACGCGAAAGCGACCGAAGGGCCCGGTTTCCCACGCCTGCTGCGCGTCGCCGCCTTCATCGCCTGCCTCGTCAGCGCCTGCTTCGCCGCCCACGGCATCATCATGACGGCGCAGCACCTGTTCAACGAAATCCCCGCCGGCATCGTCACCGGGGTCGAGCCGACCAAGGGCGGGTCGAAGCTGACGCTCGACACCGGCCGTGCCGCGTCGCTGCCGCTCGACATCCAGCTTCGCAGCGGCGAGCGAATCGAGCCCCGCCCCGGCATGCGCGTGCAGAAGAAGGCCGGCTCGCTCACCTATTCAATCGATGGCCAACGCCGCGGCGGCGCGGCATGGGCACTGCGACAGTGGCTCCTGCCGGCCCGCGTGACGCTGCCGCTGGTCGTCTACTTCATCCTCTCCTGGCTGCTGATCCTCCGGGCCGAGCAACACAAGCATCACATGGCGGTCGAACTGATCGTGATCCCGCTTCTCCGCTGGCTGGCGATCGTCGGCGCCGCGTTCATCGCGCTCGCGCTGATCGCGGGATGCGTGATGGGTTGCGGACAGTTGCTCTTCCGCATGGCGGGGTGATTGTGATCCTGAGATACTCGCAAAGTACCGTCAAACCGGCCGGAGGACCGGCCGGCTCTCCTGCGCGCAAGGGGAGCCGGCCCGTCCTCGGGCCGGTGGCGCCCGACCAGAGACGACTGACGCGCTACTAGTGCGCGTCGAGCACTTCGCCGTCGGCGTTGAGCTCGACGTCTTTTTCTTTGCCGTCCGCGCCGCGGTACTCGACCTCGTAGTGCACGGTGCCGTTCGGATAGGTTTCCTTCTCGACCTTCTCGATCTTCACGCCGGGATGCGCTTTCGCAAAACCGTCGCGGACGGCCTGTGGAAGCGCCGTTTCGGAAATCTTCTCGTGTTTGGTCGTGTCCTGTCCGCCGCCGCTCTTGGCGCAACCGACGGCGAGGGTCAAACCGGCTGCGACGCACCAGATGATCTGCTTGTTCATGGGTCTTGCTCCTTCGAGTAAAGGTTCGACGACTTCCTACCAGTTTATCGCTCCCACCGCAGCGCCTTCATCCCCAACTCCACGCGCGCATCGTTCACCTTCGTCCACAACGCCGGGTCATCGTGCAGGAAGCGAGTGAACGCGGTCGTCGTCACGCCGAGCATCGCCGCCGCTTTGCCGATGCTCCAGTGCATCGTTTTCAGCACGTCGAGCGCTTCGGCGACGACGGCCGGATACTTCGGGTTCTTCGGGTTGATCCGCAACGCGGGGTAGTCGGCAAACCATGCGGGCGGCTGATAATTGACTAGGTCCGGGATCTCGCGGCGGAGATCCATCGCCAGCTTATGACGCAGATTCCGCAGTGCGTGGATGTGGTTCTCGCGGTGCGAGCGCGAATCGGTCGCCGTCGCGACGGTCCGCGTCGGCTCGTGCGTGATGCGGACGGCCGCATTGGTTTTGTGCCGTTTCTGCCCGCCCGGGCCGGAGCCAACGTACGAATCGATCCGGCACTCGGCCAGGAGCTTCTCGTCGCTGAGCTGCCACGGGGGCGGGGAAGGGATCTCGCTCATGCCCCGGCATCATACGTGAGAAAGAATTGCATCTGCTTGCGGCGACTGGGTATCCTTAAAGGGGCACCTCACCTACGCGGGAGCAGAATTTATGATGAGCACCGACGCTCCGGCCTCGGCCGACGCCGCCGCCCCCTACACCACTGGCAGCACTGTCCCCCCGCCGCGCTCGCGCACGGCGCGGCGGTTGATCGTCTTTCTCATCCTGCTGATCTGCCTGATGCTGATCGGCAATTCCGCCGGCTGGTTCAATCCGCGGCCGAAGGTCGCGCTGGTCACCGCCAGCCAGGGGGCGTACTGGGACTTGATCATCAAAGGCGCTGAAAGCGCCGCCGAGCGGCACAAGGTGAGTCTCACGATCGTGCAATCCAAGGGCGATGAAGCGTCGCAGACGCAGGCGATCCGCGGGCTGGTCGGCAAGGGTTACGACGGTGTCGCGATCAGCCCGAACGATCCGCCCCGCCAGGCCGCCGCGCTCGCGGAGATCGCCGCCGAGGCGGACCTGGTCACCTTCGACTCCGATTCCAACGTCTCGCGCCGCCTCTGCTTCATCGGGACGGACAACTACGACGCCGGTCGCATGGCCGGGCAGCAGATCCGCCAGGCCGTCCCGGACGGCGGCGAAATCATCCTCGCCATCGGCAGTCTCGACAAAGAAAACGGCCAGCGCCGTCGCCAGGGCGTCATCGACGAGCTGCTCGAGCGCACGTTCGAGCGCAACCGCGAGATGGACATGCCGATCGGCCAGCCGATCAAGGAGCCGCGCTCGAAGTACACCATCGTCGCCACGCTGGTCGACGGCATCGACCCCGCGAAGGCAACTGAGCTGGCCAAAGACGCACTGGCGAAGCATCCGAACGTCAAATGCTTCGCCGGGCTCTTCGCCTACAACACGCCGGCGATCCTGACGGCGCTGAAGGACGGCGGGAAGCTCGGGAAGGTGCAGGTGGTCGCGTTCGACACGTACGACGAGACGCTCGCGGGCATCGAGGACGGCACCGTCTCCGCGACGATCATGCAGGACCCGTTCAACATCGGTTACGCGTCCGTGCGCGTGCTCGCCGACGCCGCCCGCGGCGAGCGGCAGGCATTGCCGCTGTTCCAGCAGTTTTATCTCGCCTGCGACGCCGTGAAGAAGGACAACCTCGCGCAGACGCGCGCCGACCTCGCGCGGAAACGAAGCGGCCAGCCGCAACTGCCCGCCCAGGCGTCCACGCCGCCCGAAACAAAACAGCCGGCGACCCAGGCGGCGGCGGAGTAGACTCCCCGCCGCCCATGCGAACTTACGTCTGCGGATTCCTCTTCTCCCCCGATCGCACGCGCGTGCTGCTCATCCGCAAACGCCGCCCGGCGTGGCAGGCCGGGAAGCTGAACGGCGTCGGCGGGAAGATCGAGCCGGGCGAATCGCCACTCCAGGCGATGCGCCGCGAGTTCCGCGAAGAAGCGCAGCTCGACCTCGCCGACTGGCAGGAAATCCTCACCCTCAGCGGCCCCGACGACGCCGGGTCAGGCGTCGCGTGGCGCGGACATTTCTTCCGCGCCTTCGGCGACATCGACGCGGCGCGGTCGATGACCGACGAGCAGCTCGAGCGCCACGCCGTTCGCGCCCTGCCGCTCGACACGATCCCAAATCTCCACTGGATCATCCCGCTCATGCTCGACGAGGAGCCGATCCGCGGCGCCTACGTCATCGAATTAGTACGTTAGTTCTCTCCGCTCAGCCGTGTGGTATGTTGCTGCGGGGCAAACTATCGGGGCGGAGGACATATCATGGGCAGGCACGCGAATCGTTGCGCTATCGGTCTAGCCGTTTTCACCATCGTGGTCGCCGGGATGGCAGCTCCCGCCTCGGCCATCCTGTCGAGGAACATCCTCAAGAGCTTTTTCGAAAAAGGGGACAAGCCGACCGAGTCGCAGTTCGCCAACTTTATCGACAGCTTCATCCATCTGACGGACGACGGCCTGACGCTGACCGGCATCGGCGGCAATCGCCACAGCGGCACGGGGCCCAATGGCCAGGGGCTGCGAATCGGTGGGAACGTGGGCATCAACGAAGTGCTTCCTGACACCGGCGAGTGGCTCGCGCCGTCGCTGCATCCCGAGATGGAACCGCTCTGGGCCGGGCAGACCGGATTCCTGCCGCTGCGGTATGAGAGCTCCGCCGGGCTGGCGCATTATGGGTTCCTACAGATCTCGATGGAGACGGCGACGGCGGCGGCGGATCCGCTGATCAGCGCGGCCGCTGAACCGCCGGCCATCTTCGTCGAGTACTGGGTGTGGGAGCCTTCGCCCGGCACGACGGTGACGACGTCGTTTGTCCCGGAGCCGACCGCGGCGCTCGGGCTGGCGCTGGCCGCATCGGTTGCGCTGGCACGACGCCGTCGTGCGCACTGACGGCGAAAACAGAAGCGTCACTTCGCCAGCTTCGCCACGATTCGCCAGACCAGGTGCGGCGACAGCTTCTTCGCCAGCGGGCGGTTGAAGTCGGTCACCAGTTGATCGAAGCGCGGCGTATACGGCAGACGATCGCGCTTGCCGATGTCCTCGCCGAGGAGATCGCGCAGGCGCGATTCGTCTTCTTCGTCCAGCTTCGGCGGTTTCGATTTCGCGACGCCGAGCTTGGGGAGCAGCCCGGCCTTGCGCATATTCAGGAGATGCCGCCACACTTCCTGGCGCGTCGGCTTGGGTTCGTGCAGCTCGCGGATGTAGCTGGCGTAGAGCGATTCAAAGTGCGGCGTGTACGGCAAATCATCCGCCGTGCGCGCGATCTTCGTATAGAGCGTGGCGAGGACGTCCTTCTTCGCGGCGATTTTCGATTCGACCCCGGCGAAGAGCGCGCCCGTGCCGGCCGGTTTGGCGTCTTCGATCGTCTCACCGCCACCGCCGCCGGCGCGCTCGCCGGAGCGGTCGAGCAGCAGCAAGACATTCCCGAACGGATCTTTCACCGTCGCCCGAAACCCGCGCGAGACCGGTGCCGGCGGCGCGGCGAACTTGAGGCTCAACTCCGCGCGGCGGTTGTACAAGTCGCGCACATCCTCGACGAGAAAATAAGTCGCCTCGGCCGGCAAATCAGGATCGGCGTGAAGAACCAATTCCGTCCCCTGATCCCCAAGCTTAAAACTCGCGACGTTGCCGCTCTTCTTCTTGGATGTGGGCGTGAGCCCGAGCACGTCGCGATAATACGTGACCGCGCTCTCGAGCTGCGGGACGCGGAAGAGGACGCGATCGACGCGCTTGAGCATGCTTCAGGATGTTTTACCCGCGATGATGGCGAGCGTCTTGTCGCTCGCCCGCGTCGACGTCGACAGCTCCGCCGTCGGGCCGGGCCGATCAGGTCGGCTCGACGCCGGCGGGCGCGGAAGCCGGGGGCGGGGAAATGATGGTGCCGTTTGGACCGCTGCCGTCGCCGGCGTTGTCGCCATGGTCGCCGCTGGCGGGTTCATCGTGGCTGGAGTCTTCCACCTCGTGCTGTTCCTTTTCGGTCGGTGCGTGGAAGCCGCCGCGGATGACGAAGAGGCCGCCCATGAGATTCCACAGGATCTGCACGAGGCGGATCGACATGGTCAGCGCGAACGCCTGGCTGACGGTGGCGCCCTGCTTGCGCGTGAGGAGGATGGCGAAGAATTCCATCACGCCGGCGCCCTGCGGCGAGATCGGGATCGCGCCGGCGAGGACGACGACCGGGACGACGACCCAGTAATAGCCGGCCGAGAGCGGCAGCCCGAACGCCAGCCCGCAGAGCATCGCCGACGCGATCACCGTGATGTGCACCGGGAACGTGATCAGCAGCGCCTTGAACACCACGGCGGGGCGTTGGCGGTAGAGCTCGAGCGTGTGCAGCGCCTTGTCCGCGCGGTCGCGCACCTTGCCGGGCAGGCGGGCGAGGATGAAATCAAAGCCGGTCAGGCGGCGAAGGAACGGCGTGAAGAGGACGGTCAGCCCGATCACCGTCGCCGCGATCATCGTCAGCGCGCCGATCGCGACCTGCGCGCAGCGGTGTGCGACCGGATCCCCAGCCGCGTGCGGCTTGAGCGCGATATACGCCGCCATCGTCCCGCCGAGAATGATCAGCCCGAGCAGCCCGATGATCCGGTCGATCAGGACGGTCATCACCGCGCGCGTGCGATGGTTGGGCGCGAGGCGGGCGGCATAGACCGCCTTGATAACGTCGCCGCCCGTCGAGCCGGGGAGAAACGTGTTGTAAAACGCGCCGACCATGTTGACGACGAACGCGCGCGCCACGCCGATGTTGATGTCAACCGCCTGGCAGAGCAGGTGCCAGCGGAAGCCGGTCAGCAGGTAGGTGATCGGAAAAATCACGATCGCCGCGAGGAGAAAGTCGCGGTTGGGCCGGTGGACCATCGCCTTGCGGACCATCGGCACGAGGCCCTGGTCGACGACTGGATACGGGACGCCCAGGTGATATTTGACGACCCGATCGGGTGCGACCCACTCACCGGTTTCGTCGGGCCGTTCGACGAGGAAGCGATCGACGTGCTGCAAGTTGTCGCTGAGATCGAGGGCGAGAAGTTTTCGTTTCGTCGCGCTCTTGTCGTCGGCTGCGGCGCTCTCTTTGACCATGACGGTCTTGGTATCCGGCGAGTTCACCAGTTCGTCGCGCGACACCGTGCGCGTTGCGCCGGTGCCCGGGTCGATGATTTTCGCCTGCCGTGCGCGGTCAGGGAGTTCCTCAGCGAGCGTGACCTTGACCGGGACCAGGTCGCCTGGGTGGACGATCGTGACCTTGTCGTACAGCGGGGTCTTGAGGACCACCCAGCCGATGCCAACGACGGCGATCGTCCAGCGCAGCAGGAATTTGGCCCATTTCTTCGCCTTGGCGCGTCGGTCGGGCTGGGTCGGTGTCTCGGGGGTGCTACTCATAGAAGAGCGGTGAATTCTGGGGAAAATGGGCTGGTATGCAACTACAGGCGGCGCTGGCGTCTGCGCGTGCTTGCCCCGCGTTGGCGAGTTGCTAAGGTGACCGACCTTTTCCGCCCGGTATCTCCGATCGGATTCGTAGGAATTCAACGTTAAGGAGCCAAGACGATGTCCCTGATCGCGCCGCATGGCGGCACCCTGATCGACCGCATTTTGAAGTCCGACGCCGCCGCCAAAGCTTCGAAGGAAGCCGCGAGTTTGAAGAGCATCACGCTTTCGCCGCGCGAGGCGTTTGATCTGGAGATGATCGCGATCGGCGCATTCTCACCGCTGACGGGGTTCATGGGGGAAAAGGATTTCCGGTCCGTCTGCACCTCGATGCGCCTGGTAGCCCCGACCGGAAGCTCGGGGGTCGTCTGGCCGATCCCTGTGATTTTGTCACCGGCCGACGACATCGCCGCGAAAGTGAACGTCGGCGATCGCGTCGCGCTGAACGATCCGAAGGGCCGGCTGCTCGCGATCCTCACCGTCACGGAAAAATACAAGCACGACAAAGAGCTCGAGATTCCCAACGTCTACAAAACGACGGACGACGCTCATCCGGGGGTAAAAATCGTCCGCGGCCAGGGCAACTTCAACATCGCCGGCCCGATCGACGTCATCACGCCGACGCACGAGCCGGAGTTCTCCGAATATCGCCTTCCGCCGGCGAAGACGCGCGAAGCATTCGCGGCGAAGGGGTGGTCAACGGTCGCGGCGTTCCAGACGCGCAATCCGATTCATCGCAGCCACGAGTATCTGACCAAGGTCGCGCTGGAGATGACGGATGGGTTGCTGATCCATCCGCTCGTAGGCGAAACGAAGAGCGACGACATCCCGGCCGAGACGCGCATGCAGTGTTACCAGACGCTCGTCGACCTGTATTACAACAAAGACAAGACGATGCTCACCGTCATGCCGCTGGCCATGCGTTACGCCGGCCCGCGCGAGGCGGTCTTGCACACCATCATTCGCAAAAATTATGGCGTCACCCACTTCATCGTCGGGCGCGACCATGCCGGCGTCGGCAACTATTACGGCACCTACGACGCGCAAAAAATCTTCGACCAATTCGACCTGCCGAAGGACATCGGCATGACGATCCTGAAATTCGAGCACACCGCCTGGTGCAACAAGTGCGAAGCGGTCGTGAGTACCAAGACCTGCCCCCACGGCCCCGCCGACAAAGTCGCGCCCAGCGGCACAAAAGTCCGCGAAATGCTCAAAGCGGGCGAACGCCCGCCGCAGGAATTCAGCCGCCCGGAAGTCGCGGATATCCTCATTCGCTGGGCTCAGGGGGCCGGTTAATCGCGAGACGTTTGATCTCGTTCACGAGGCGGGCGGCGCGGGCGGATCGGCCGAGGGCGGGGTTGCGTCCGCATCACCTTCGTCGGCATCTCCGACGGGCTCGAGCGGTTTGTCCATCACCACCAGCGTCCCCGCCGCCATGTCGCCGATGCGCTGCCTGAGCGGCGAGAAGAAGATGAAGATCGGCGGCAGGATCAGGACGATGTCGACGATGCGGAGCAGGTTGCGCGTGAGCAGCGCCAACGGCGTCGGCCGCGCGCCGTCCAGCGACGAGACGCGCGTGCCGGTGACGAACTTGCCGACCGAGCGCGCGAACAGCAGCTCGAACAGCGTCGTGTGCAGCAGGTACATCCCCATGCCGGCGGCGATCCACGCCATTTGCGCCGATGAAGCCGCGCGCGACGCCTCACTGACGACCGCAGCGCCATCGCCAGCAGCCGCCGGCGCGAAACGCGACGCGACCAGCACGCCGATCACGATCGGCAGAAGGTCGATCGCGCCGCCGAGCGCGCGTCGGCCGATCGGCGCGACGTTCAACTGCGCCACGCGCCGCGCCGCCTCCTGCGGATCCGGGCGTTGACGCAGCGCGCCCATCATCCAGATGAACAGGATGACCACGACGAACATCTGGATGAGCTGCGCGACGCGGTTGTCGAGCGGCGACGGCGCGGTGATCGCCTGCGTCACCGGGCCGGACAGCGTGCCGTCCGGGTTGTAAATCTGCTCGGCGAGGCGTTGTTTTCCATCGGAGGCGAGCAACCGGATCTGCCCGAGCGCGGTCGCCAGCGCCATGCGGTCGAAGTTCGCCAGGTTCGGGGACGGCTGAAGCACGATCGGGCCCTGCCAGTGCGCGCCGCCGGCGGCGATGTAGAGCGAGCCGGGGCCCGGCTTGTCCGAGACCCACAACGCCGGGCGACCGCGGAGATCGAGCAGGCGCAGCCGCGTTTGCGACGGCGTGGCGGAAACGGCGATCTCCGCGCCCTTGTCCCAGCCGCCCGCCGGGTTGTGCGTGAAGAGCCGGATGACGCCCTCACTGTCGACGCTGGCGAGCAACAGCTTGCGATCGAGCACCGCGAGCGAGACGGCATTGAGATCGCCGCGATCGAGATCGCCCGGCAGCGCATCGCGTCGCGCCCAGTCGCCGCGATGGAGCAGGTAAAGCCCGAGTTGCTCGGCCGCCGCGGCGGCGGGAGACGTCGTGGGCGCGACGCCTGTCGTTGGCAAAGGCGCGGAAGTCGTCGCAGTGCTTGTCGTGGGCGCGGTTGTCGCGGACGTCGAGGCGGCAGCGGCGCCCGCGGGCGGAACGCCGATTGCCCACACGTCATCCCCATCGCCCGCCAGCGCGATGACGGCCGCCCGCCCCGGCAGCGGATTCCCCGATCGCGCGCCGCTATCGGAGACGATTTTCCAATCCCCGTCCTCGAGCACGACCAGCAATTCCGTCCCACGATGCGCCAGCGAAAGCGCCGGCGCGTCGAGCTCGCCGATCCCCTTCCATTCCGAATCGCCCGGGCCGCGAACGCGCAGGAACGTTTTCGTCCCGCCGCTCGGCTTGCCCTGCATGAGCGGGATGACGTCGGCGGACCAGAAGCGCTCCTCGGTCCCGAAGGCGAGCAGGTCGCGCACCATCGATCGCGCCGGCGTCGCGGCCGCAGCGGCGGCGGGCGCGCTGGCCGGCGCGGCAACGCCCTGCGCGTAGCGCATCGCCGGCACCGCGCACAGCGCGAGCCCGAGGACCGCGATCGAAACGAGGAAATTACGGGCCGCAGGCTTCATCGAGCTGGATCACTTTGGAGACGCCGAGACGCCTGGCGTCGGGGGTGAAGTTGAAGGTCGCCTGGCTGGGGGCTCCCCGGTTTTTGAGCTTCACCTGCCCGAGCCGCAGGTTCAGTTTCGCGCCCGTTTCCGGGAAGAACAGATCATACTCGGTCGCGACCGTGGGCCACTGTTCGCGCGGCGCGTTTTCGATTTCGACCGGCTTGTGCCCCGCCAGGTACGCGCGAAGGATGACGCGGCCCTCATCGCCGTAAAGCACGACGAGCTTCGGGCGCTTGGTCGCGCGGTCGTACCACACCTCGCGGGTCGCGACAAACCGATCGCCGGCGGGCGCAATCCAGATGAACGTGTAGGCGTCCTGGTCGTTGTTGAAACGCATCACCGGCGCGGGCGGCTCAACAAAATTGGAGTTGAACGTCGTGATCCCGAGCACTTCCATCAGCATGGCCGGCTGGATCGGGATCGGCTGGCTGCACTCCTTGCCGACGTGCATTTGCCGTCCCCACCACGCGGTGTCCGGGCCTTCCTTGATCGCCAGCCAGTAGAACTCTTCGTTGCTGCCGAGCTGCATGACGTTGCCGAGGACAATCTTGTTGCCGTCGAGCCGCAGGCTGCGCGGTTGCTGGCGATAGAGCAGGTTGCCGCCGTCGAGTTTTTCGTCCTGATGCTTGCCGTTGTCGTCGGTGAACTGCACGCGGATGTCGCGGACGTCGGCCCAGAGCGTCGGTAGCTTGCGGTTGTTCTCGTTGATCGCCGCGACAACGTCGTCCATCGGCTCGGTCGGGCCGCGATAGATGTTGCGCGGCGGCGGGTTTTTCGGACCGCAGCCGAGCAGAATGAAACCACAGATGAACACGGATGAACACAGATGGATCGCG
>JAXDMN010000024.1:0-4500 GCA_034666045.1 Phycisphaerales bacterium | reverse complement strand
CAATGGGCGGTATGGCGGCGATCGCGAAGAGGCAAGCCGAGTGCGAGACGGCGCAAACCCGTCATTTTCTTGACCGTACCTATTATGCGCCGGTACTTTACGGCCCGCAGCGGTAGGCGCTCGCGCCTCCTTCCGCGGACCGATCGGATGATTCCGGCCGCGCGACGTGTGATACTCACCCTTGGGGCGCGTGCATCGCGTCCACCGCAGCTTGTTTGGAGGTCCTGTTTATGCCCCCCGTCAGTCCCGCCGGATCGCGCACCGCAGCCGTCACCTGGGCCGTCGTGTTTGCGATCATCGCCGTCACCATGACGATCTTCTCAATTTACTTTTACGCCGACGCCAATCGTTCGCGCGTCGCCCTGGAGACGCATAAGAAGAGCGTCGGCGACATCGTGCCGGACGCCGATCTGCAGGGCGAAGCGGTCACCCGCCTGCGGGCGATCCGCGGGGCGGAGAATTCCGGCTACACGCCGCAGACGTCACTGCTGCAAGTCGCGATGCAGGACCGCGACGCGCTGGCGCGGATGGTCGCGGGCGCGGGCAACGAAGACACGGCCAAGCAGCTCGGCGCCGCCGCGCTCGCGGAGGCGGTCAACGCCGCCAAGCCGGCGCAGCTCACGCTCCCCGCGAATGAGAACATCGGCCTCGCGCTGAAGACGATGGCGCAGGGCCTGACCGCGCAGCTCGGGCAGAACAAGTCGCTTCAGGACCAGCTTCAGCAGTCGCTGGCGCAGGCGAAGGCGCAGGCGGATCAGTTCGAGCAGCAGCGCGGCGCGATGAACAAGACCGTCGACGCGATCCGCCAGGAACAGGCGCAGGCGCAGGCGGCGTTGGCGACGTATCAGCAGACGAAAGATCAGTCGATCGCGCAGATCGACACCGGCATGGCCGCCGAGCGGCAGAAGGCGCAGGAAGCGCAGAACAACGCCAACGTGCAGCTTCAGGAGCTCAGCCGACAGCTCACCGACGCCAAGACGCAGATCAACACGCTGCAAACCAAGCTGGGCGAGAACCGCATCGACACGCAGGGCCCGATCGTCCGCAACCCGGACGGGCAGATCATCAAGATCCCCGCGCGCGACATCGTCTACATCAACCTCGGGCAGGAAGCGTCGGTGACGCCCGGGCTGACCTTCGAGGTGTACGACAAGATCGACGGCATCCCGCCGGCGGGCGACCCGACGACCAACGACAAGCTCCCACAGGGGAAGGCGTCCATCGAAGTCGTGCGCGTCGGCGCCGGCAGCAGCGAAGCGCGCATCACCCGACAGACGCAGGGGACGCAGCTCGTCGTCGGCGATCTCATCGCTAACCTGATCTACGACCCGAACGTGAAGTACAACTTCGTCGTTTACGGCGATTTCGATATGGACCGCAACGGGCAGGCGACCGCGCAGGAAGCGGACGTCGTCCGCCGGCTCGTCACCCAATGGGGCGGGAAGCTGATGGACAAGGTGAACGTCGACACCGACTTCGTCGTGCTCGGCCAGGAGCCGGTGCTGCCGACCTTCACGCGCGAAGACCTGCAAGACCCGTTCAACGCCAAGCGTCTGGAAGATGCGCGGCTGGCGCTGGAAGCGTACGACCAGGTCCGCAATCGGGCCCGCGATCTGCACATTCCGATCATGAACCAGAACCGGTTCCTGTCGCTGATTGGGTTTTACAACCAGGCGAAGAGATAGGACCCGTTAACGCGGGAAATCCGAAGCACGAAGCACGAAATCCGAAACAAATTCGCGAATGAAGAAATGACCGAAGCCGCAAACGGCCGTTTCGGTCATTTCCTCATTTCGTGCTTTGAATTTGTTTCGAGTTTCGTGCTTCGGATTTCGTGCTTAACACCATTCTTTCGCTGCCTCCCACCGCAACTTACAATCGCCTCCGATGCGTCGCTACTTCCCCGATCTCGAGACCTTCCAGCGCGCCGCGCAAAACGCCGACATCATTCCCGTCTATCGCCAGCTCCTCGCGGATCGTCTGACGCCGGTGAGCGCGTTTGAAGTCCTCGGCCGCGATCCGCACGCCTTCCTGCTCGAAAGCGTGATCGGCGGTGAGCACATTGCGCGGCACAGCTTCATCGCCAGCTCGCCGTCGCTGGTTTACACCGCGTTCATGGGCAAGGCGTCAATCGCGCAGCGCATGCATCGGCCCAAGGAGTTTGACACGACCGATCCGCTGGCGGATTTGGAAAAGCTCATCCCGAAGCGCCGCTATTACCGCGACAAAAATCTGCCGGCGTTCACGGGCGGGCTCGTTGGATACGCGGGCTATGACACGATCCGATATTACGAGTCGGAGAAATTGATCGCCCCGCCGCCGGACGATCGGCGGCTGCCGGATGTGCTCTTCGGGCTCTACGGCGAGCTCGTCGTCTTCGACCACGTCGATAAAACGATCAAGGTCATCGCCAACGCCGACCTCGCCCACCATCGCGAACGCGCCGCCGAAAAAACAGGGTCGTCCGAAAAAACAGGGACGGGAGCTATTTATTCCGACGAGGTTGTCGAAGCCGCCTACCGCGACGCGTGCCGGCGAATCGATGATGTCGTGAATCGATTGCAACAGCCGCCGACCAGCGCGCTGGGAGAAATCGATCCGCGCGGGCCGCTCACGCTGACCTTCAACAGCAACATGACGCGCGATCAGTTCGAGAACGCGGTGCTCGCGGGCAAGGAATACATCAAGGCGGGCGATATTTTTCAGTTCGTCCCAAGCCAGCGGCTGCGCGTGCAGAGCAGCGCGGACCCGTTCGACGTCTACCGCGCGCTGCGCATCATCAACCCGTCGCCGTTCATGTTTTATTTGAAGACGCCGCTCTGCACGCTGATCGGCTCATCGCCGGAAATTCTGTGCCGCGTCGTCGACCGTCACGTGACCACGCGTCCGCTCGCCGGGACGCGCAAGCGCGGCGCGACGCCGGAGGAAGACAAGGCCCTCGAAGAAGAGCTGCTGGCCGATCCGAAGGAGCGGGCCGAGCACATCATGCTGGTCGACCTGCACCGCAACGACATCGGCCGCGTGAGCAAGATCGGCACGGTCAAGATCAGCGACGTGATGTCGGTCGAGCGTTACAGCCACGTCATGCACATCACGAGCAACGTGGAGGGCGAGCTCGAGGACGGCCTCACATCACTCGACGCCCTGCGCGTAAGCCTGCCGGTCGGCACGGTCAGCGGCGCGCCGAAGGTGCGCGCCATGCAGATCATCGACGAGCTCGAACCGACACGCCGCGGCCCCTACGGCGGCGCCGTCGGCTACATCGATTTCGCCGGCAACATGGACACGTGCATCGCCCTGCGCACGATCGTCTGGAAAAATGGCGTCTTCGACGTCCAGGCCGGCGCCGGCGTCGTCGCCGATTCCATCCCGGCGGCGGAATACGAAGAGACGATGAACAAGGCAAAGGCTATGCTGAAGGCGGTGGAGATTGCGGAGAAGGGGTTTTGAATTCGATTTGCGATTTGCATATCGCCGTCACTCCTTCATCTTCGCCAAATGACTCGCCGCCCAGAGCATGTACGCGGCGTAGCCGGCTTCATGGGCGAACGGCGGGCGGTCGTACAGCCGGATCGAATCGATGCGCTCGCCCAGCGTGAGCTCTTCAACCACCTCGATCACCTGGTTGGGCAGCAGCCAGGAAACGGTCTCGTCGAAGTTCTTCAGGTCGTAGCACTGCACGTACGCGCCCGGGCCGACGGAGAGGCTGGCGATGGTTTCGGCCCAGTCTTTTTCTCGGATGCGCAGGCCGGGGAACTCGGCGGGCCCGTGCAGGCGTCGCGAGTTACCGGTAAAGCGGGCGGCGTCGTAGATGTCCAGCCAGCAGCCGTTTGAACGATTGAGCCGCATTTTTCCCATGATGGTTTGCACTCCGTTGCCAATGACGTTCGTGAACCGCGCAGTCGCCGCTTGCGCAGGCCTCGCCGTGTCGCACGGTACATCTCACGTGCGCGCATATCGCGCATTTCACGCATCCCGTGCGCGCATCGCGCGTTGTGCACTGCACACTGCGCATTGCGTGCGCGATCGACAGCCGCCCTCCGTTTTCCGCACGGCTGGCGGACGGCACGGAAGGCGCTGGCATCCCGCGTCGTGGGTTGCTACATTTCGCTGTTGTCGGCAATCCGTTCAACTACCCTAAACGGGTGAGTACCGCGCGATTCGCCGCGTAAACACCTTCGATGACGCACACACGCTGTCCGCTCCCCCGACGACGGGGGCGTCTCTCTCTGCGGGGTATTCGAGCGAGAGGACTTCAATGTCGATGTTGAAGAGTAGTTCCGATCGAACGGGCGACGTGCAGGCGATGCTTCGATTGCTCAAGCCTCTCGACGGCGCGGCCGCGGGCGATCCGGTCGAAAAAAAACGGCGGCTGCTCGCGGACCTCGTGCGCATGATCGGCGAGCAAGTTCACGGCCAGCCGCCGCGCATGACCGTGTTGCAGGCCGAGCTGAATCGCCTGCCGCCGCGCTTGCAGCAGACGATGCATTCGCTGCTGTC
>JAXDMN010000023.1:0-12837 GCA_034666045.1 Phycisphaerales bacterium | reverse complement strand
GGCCGGCGTGGGAAAGTCGTCGCGGCGCGGATGGAAAAGCTCTGCGACAGTTGCTGCCACATCTTCATCAACGCGACGTCCGTCGGCATGCACCCGAACGTGGACGAATCGCCGCTCGGCGAGCGCCTGCCGGAGTTCTCTTCCGACACGCTCGTCTTCGACACGATCTACAACCCGATCGAAACCAAACTCCTCCGCCAGGCGAAGGCCGCAGGCGCGAAAACCGTCGGGGGCGTCGAAATGTTCGTCCGCCAGGCGGCCCGTCAGTTCGAAGCGTGGACGGCCAAACCGGCCCCGATCGACATCTTCCGCCGCGTCGTCGAAGAACGCCTCGCCGCCGGGACGTAACCGACCTCACGCCCACGCGCTCGCGCGAATTTCAAATTCTTTTTGCCACGCCGCAAACAGTTTTTATACTGTTCGAGCAATATTCCACTTCGCGAACTGGGAGGAAGAATGAAGGTGGTAGGGCTGCTGATTCTCGTCCTGGGCATCGGGCTATTCATCGGCAACATTTCGGGCGCGTTCCCGACGTTCTCCGGCGCCGGCTGGATCACGATCATCGTCGGCGGCGCGATCATGCGCGCAGACGGCGGCGAGTGAGGGCGATCGCGTGGAATTGGACAAGCGTTAGCGTGCGACCGTCCCGCTGTCGCGCGACGCTTTCGGAATGACCACGATGCTCTTCGGCTCCGTCGGGCAGTAGTGCTCGCACACGCCGCAGCCGATGCAGCCGTCTTCGATCACCTTCACGCGCCCCGCTTCATCGAGCACGAGCGCGGCCGATCCGAGCGGACATTGGTCGACGCAGATCCGGCAGTCGTCGCCGAGCACCGTGCGCGTGCAGAGCTGCGGCTTCCACTCGGCGGTGCCGATGTCGATCTCGACCAGCGGCGTGAAGACCAGTGCGCCGCTCGGGCAGTTCTGCATGCAATGCAGCCCGTCGCACGCGACGCACGGCGCCTCGGCCGCGACGATGTACGGCGCGCCGTTGGCGATCGCGCCGGACGAATCGATCTTGATCGCATCGGCCGGGCAGACCGCGACGCAGACGCCGCAGCGGCTGCATTGGTCGCGAAACGCCTGCTCCGCAAGCGCGCCGGGTGGACGCAGAAAAATCGGCAGCGCCACGCTGCCGCGCGGGCCCGCGCTCGCGGTGCGCGAGACGATCTGGTCGAGCGATTCCAGTTCCCGCAGCGCGCGTTCGACCGGCTCGGCGGCGTTCACGAGCGGCTTGAGCAGCTCGCGCAGGCCGATGCGAAAAAACCGTCGGCGATCGAGGGGGCGGTCGTCGGACATCTCAATTGTGAATGATACGCCGAACTCAGCGGACGAGGTTGGCTTTGACGACTTTCTGCCCGGTAATCGTCCGACCGGTGAGCGCGTCCGTGAACGTCACGCGGACCGTCAGTTCATCGTGAGCCGGCCGCTGCTGCTGCCACGGGGCGGGCAGCACGTAGGTGTACATCATCGCCTGCCCGAACCAGTTTTTCTCCGCCTGCTCGAGCGGATATTCCCATCGGCCGATGCGGTTGTTCTCGCCATTCGCGAGGTCGAACGCCTCGACGACGAACGACCCAGCCGCCTTGATCGGATCGCCGCGCCCGTCGGTGGGGACGACGTAAATCTTCAGCCCGTCATCACCCGGCGAATTTTTGTCGAGATCCGCCCCGCCGGTCAGCCGGCCGAATTTCAAGCCGTGCGCGGTGAAGAGCGTGTCGAGGCGTTCGTTGGGAAGCGACGGAACGGTGGTCGCCTTCGACTCGAGCGACCGGATGTGCGCCAAGTGGCCCTGTTCGCGACGTTCGAGTTCCGCGAGCTTCGTGCGCAGCGCCTGATTCTCGCGCCGCACGGGGATACTGGCGACGTTGGGCTTCCCGCAGCCGCTGACGAGCGTACTCGCGATGACGACGAAGACGACGGGAAGAAGCTGAAGTCGATTCATTCGCGAAACCGCAAGCGGCCGGGAAGAGCGCGCGAAGCTTATTTCTCGGCGCCGTTGTCTTCATCGTCGCGCGGACGCCGCGGCTGATGATCCGGGGCCCGGTCGAGCACCTTGTCGGCGCAGCCGTACTCGACCGCTTCTTCCGCGAAGAGCCACTTGTTGCGATCGAAGTCGCGATGTACCTGCTCGGTGGTCTTCCCGGTCGCTTCCGCGAGCATTTTGTACAGACGATCGCGCAAGCGGAGCATGTGCTTGGCTTCGATGCCGAGATCCGTCGCCGGGCCCTGCAACACGCCGCCGATCAGCGGCTGGTGCAGCATCACCTGCGCGTTCGGCAGCACGAAGCGCTTGCCCTTGGTTCCCATCGACAGCAGCGCCGCGCCCATCGACGCCGCCATGCCGATGCAAGTCGTCGCGACGTCGCAGCGCAGGTAGCGCATCGTGTCGATGATGCCGAATCCCGCGCTGACGCTGCCGCCGGGCGAATTGATGTAGAACTGGATGTCTGTTTTCGGATCGTCGTTGGACAGAAACAGGAGCTGCGCGACGATGATGCCGGCGGTATCGTCCGTCACCGGACCATTGAGCAGGATGATGCGGTCTTTGAGCAGGCGCGAGTAGATGTCGTACGCGCGTTCGCCGCGCCCGCTCTTCTCGATCACCATCGGGACCAGAGTGTTGTTGGTCATATTGCAATCCTAATGGAACCACAGATACACACAGATGAACACTGATTTGAGAAAACGGATCTATGTGAATCCGTGTTCATCTGTGGTTCCCTTGCGCTTTTATGTTGCCTTCGGTGGCTCGCCTGCCGCGTTCGTGTCGGCCGCCGTGATGCCGGTCTCTTCGCCGATCACTTCGTCGCAGATGCCGTACTTCACCGCCTGCTGCGCGTCGAAGAAGCGGTCGCGCTCGGAATCTTCGCGAACTTTATCCGGCGTCTGCCCGGTGCACTTGGCCATCACGTTGACGAGGGTTTCCTTGGTCTTGAGGATTTCCTCGGCCTGGATTTCGATGTCCGCCGCCTGCCCGTACACGCCGCCGAACGGCTGGTGAATCATCACCTTCGCGTTCGGCAGGATGTATCGTTTGCCCTTCGTGCCGGCCATGAAGACGATCGCCCCGCCGCTCTCGGCCCGGCCGATGCAGTAGGTGTTGACCGGGCAATTCAGGAACTTCATCACGTCGTAAATCGCCAGCGTGTCGTCGACGACGCCGCCCGGCGAGTTGATGTACAGGTGGATGTCCTGGTCGCGTTTGACGCTCTGGAGGTAGAGCATCTGCATGTACGTCCGCGCCGCCGAGATGTGATTGATCTCGCCGACAAGGAAGATCACGCGATTCTCGAGGAGCATCTCCTCGAGCGTCATCTCGCGGTAGCGGTTCATCCCGCCCTGCGGCCCGGGCATGGCCATCGGCATGTTGACCGGCCCGCGACCGGGGATGATCACGCCGCCGTGGTTCATGGATGGCTGCGGCTGGCTGGCGGCGAGTTTGATGAGCCGGGGGTCAATTCGTGTGGGGTCAATTTCAGGCATTCGCGCTTTCCTCATTCATTGCTGCAAGGCGGAGGATGGTACGCGCGCTACGCGCGAGCGTCAACGAACCGTAACCCCCGGGATGCGCGACAAATGCGCCTTTGCGTTGCGATGGCGTAGCCGTGGGTTTAACGTCGTCGCGCATGCGAACGATCACACTCGCGATTCTTTTGTTCGGCACGATGGCCTCCGTTGCGCAAGCCGCCCAACCGCCTCAGGCGACACAACCAGCGGCGGGCGCGGCGGCAGGCGCGATTGCGGCCGCGAGTGGTGAATTCGCGTCGTTCGGCGTGTCGTTCACACCACCGGCGGGATGGGTTCGCGTTCCCGAGGGCTCCACCGGCATGATCGCGCGGTGGATCGCCGCCTCACCCCAGCAATGGCCACCGGCAGCCATCGTGACGATCGAAGTCGAACCCGCCGCTGGCCGGACGGCCGCGCAATATGCGGAGCAGGGGGCAACCCGCACCCGCGGAAAGGTGACGCCGACCGACGCCGTGATCGGTGGACTGAAGGCGACATCGGTCACGGGCGGAACCGTCGCCGACGGCATGCCGGCGTCATCGCTCCTGGTTGCGCGCGGCGACTACATCTACGTCATCGGCGGGCTGGCGACCACGCAGGAGCAGATCCCGCGGGCGGCGATGGTGGCGCTGGGAAAATCGGTCGTCTTCCGCGACCTCGTCGAGTCGTGGCAATCCACGATGCTCAGCGATCCGCCCTTCGAGGTATTGAATAAGATGACATTGGCGCCGCTGGCGAACATGCGGCCCAGTCCACGGCCTGTCGACCCGGGGCATGTCTTCATCGTCACCTACAACTACGTCGCGCGCCGAATCGATTTCACGCTGGACGTCCAAGTCGTCCCCAATCCCAAACACGTCGACTTGCGGACGCTCGGGCAGAACATCACAGCGAAGCTCGGCGGGGCCAACATCGACTGGGGCATCACCAAGGGCGTGCCACGCCGCGCGATCTCCAGGACGTTCAAGGCGGCCATTCCCGGAGGGCCTGAACTGACGAGCCGCGTCGGGCTCGTGCAGATCAACGGCGACGACGTGGCCCTGCTGACCTTCATATTCGCCAATCCGGATCCCGCGGCGCTCGCCGCGTACGAGCGTTCCAGCGAAGAAATCGTGCGGTCGGTGCAGCCGATGAAGAAATGAAAGCGAAAAAGCCCGGGGACGGTAATCCCCGGCGCTTTGGTGCATCGTCGGTTTTGCGAGGGTCGCGGGCGCTGGCGTCACTTCGCTCGCCCGAACCGCTCATCCACGACCTTCCAGTTCACGGTGTTCCACCACGCAGCCAAATAATCCGGGCGGCGGTTCTGATATTTCAGGTAGTACGCGTGTTCCCACACGTCGACGCCCATGACCGGGAACGCGCCCTCCATCAGCGGCGAGTCCTGGTTGGCGGTGGAGATGACTTCGAGCTTGTCGCCCTTCTTGATCAGCCAGGCCCAGCCGGAGCCGAAGCGTGTCTTGCCGGCGGTTTCGACTTTCTCCTTGAACTGCGCGAATCCGCCGAAGGTGCTCTTGATCGCATCGCCGAGTTTTCCGGTCGGTTCGCTGCCGCTCTTCCCGGCGGGGTTCATGATTTCCCAGAAGAGCGCGTGGTTGTGCGCGCCGCCGCCGTTGTTGCGGACGGCGGTTTTGATCTCGTCCTTCACCATCGCGAGGTTGTTGGCGAGCACCTCGTGGAGCGGCTTTCCGTCGAGTTCCGGCTGCTTCTTGATGGCGTCGTTGTAGTTGTTGACGTAGGTCGCGTAGTGCTTGGAGTGGTGGATCTCCATCGTCTTGGCGTCGATGTGCGGTTCGAGGGCGGCGTAGTCGTAACCGAGCGGTTTGACTTCGAGTGGCATCGGGGGGACTCCTTCCTGTGGTTGAGTTGATTGTGCAGAGGAAGGTTATGCGGCTCACAGAAACGGGTCAAATCACGGCTCGTTCACCGGCGAGGACGCCGGGGCGGCCGCCTGCTTTTTCTGCTCCTTCTCATGCACTTTCTCGACGACCTTTTCGAGCGCGACGTCGGCCAGCAGCGGCTTGTGCTTCTTCATTCGCGAGTGGTAATAGACGATGAACCCGATCACGACCGTCGCGATACCGATCAGCACCCAGTGTTCGTAATCCTTGATCTTCTCGCGCATCTCGCTGATCGAGCCGAGCTTTTTCCCGGCGAGATGCCCGAGCCAGATGAACAACCCGCCGCTGACGATCGCGGCCAGGCCGTCGGCGATGAGGAACTTGATGAAGTTGAAGCGCGTCGCCCCGGCGGCGACGACCATCGCGCCGCGGATGCCGGCGAAGAGTCGCCCGATCGCCACCACCCAAATGCCCCAGCGCTCGAACAGTTCTTCGGCGCGAAGGATGCGCTCCTTGGTCACGTGCTTGCCGACGAATGGCACGCGCGTGATCTCCAGGCCGTAGCGACGCCCGAACGAGTAGAGCATGCAGTCGCCGCCGATGATGCCGAGCCACGCCAGCGTGCAGGCGATCGCAACGTTCATCTTGCCCTGCGCGATGAAGAAGCCTGCCAGCAGGAGCGGGATGTCCTCCGGCATGGGCAGCCCGAGGCCGCAGGCGAAGAGCAGTCCGAAGAGGATGAAGTATCCACCCCATTCGAACCACGCCTCGACCATCTCCGGATTGATTACTGCGAGCAAATCCATGTCACCGGGCCAGTTGGTCGTCCCCGCCTACCGTACATCGGCATCTTAGGTGAAACACGCGCGGAGGCGAATCAGATGTAGTACATCGACTGCTGCAGGCTCCCCGCGCGCGAGATCTGCTCGAGTAGTTGTTCCAGCGTCATCGCGTCGAGCACTTCATCGGTCGCGTCCGTCAGGCGCTCGTTGATGAGCCGGACGGCCACTTCGCCGGGCGACAGATCGCTGGTCGCCACCGGCTCCTTGACCGTGAGCCGCCCTTCCAACCGGCGGATCAGATCGCCGACGCGGATGTCCTTCGGCGGGCGCGACAGGCGATATCCGCCGCCGCTGCCGACCTTGCTCTCGAGGAAATCCCCGCGCCGCAGCGCGAGCAAAATCGATTCGAGAAATTTATTGGGCAGATTCTCCAACTGCGACAGGTCTTTCGACTGCACGTAGCTGCGCGGGTCAAGCCGGGCGAGTTGCACGACGGCCCGCAGCCCATATTCGGTTCGCTTGGATAATTTCACGCGTTGATTTCCCGGGCCTCGCTTTGCGGCGAAATCGTACGGAGGGGGTTGCACGGCTGCAACAAACCCGCGCGAACGAGCTTATCATTGGCGGCATGGAGCGATTGGCAAGCAGATGGGTCGGGATCGTCGTTGGACTGTCTACCATTGTCGGCGGCGCCATCAGCACGTTCGCGCAATCCGCGCCGGCGACGACCACGGCGGGGACGGCGACGAGTGCGCCGGTGGCGACATCGACGTCCACTTCACGTCCCGCGCGGCCGAGCACCTTGCCGACGACCATCGAGCTGAATCTCCAATCCCTCCCGCAGGGCGAGTCGGCGGCAATCGCGATCGTCGTCGAAGTTCCGCCCGGCTATCACGCGCAGTCGAATACGCCGACGAGAGAAAACTACATCCCGTTCAAGATCACGATGGAGCCGAGCGCGGCGGTCGAGTTTTCCGAGCCGATCTACCCGCGCGGCGAAGCGAGGTCTTATCCGGTGCTCGGCCCGCTCAATGTGTACGAGGGCCGGGTCGTCTCGTACGTGCCGATCCGCGTCAAGCGCGATGCGCCGCCGGGACCGGTCACGCTGAATGGAAAACTTCAATACCAGATCTGCGATGACAGCGTCTGCCTCTTCCCGAAGCGGCCGCCGTTCAAGATCGAGACGCAAATCGTTCCGGCCGGAACGAAGGTCGAACCGAACAAGCCGGAGCTCTTCGCGTCCTACGCGCCGCCGGCCACAACGCAGCCGGCGACTTCCCGAGCCGACGTCGCGAAGGCGAAGAACGAGTGGACGATGTGGACGTGGTTCGGCGCCGCGATTCTCGCCGGGCTGTTCTTCAACGTCATGCCGTGCGTGCTGCCGGTGCTACCGCTGAAAGCCGCCGCGTTCCACCGGGCAGCCGAGCATCATCGCGGGCGGTCGATCGTCCTCGGCTTCGCGTTCAGTCTTGGCATCATCGGCGTGTTCGGCATCCTTGCGGTGCTGGTGCTCGTGCTGCGCGTGATCTCGTGGGGCGGATTGTTCGCCAACCCGATTTTCGTCTGGGGCCTGGTCGCGCTGCTCGTAATCTGCGCCTTCGGCATGTTCGGCGTCTTCTCGCTCGAGCTGCCGACCGCGCTCTACGGCGTCGACCCGCGCCAGGACACCTTCGGCGGCAACATCGTCTTCGGCGCCTTCACCGCCATCCTCGCCACGCCCTGCACCGCGCCGCTGCTGCCCGGGCTGTTGCTGTGGGCGTCGTCGCAACCGGTTTACATCGGCGTGCCCGCGATGCTGCTGGTCGGCGTCGGCATGGCGCTGCCGTACTTCATCCTCAGCGCCACGCCGGAGCTTGCGAAACGCTTCCCGCGCAGCGGCCCGTGGCCCGAGTTGTTCAAGCAGATGATGGGTTTCATGCTGCTGGCCGTCGCCGTCTATTTCGCCGGCGGGCGGCTGATCCACGGACCGGAATTCTGGTGGCTGGTCGTCGCCGTCATCGCGATCGCATCGCTCTACCTGGTCGCGCGAACGGTGCAACTGTCCCCCAACGCCCGCCCCGTCGGAATCTCCGCCACGATCGCCGTCGTCATGCTCGGCGGCGCGCTCTGGTGGACCGCGCGCATGACCGGCGTGACCGCCCCCGCCTCCGCCGTCGGCATGGTCGGCGCGGGCGCGTCATTCACGTCCTATTCCGACCAGGAATTCAAAGCGCTGCGCGCGGCCGGCAAGCCCGTCCTGGTGAAATTCACCGCCAACTGGTGCGCGACCTGCCAGTACATCGAAGGGACCGTCTTCCGCGACCCCAAGGTTTGGACCGCGCTGCGGCAGCACGACATCACGCCGCTGAAGGTTGATCTCACCGATGAAGACGCCCCGGGGAAAGAGCTGCTCCTGAGCCTGAATCCTGCCGGCGGAATTCCGCTCACGGCGATTTATCTGCCTGGGCGGGCGGAGCCGATCGTCCTCGCATCCGTCTATAACAGCGCGGAGCTGCTGGCGGCGCTCGACGAGGCGCCGCCAAGCGGGGCGGCCCAAGCTGCTGCGAAGTGAGCTACGACTTCTTCGACGCGAAATCCTTCATGAACGACGCCAGCGCCTGCGCGCCTTCGACCGGCATCGCGTTGTAGATGCTCGCGCGGATGCCGCCGACAGTTCGATAGCCTTTCAGGCCGATCATCCCCTGCTTCGTCGCGGTTTTCACGAATTCATCCGTCAGCGCTTCGCTGGGCAGCGTGTAGGTGACGTTCATGTGCGAACGCTGGTGCTTCAGCGAGACGGTTCCCTTGTAGAAGCCATTGCTGTTGTCGATCGCGCCGTAGATGAGGTCCGCCTTCGTGGCGTTGCGTTTTTCCATCGCCGCGAGGCCGCCCTGCGCTTCCAGCCAGCGAAAAGTCTCGAGCAGAATGTAAACGCCGAACGTCGGCGGCGTGTTGATCATCGACTTGCTCTCGGCGAGGTCTTTGAAGGACCACAGCTTGCTCGGCGTCTTTTTCTGCTTCGGATAAATGTCCTTGCGCGCGATGACGAGAACGACGCCAGCGGGCCCAAGGTTCTTTTGCGCGCCGCCGTAGACCAGGGCACATTCGCTCACCGGATGCGGCCGCGACATGAACTCGCTGCTCGCGTCGACGACGAGGTTCGGGTGCTTCGGCCACTGCGGCAGCCGATGCCCGTGCACCGTTTCATTCGTGCAGACGTGGAAATAATCCGCGTCGCTCGACATCTTCCACTCGCTCTGCGGGGGCGAATGATCAAAATTCGTCGATTCGCTTGTCGCGACGACGTTGATCTTGCCGACTTCTTTGCCGACCGACGCCGCCTTCTTGCTCCATTCGCCGCCGACGAGGTAATCCGCGCTGCCGTGCAGCAGGTTCATCGGGATGACCGTGAACATCTGCGTCGCGCCGCCCTGCATGAACAGCACATCGTGCGTGTCGCCGATGCCTAGCAGTTGCTTGGCGCGCAGGATCGTCTCATCCGCGACCGCGTCGAATTCCTTGCCGCGGTGGCTGACTTCCGCGATGCCGAAACCCTTACCCTCGTAATCGAGCAGCGCTTGCGCGGATTTTTCCAACACTTCCGTCGGCAACATCGCCGGGCCGGCGCTGAAATTGAAAATGCGGTGGGACATAAAAGTGCTTTCTCTTCTCACGTAAGTACGAAGCTGATGTCGCCGCGGCTCATTCCCGCGGCGCGATGCCGTCCGGCGTGATCAGCATGAGCTGGTCGGTCACCTGGTGCGGCATGCGGCGATAATCCTCGGCGATCTGCTGCTTCAGCCGCGCGACCGTATCGTCGTCGTCTCGAAAACACAGCAGAATGTCGCGATTCGGGATCCCCGCCGCAAACGGGCTGCCCAGGTGCTCGCGCAGCCGATCGTGCAGCGTCGGCAGCAGAATCCGGCTCGCGTCGTAGCCGTCCATCGTCTGGAACAGAATCAGGTTGACCCGGCCGCTCTCGTCCTGCGCCGCGTGCGCCGCGATCGCCTCGCTGCGCGCAACCAGATTCTCCAGGGCCGTCTGGTGAAGCTGCTCCAGCGACACGCCCCACTGCTCAAAACGCGCCGTCGAGATGTACGCGATCGTGCGATCGTTGTCGATCGCGTACGCGACCGTCAGCCCCGCCACGAGCGACTGCGAGACCACGTTCGGCGACGGCGGCGAACCGTCCTCGCCGCTGCGGACGACCATCGGCAGGATCCGTTCCTTCACGTCCTCAAAACTCGCCGCCTGGTCCGGCGTACCCTCCGCCGCGCGCAACAATTCGACCGCCCAGCGCTCTACGTGATGCTTCAGGTCGTCCGGATGCAGGGCCGACACGCGATAAAGGTTCTCCAGCGGCGCGACCGCGCCGTTGACGCTGAGCGAAAATCCCTCATCCCCCGGCCCGATCTTCACGAGAGGAAACCGCTCGTGAACAATCGCGATCACGCGCGCGAGAAACTGCTCTTTCGACAACGGCGACGACATGCGGCGCACTGTAGCCACAGGGTAGACAGTTGTCACTCGTCACTGGTCACTCGTCAGGGATGTAACGGGCAGCGCGCTCTTCATTTTTTGACAAGTGACAAGCGACCAGTGACAAATGACGCCTCAAGGAGGAGACGAACTGTGGCAGAGCAGGTCAGAGTAGGCATCATCGGCGGCGGTTGGCCGGCTGGGCAGCACATCAAGGGGTACCAGGCGGCCGGCGGGTACAAGATCGTCGCGGTCGCGGATCTCATTCCCTCGCGGCGCGAGAAGATGCTTGCCGAGGTGCCGCAGGCGAAGCAGTACGCCAACGCGGAAGAGCTGCTGGCCGACAAGGAGATCGACGCCGTCAGCGTCTGCCTGCCGAATTTTCTGCATGCGCCGGTCACGCTCGCCGCGCTCAAGGCGGGCAAACACGTCATCTGCGAAAAGCCGCCCGCCATGAACGCCGGCGAAGCGAAAAAGATCGAAACCGCCGCGGCGAAGTCGGGAAAAGTCGTCATGTACGCCGTCCAGCGCCGCTTCGGCGGCGCGGAGCAATCGGCCAAGCAGGCGATCGATAAGGGCTACGCCGGCGAAGTCTATCATGCGCGATCGTCGTGGATGCGCACGCGCGGCATCCCGATCGGCACCGGCTGGTTCATCGAAAAATCCAAGGCCGGCGGCGGCGCGCTGATCGACATCGGCGTCCACCTGCTCGACCTCGCCTGGTACCTGCTCGGCCAACCGAAACCGCTCAGCGCTTTCGGCGTCACGCACAGCCGCTTCGCCCACACGCTCGGCGAAAACAAGAAGATCGACGTCGACGACGCCGCTTTCGCGATGATCAAATTCGAAGGCGGCAAATCGCTTGAAGTCGCCGCAAGCTGGGCGATCAACCAGGCCCCGCAGCAGCAAGGCACGATCTGCCGCGTCTATGGCGAGAAGGCCGCCATCGAGGTCTACACGCCCGAGGGCGCAGTGCTCTATCGCAGTTTCGACCCGAAGGGCGACGCGAAAGCCCATCCGCTGAAGCCGCCGAAGGTCGTCAGTCATCCCGCGCTGATGCGTCACTTCCGCGAGTGCATTCTCGGTAAAGCCAAGCCGATCATCGGCGCGCGGGAAGGCGTGCAGCTCATGCAGATGCTGGATGCGATTTACAAGAGCAGCGCGTCCGGGAAAAGCGCGGAGATCAGGTAGCGCGACGACAATTGCGCAGCGCGCCGGCGACGCAAAATCGGGAATTTCCAAATCTAAAATCTGCGTTTCGAACCGATCATGCGGGTTTCTTCCGCGCGCGCTGCGCAGTTGTCGTCACGAAAGCGCAGCGCGCCTGAAGAGATAGAGGGCGCGACGTCCGCGCCCGTGACGAAAAGTGACGCATGGAAACGTCGAGCGACACACTCCCTCCCCCCGGCGGGGAGAGGGAAAATGCCCGGAAATGCCCGGTTCCTGCGCGGCCTGGAAAAACGAAGCCACCGCGCCAAAAGCGTGCGCAACACCCCCGCCGCGCGGTTGACGCAGGTTGACGCAGGTTGACACAGGTTGACGCCAGTTGACGCCTGTTTACCTCAAGAGGTGTTTTGGAAAAACGAACCCACCGTGCCGCGCGACGCGGGCCTTACCCTTCCGCCCCGCCCAGTTCGCGGGTCTGGAACAGCCACATGCCGACCGCCAGCGCGAAGGCGGCGTAGCACGCGGCATACAGCGCGGCGACGCCGGTGTACTTCCAGATTTCCGACATCGCCACGCCGTGCGGGTCGGTGGCGTACATCGTGCCGCCGAGCTTGATTGTCGCGTAGACGGTCTTCTGCCGCAGGTCGAAGGTTTCGAGGTAGGGCAGCACCAGGCTGATGACGTAGGCGACGCCGCGCGTGAGGGCGCCGCGACCCGCGAGCGGCGCATTCGGGCCGTCGAGCGGGAACAGGAATCGCGTCAGGTTGCCCGCGACATAAAGGAGGATCACGACCGGCAGGTTGACCACGAGCGAGAAGCGCGTCGACAGCGCGACGCCGATCGCCGCCAGAACGCTGATCTGAAGCCACATCAACACCAGGCTCGGCACGAGCCCGGCGATGTGCATCAGACGCATGTCGAGGATCTGCTTGACCTCGCGCTCGTCGATCGTCGAGGTGCGAAGCTGGTAATCGCCCGGCAGCCGGGCCCAGGTGCAGAGGATCAGGATCGTCCCAAGCACCGCGATCGCCAGCAGCGCGGCCAGGATGATGCCGAGGTATTATCCGACGAGCACTACCCAC
>JAXDMN010000022.1:0-3694 GCA_034666045.1 Phycisphaerales bacterium | reverse complement strand
GGACGGCACGACCTCGCGCATCGACTGCAACGCGATCTTCGTCTTCATCGGCGCGGAGCCGTTCGTGAACTGGCTCCCCGACTCGCTCGCGCGCGACGAGCACGGCTACATCCTCACCGGCCTCGATGCGCTCAACAGCGGCCGCTGGCCCCTCGAGGACCGCGAGCCCACGCCGCTGGAAACGACGATCCCGCGCGTTCTCGCGGGCGGCGACGTCCGCGCCGGCAGCACGAAGCGCGTCGGCTTCGCCGTCGGCGACGGCTCGCTCGCCGTCACCTGCTGCCACCGCATCCGTGCGGCGATCAAGTAGCGGCCGAAGAATCCTGGTCGTGCGCTAATTGACGCATGAATCCCGACGAGTCTCAGTATCATTCCGCGCCATGAAGCGAACCATTCTCGTGGCAGCGGTGTTCACTGCACTCGCGATCGCACATAACGCTTTCGCCGCGCCCGCGCCACCGGCCACCGCGCCGACAACGCAGGAATCGATCGCCAACATCGGCTCCGTCCCGCCGCCGAGTGCGCCGCTGCCGCCCGGCATGTCGAAAATTTTCGACGGCAAATCGCTCGAGGGCTGGAAGCAGATCCCGCCGGATTCGTGGATCGTGAAAAACGGCCTCCTCGCCAGCCTCGGCGCAGCGCGCGGCGTCATCTACACGACGAATGAGTACGACCGCTATCGCATCATCTTCGACGTCCGCCACGTCAGCGGAAAACCGGATCACCGCGCCGGCGTCCTCGTCTTCTGCGACGCCTCGACGGTCACGCCCGCCGAAGGCGAGAAGCCGACGACCACGCTCAACGGCGTCCAGTTCCAGGTCCCCAATGGCGGACATTGGGACTACCGCAAGGGCAAGAACAACGGCGGCAAGGAATTCTTCACGCGCGTCGGCGATCGAAAATTCGACGAGCACCAATGGAGCCGCGTCGAAATCCTCGTGGATTCCAAGTCCGGCGTCGCAAAAATGGCCACCGCCCGGCAGCAAGGCAGTCGAGGTGCTGACTTTCAAAGATGAAACCGCGGGTCGGAAGGGGCCGTTCGCGTTGCAGATGCACAACAAGGGCCTGTTCGACGAGTACGCAGACATCGCGATTGAAGAAAATCCGGCGACCGATGAGCTGCTCACGACGAAATAACGTTGCGCTTGTCATCCTCAGCGGGAGTTTAAGAAGTCCTGCTGCGCCAAAAACGAGCATTTTGTCATGCTGAGGTACTCCGAAGCATCTGCGTTCCTCGTCGTCAAACGCAGATCCTTCGCGAGTACGCTCAGGATGACAACGCTTGGGTCCTCTGAGGTGACGGACTTCTTAAACACCCTCTCAGCGGGAGTACCACTGGCTTTCAATGCGTCCCTGCAACACTTTTTCCTGCGCGGCGGATCGAGGTCGCCGCTAGTCGTTGTCCAGCCGCGACTTGCGCCGCGAGTGGGATCGCGAAAACAGGATATTGTTGCAAGGCGTTGCATTTGTTGCATTTCGCGTCCGCCGCGACGTCTGCGAGCGGGCGCGGAGATCGCGCGCCCTCCATCTCCACCGCCGCGCTGCGCGCTCGTCGCGACGACGGCGCAGCGCGCCGGCATGCATCGCGGAAAACGGCAGGAAACGTCGCGGGGAAAAGTCTGCGATCGGCGGATTTTCGCCGCCGCGCGCGCTGCGCGTTTGTGATGACTGATGCGCAGCGCTCGAACTCAAAGCGTTCTGTCGCTTCGTAGACACCCGCTCAGAGCGTGTCTGAAAAGTCGTGGCATGGGCGCCTCGCCCATGCATCTCGCCGCGCCAGCGGCTCTTCGTTGCGTCACAGAAACGGCTGACCGCCGCGAATGCATGGGCGAGGCGCCCATGCCACGTGAAAAGCGACTTCGTAGACACCCGCTCAGGATGACAATGTGTGAATTTACGCGCCCCCTAATACCCAATGGCTCGGCCATCACGACGGGATTCGCTGGCGCCGAGGAGCATGTTTCGCTCGCGGTCGATCAGGATGCCCTGGTAGCCGCCGGGGTTCTTCTCTGTCCGGCCGACGATGTGGCCGCGCGATTGGAGGTCGTCGACTACCGACTGCCCGATGCCGGGCTCGGCTAACACTTCGCCCGCGCCATTGGCTGCTCGACCCGTCGGGGTGGCGGAGCCGAAATGCTGCATCCGCGGCGTGTCGCCCGCCGTCTGGATGTTCATTTGAAAATCGAGCAGGTTCACGAGGACCTGCACCTGTCCCTGCGGCTGCATGTCGCCGCCCATGACGCCGAAGACGAAATGCGGCTCGCCGCCGCGCGTGACGAAGCCGGGGATGATCGTGTGGAACGGGCGTTTGTGCGGCGCGAGCGCGTTGCGATGGTTGCGGTCGAGCGAGAATGAATTGCCGCGGTTCTGAAGTGCGAAGCCGAGGTCGCCCGGCACGTGGCGGCTGCCGAAGCTGTCGAAATTGCTTTGGATGAGCGAGACGCAATTCCGATCCTTGTCCACCACGCTGAGATAGATCGTGTCGCCGCGCGCGGGTTCGCCGGGCGGGACGTTGTCGGCGGCGCGCAACATGTCGATCCGCCTGCGGCGATTGTTCGCGTATGACTTCGAAATCAAAAATTCGAGCGGCACGTCGGCAAAATCCGGATCGGCGTAATTGATCGCGCGGTCCGCGTACGCCAGCTTTTTCGCCTCGATGAACAGGTGCCACCAGTCGGCGGATGCCGCGCCCATCGACGCCAGGTCGAATCCTTCCAGCAGGTTGAGCATCTGCAACACGGCGATGCCCTGTCCCGGCGGCGGAATTTCCCACACGTCGTGGCCGCGGTAGTTCGTCGAGACCGGCTGCACCCAGTTCGATTCGTGATCCTGGAAATCCCGGCGCGAAAACAATCCGCCCACGCTGTCGGAATACGCGACGATCTGATCTGCGATTCGCCCGTGATAAAATCCATCCCGGCCATCGCGCGCGATGTGTCGATACGTCTCCGCCAGCCGCGGATTGCGAAACATCTCGCCCGCGCGCGGCGAATGACCGTCCACGAGAAACGTCGCCGCCGCCTCGGGCGTCTCGCGCAAAAATTCCGCCGCGTTGTTCCAGGTATTGGCGATCACCGGCGGCGTGGGCACGCCGCGCTGGGCCCAATCGATCGCCGGCTCGAGCAGTTTCGCGAGCGGCATCGTCCCGAATTTTTTCAGCAGTTGATCCCACCCGTCGACGCACCCGGGAACCGACCAGCTCAGCGGGCCGTGCGTCGGAATGAAATCGAGCGCGTGATCGTCGAACAGCCCGATAGCCGCCGCGTACGCCGAGCGGCCGGACGCGCTCAGGCCGAACAGTTTTCGCTGCCGGGCGTCCCACACGAGCGCGAAGAGATCCCCGCCGATGCCGCAGGCCATCGGCTCCATCAATCCCATTGCCGCGTTGGTCGCGACGGCCGCGTCGATCGCGTTGCCGCCGCTCTTGAGAATGTCGACGCCGACCTGCGCCGCGATAGGGTGTGACGTGGCGACCATTCCGTTGCCGGCGACGGTCGGCTCCATCTCACTACTCTCGTCGGGTGTCCGCACTCGGGATCGGCGCGGTCAAATCCGCCGACGGAATCGGCGCGTCGTCCGCGTGCACGGCGATGTAGTGCTTGATCTGCTGATAGAGCTGCGGCTGCAGCTCGGCGAATTTGGCTGGCGTCGCATCCGCAATCTGCACGTGCCCCTGCGGATCCTTCAGCGAGTA
>JAXDMN010000021.1:0-5257 GCA_034666045.1 Phycisphaerales bacterium | reverse complement strand
ATGGTGAAGAAGGCGTTCGACGCGGGCGTGGAGCCGGTTCGGGTTTGATAGCGCGTGAATCTCGCCGGAATTCAAAAAATCACCCGGCCACCCGCACGGACCCCTCAAGGACGCGCAGGCAAACCGGGTGATTCATGAATCGCCGTCAACGTCGCCGCAACCGTTAATCGGTGGTGCGGCGTTCGGTCTTGATTTCCGTCTTCGTCTCAGTCGTTCGCGTGTCGCTCTGCCCTTCCGTTGCCGACGCGCCCTGCGCCGATCGCGTCGACGGTTGGCCGCTGCCTTCCACGGGCGAGAAGGTGAACTTCTGTCCGCCGACCGAAAGCTCCGCCATCAGGCCCGCCCGCGGCATCACGAAAACCGCGACGCCATTCTCATATTTCATCGACGATGCGGCGCCCTTCTTGACGGCGACCGCGGACGCGTTGGCGGAGAAGGTCAGTTGGTTGTTCTTGAAGCGATCGAGCGCTTCCTTGTTCTCGAACACGATCAGCTCCGAGAACGATTGTCCGCCGATCTGCGCGCCGACGGATGCCTGCGTCATGTCCGCAAAACCGATCTGTCGGCCCTGCTCGTAGACCACGCCGCGTCCATATCCGCCGCCGACGATCAGCCCGCCCTTGCCGACATGGGGAAAGATGGCGTACGCATAGGCTCGGCTCACAACGTCTGCCAGCGCGGGATCCGCCGCTTCCATCTGCTTCAGCGCCGATTGAGCGTCCTGCTCGAGAGACGCTTTCTTCGCCTCGGTCTTCGGCGCCGTCTGGCAGCCGATTATCAGCATCGTGACCAGCGCGATCGCCGCGGCGCGGCCTACTGTGGTTGTATTGATCTTCATAGAATCTCCATCCGCAAGATGTTCCTGTACGAGAAATGCGCGGCCCCGGCGGTCGCGCTTCGTCACTTCAGGAGCAAGCTATCACCGCAGTTTCACCACCGACAATGGCAAAAATAGAAGACACCGCCGGAAATTGCGCACGCGCCGCGGTGCATATAAAGTCTTCGATTTCTAACCGGGTTCATGCGGAACGGCGGATCGTTTCCACGTCGCCCGCATCGGACGCGAGCAGCGCGATTTGGGCCATGTGGAGGAACAACCCGGTCTCCACAATCCCCGCGCGGTCGCACAGCGCCGATTGAAAACCGCGCGCGTCCGCGATGCCGCCCAAGAAGCGACAGTGGTAGATGAAGTTATGATTATCCGTAACGAACGGCGCACCATCTGCTTCCCTGCGCAGCTCCGGCCTGCACCCGAGCGATGCGAGGAACCGCGCGGTCGACTCGTGGGCGAACTGCACGACCTCCACCGGCACCGGCGACTTCGTCCCAAGCTTTTCCACGCGCTTGCTCGCGTCAGCGATGATGATCAGCGACTTCGAGTTCTGCGCGACGATCTTCTCCCGCAGCAGCGCCCCGCCCAGGCCCTTGATCAAGTCGAGATTCGGTGCAACTTCGTCCGCGCCGTCGACTGTCACATCAAGCGGCTCATCGACGTCCGACAGATCCACGATCGGGATGCCGAGCTCGCGCGCCAAACGCGCGGTGTGCTCGCTGGTCGGAACGCCGCCGACGTCTTTCAATCGCCCGTTCTCCAGCGCGTCGGCCAGCGCGATCAGGAAGCAGTCGGCGGTCGATCCGGTGCCCAGGCCAATCACGGTGTCGCTGCGGACGTATTCGAGAGCGGCCTCGGCGGCGCGTTGCTTGGCGGTATTCGGTTTCGCACTCATGGGTGACCGTCAGCATATCCGAACGCGGGGGCGGTTTGTCAGCGGTCGCGGCTTCTGGCACACTGTGCATTCGCTGCCGTTTGCGGTAAATAAGGACAGCCGATGCTCTTGCAAACCAACAGTTACGTGGTCCCCAAGGAAAAGCGCGCCGAACACGCGCGGCTGGTCCGCAAGTTCCGCCAGACGCTCGGGCGGCTCGGCTGCGATCAGTTCGACGTGTTCGAGCAGGTCGGCCCGAACTGGGGCAGCGGCGAGACGACCGGGCGGTTCATCCAGATGATGCGATTCCGCGACCGCAAGCACCAGGTCGCCGTCCAGTCCGCCGAGAAGCAGGACGCCGCGGCGCAAGCGCTGATCCAGGAATTCTGCGAGCTGATCAATTTTCCTTACCAGCAACAGCAGGGGCTTTTCGCGGTGGGCTACTACCAGAGCGCGCTGCCGGTCGCGCCGTCGCGGACGCTGCCAATCGAGGGCGAGGCGAATCTTCCCGTTGCAGCGGAGCCGGCGGCGGAAGCGGAAATTGAAATGCCCGAAGTCGAGGCGGACCTGGAAATCGAGGCCGAAGAGTCAGGCGAAGAGTCAGGCGCGCGCCGGATCGACGATGGACTGGCCCCGGATGACCTGGAGCTCGATCCGTCCGACATGTCCAACAACGGCGACGACCCGCGTCCGCCGTCCTAGGCTCTGCCTAATCCCCCGTTTTCACCCCGCCAACGCCATTGCCGCCGCTGCGGTTCCACAATTCCCTCGAAACTGTAACGGCCGCGCGGGTACAGTGGTCGCTATCCTCTTTGTCGTTGGAGGCATGCGAATGAAAAAGCTGAAATTCCTCTTCCGGTTGTTCGTGTTCGTGTTGCTCATCGGCGGCTGGTCGGTGGCGGCGTCGGCGCTGCACATCATCTGGACCGGCGAGAAGGTTAAGGTCCTGCCGAAGGACCGCATGGGCATCCGCGACACGTACGTGAACATCTCCGATTGGAAAGCGGACGACGTCGCGGCCCATCCGGCGCTCGCGAAGCGCCTCGTCGCCACTGGGCAGACCGACGTGCTCGCGAAAGCATTCGGATCACTGACCCACGGCGACGAACTCGCAAAGCAAATCGATGAAGTAATCGCCCGCGGCCCGACCACTCAGCCGACGCCGACCGTAAACGACAAAGTCGCCGATCAGCTCGAGAGTGTGACGGCCAAAGCCGAGCAAGTCGCCGACAAGGCGAAGCAGGCGGTCGACCACGTCAAGGGCGCGGTGCAGTAAAAGCGGTGCGGTAAATCCTATGCCCCCGCATGCGCGTCGAAGCGTAGTATGGCGTAAGCGTTGGGTTCATGAGGCGGGCGCCGCGCCGCCCCGACCTTTGTCAGACTCACAGAGACTTCATTTCGTAATCCAATAAAATACAAACAGAGCGATGGCTGTGATCGCCGCAACGCTGAACATGCGGCCAAGACTGAGCCGCCGTTCGCGCTCCGCAGAAACTGGCGATAATCCTCGGGCAAGCGGCAGCCGATGCCAGCCTCAAACGCGACCAGGTCCTTCTCGGATGCAGGGGGCCGCCGCTCCTCCATTTGCGAAATGAATTCGGAGATGTTCATCTCTTCGCCGACGTCAACAAGGAACCTCGATGAAGATACCCAGGTTCGATCCCTCCGTCCTCGGCGAGAAGCTGCGCCGGGAGATCGCGGAGTACGAGGCCCGGCGGATCGAATTCAGGGCGCTCCTGAAGCGCCGCCAGCCGTCGCGGGGCGCGAAGCTGGACGACCCGGTTCTGGGCGCGCTGAAGTGGGACGGCAGCGAATGGCTAGGCCGCGCCACAGTGCCGCCGTTCGGCAACATACCCCTCACGCTCGAGGGCGGCAAGACGGTGAGCGACAAGCAGCGCCACGCGTTCGAGCGCTTCCGCAAGAGCGCCGAGAAGCTGCACGGGGCCGTCGAACGGGCGAACTTCAACTACTACCGCCGCGTGTTTCCCGAGTACGTCCAGGCGCTCGGCGCAAAATGGATCCCCGACGTGAAGACCCCGGCCGCGCTCTGGAAGGAGCTGGGTAAGCCGTCCCTGCACATCCCGCGGCAAAGCGGCAAAGCGTGGCGCGTCGAGATCAACTGGCCGTGCACCTGGGACGAGGAACACGGCCACGCGGCGTACATCAGGGACGGCAAGGTCGCGCGTATCGGGCTACAGGGCGAAGGATAGGCGGCAGTCGTGTGAGCGCGAATAACCCGCCGATGCAGTGGACCGAGCCAGCGGGTAGGCTTCTTGCGAATCGAGAGTCGGCACGGCGCCGGCTCGGCCACTGCGCCTCAACCTCCTCAAAGGGCGAAGGGGTCACGTGGACGCGACGCCCAACGTGATCCCTTTATGCCTCCGGGCCGAACTTTCCGATGACGGCTCACTCGGGTGAAGTCTCCGTTGATCTGCCGTGCCACCGCTGCGGGTACGACTTGCGCGCCCATCCGCAGGACGGGCAATGCCCGGAATGCGGGGCGTCGGTGGCGGAGTCATCGCGAGTGGCGGAGGTACCGCTTCGGCCGGCCTGGCGGGACAGCGACCCGCGCTGGCGGCGGCGCATGCTGGCCGGCGCGTGGGTCCTGGTGCTCGTGCCGCTCATGGATGCGCTCAAGGCGTTCGGATGGGCCTCGAGCGTGCCGGTGCCGAGCGTGTTCGGCTTCCCGGGCGCCGTCCGCACGCTGGACCAGAGTCTGCTCTGCACCATGGGCGTGTATCCCCCACTGGTCTTCTGCATCGGCGTGGTGCTGCTGTTTTCGAAAGAGCGCGGACGGCGCGCCGGCAAGCTGGACTGGACGCGTCGCTGGGGCGTCGCATGCAGCTACGTTGCGTTGCTGCTCAGCGCGGCGCCAGTCCTGTTCATGGGCGCATTGGTGTTGGCAGGCATCGCGGCGATCTTCCAAAGCATGCCGCTGAAATACCAACCGCCAGTGACGCGATTGTTCGTTGAGATGAGCGCGGGCTACCTTCGTTACGGACCCCAGCCATCGGACAGCTCGGGCGTCGCGCTGGTCGCGTTCTCGTCGATCGCGATCCTGCTGGCGTGTCTTCCGCTCTACGACGCACTTCGCAGCAGCGGCCCGAAACGCCATGCGAAACGCCTTGCGGCGATTCTCCTCGCTCCGCTCGCATTGTTCTCACTGATGTACGTTGCTCGGGTCGGCCAGTATTGCCTTGGCCTTTCATGGGTGACTTCAACCGACCTTTTTCGTTATCGAATCTACTTCTGGCCGGAACTGCTGGTATCAGACCTCGCCGGCGGTCAGACGGCGGGCTTGAACGTGTCGGGATCGGTTGGCGCGTTTGTCGTGGAAGCCACGAAGTGGTGCATTATCCTCGCCATCGCGGTCTGGTTGACCCTCGCCCGACTCGTGGCATGGTGGCAAGAAGAAGGGGTCAGCGGTCATAAAGGGGTCACTTCTGCTCTGTCTCAACCCTCCGCCAACAGCATGATGTTGTGCGTGAGCACGCGAAGCAATAACTCGTGCCGCCGGGCGACGGCCGTGCGGGCGCGCATCGCCGAGCCCA
>JAXDMN010000020.1:0-8486 GCA_034666045.1 Phycisphaerales bacterium | reverse complement strand
CTGAGCCACCATTTGCTCTTGGGATTCTGCGGATCGGTCGAATTCCAATCGGCGGTTTGCGACTTGCGCGCGCCGCAGTGCACGTCCTTCGCCTCGTCGGCGTAGCTGCCGCCGGCGGCGGTG
The DNA here is from genome assembly GCA_034666045.1 of Phycisphaerales bacterium. Classification (GTDB taxonomy): domain Bacteria; phylum Planctomycetota; class Phycisphaerae; order Tepidisphaerales; family Tepidisphaeraceae; genus JAICTV01. Next base: position 8,363 of record JAXDMN010000020.1, on the reverse strand, counting down.
GGCTTCGCGTCGGCCGCGGCGCCGGGGATGATCACGTACTCCATCACGTTGCCGAGCATGTCGTGCAAGCCCCAGCCGTTCGGGGATTTCTTACCGACCGGATGCGTCTTGTCCTCGGCGTTGTCCCAGTACCAGGCGACGGCGTCGAGCCCGCTCGCCTGCGGCGTGGTCGTCGAGCCGGCGCGGCAGGCGTATTCCCATTCCGCTTCGGTCGGCAGACGATACGTCTTGCCCGTCTTCTTGTTCAGCCACACGCAATACTGCTCCGCCGCGTGGCGGGTAATGTGAATCGCGGGATGCTTGCTCCGCCCGAAGCCGTGCGTCTGATCGCCATACGGACGGCTCGGCCGGGACTTCGCATCCACCCCGGCCGCCTTCTGCTGGTCGGTCATATCCATCTGGAACGCGAAGATGTCGTACGCGTCCCAGACGATCTCGCACTTGCTCATGAAGAGCGGCTTGATCTTGACGGCAGCGCCGGTGGCTGGCGTAAACTCTCCGCCCGGGATCGGAACCATGTCGATCGTGACGGTGGTCCCGGGAATCGCCTGGGCGTAAGGTCCGGAAGGCTTCGTAGTCGGCGCGGCAGCCGGCGCGGCCGGGGCCGGCGCATCAGCGGCGAGAACCGGCGCTGCGACGGTTAAAACGACAAGCCAGGCGATCGCGTGGCGCCAGGTGCATGATGTCCCAATCAAAGGCTACTCCAAACTGCTTTCTCTGATGCAAATACCGATCAGATGGTGCGTCGTTGTCGCGCTGATTTCGAGCGTGAGCGGGTGCACAGTGCGCCCGTCTTCGCGATCGCCGGCGGTTCGGTTGGACCTCCAGCGCTACGAATATGTCCAGGGGCTGATGGGGCTTCAAGTCCGGCTGGTGTTGTATACAAAAGATGAACCCACCGCGAAAACCGCCGCAAAAGCCGCCTTCGCACGCGTCGCCGAGCTCGAAGAGATCATGAGCGACTACCAGCGCGACAGTGAGCTGATGCAGCTTTGCGGCAAGGCGGGAACCGGGCCGGTGCCGGTGAGCAAGGAACTGTTCGACGTCCTCGCGTATGCCCAGCACGTCTCGGAAGCGTCCGCCGGTGCGTTCGATGTCACCGTCGGACCGCTCGTCCAACTCTGGCGCCAGTCGCGCAAGACCCAAAAGCTCCCAGACCCGCTCGCTTTGGCGACGGCCCGCTCGTTGGTCGGCCACCATCTGATGCAGCTCGACCGGAAGCGCCAAACGGTCGACTTGAAACTCCCCGGCATGCGTCTCGACCTTGGCGGGATCGGCAAGGGATACGCCGGCGACGAGGCCATCCGCGTTCTGCAGGATCATGCCGTCACTTCCGCGCTGTTCGAAGCCGGCGGCGACATCGTCGTCTCCGCGGCTCCGCCGGATCGTCCCGAGGGATGGCTGATCGAGACGCAGGATAGCAAGAAATTTTCCCTTGCTGACGCCGCTGTCTCCACGTCCGGCTATACGGAACAGTTCGTTGAGATCGATGGCGTTCCATACTCGCACGTGGTCGATCCGCGAACCGGCATCGGCTTGACGAATCATTTCGCCGCTACCGTCGTCGCCCGTCGCGGCATCACGACCGACGCCCTCTCGACCGCCGCGACCGTGCTCGGTCCATCGCGGTCGCGGCCGCTCTTGAAGCGCTTCGCCGCGCGCGGCTGGGTTAGAAAAGTGACACGCGAAACAACTTCGCGCCAGAGCAGTACCACTTCTGCAACAAATCCCTAGAATCCCCAAACTCGCTTGGGTGACATCAGTGCCCGGACGCGCGCGCGAGGAAGCGCCGGGCTTGCTGGGAGGCTGTGCTAACACGGATGTTGGGCGTCATCGCGAATTCAGATGGTCGCGCGGAGAGCGTGTCCACAGCCATGAACGTGCTTCGTCGGGGCGGCGCGGAATTCGTCGTTCACTGCGGCGACATCGGCGGACGGCACGTCCTCGACGCGCTCGGCTCGGTCGCCTCCGGATTCGTCTGGGGCGATCGCGACGCAGACCGCATGGGACTCATGCGCTACGGCCACAGCGTCGGCGTCGAGTGTCTCGGCATCATGGGCGACTTCGATTTCGCCGGGAAGAACGTCATCGTCGTGCACGGCGACGACCGCAAGCTCCTCCGCCGAATTCTCGACGAGCAACGGCACGACTACGTGCTGTGCGGCCACGAGCTGTCGCTGGAAGATTACACGGTGGGACGCACGCGCGTGCTGAACCCCGGCCCGCTCTACGGCGCCGCCGGCTCGTCGGCGTTGCTCTTCGATCCGCTGACCGGGAAGATCAAGCTGCTACCGTTGTGATTCGTGCGCAGCGAATAGCCGCACGCGGAAGCGTGCGGTCTGCTCCCCCCCATGCTTCCGCATGGGGCTATGAAGCATCTGACAGGTTTCACCAATTACCGTTCGTCTGTTTCGGTTCCGACCATGCGCTCCCCGAGTGACCCGACCCCGTTGCCGACGCGCCTGAGCCCACCCGTTACCGCGCGTCCGGCGCGGTTGATGCGCCCGCCCGCAATTTGCACGCCGACTTCCGGTTCCCGCACGGTCCCGGTCACGTGATATCCCGCCAGCGCATCGGTGAACTTGCCGAAAACCCCGCCGACGTGTTTGCCGAGCAGGCTCTGCATCTTCTCGAGCGGGCCCGCGTTGACGATGAGGTCGAGTTGCTGATCGAACCCGACGTCGCCGCGCCCGCGCGCCGCGAAGACGTCGCCGATGTAGGTCATCTCGCTGCATCGCGCCGCGCGGCCGCGCAGCGTGAACAGCACGATCGCGCGGTCGCTTCCCTTCCCTTTCCCGCCGCGGCCGCTCAGCCACGACTTGCTCTTCGTGATCGCGCGGCCGAGGCCCTGCACGACCGGGATGTGAACGAGCTGGCCTTGGTCGATGGTGATTTTTCCGCGTCCCCAAGTGTCGCTCATCGGCTGCGTGGTCGCGAACGAACTGAGCGACGCCGCGGCGGCGACCTGCGCGTTGAGGCGTCCGCCGAACTTTGGATCTTTCGCCGACGCGCTGCCGTCGCGAATCGTCTCGTCGAGGACCATGTTGCGCACGACGACGCGGAGATCGGCGTCGAGCGCCGCGTTGAACGTCAGCGCACCCTGCACCGCCGCCGTCCCGCGCAGCGCCCGCACGTCGAGTTTTGACAACGTCAGCACCCCGCCGTCCAGCGCCGCCGACATCGTCAGCGAATCGATCGGCAGGCGATAATCACGAAACGAAAGGTTCGCCCGTTCGAGCGACGCTTCCATCCGCATTTGCCCGCGCCCCGGATCGAGCAGCGGCAGCGTTGCCGCGCTGATCTTCGCCTCGAGCGCGCCCTGCACTTCGTGCGCGCGGAGGAACGCCTGCAACTCCGGCGGCAGGTAACCATCGTGCTCGCGCGCGACTTGTGCTTTGATCGTGATGACCGCATCCGCCGCGGTGAACGTGTCGAGGTTCAGCCGCCCGGCGATCGCGAGATCGAAGATCGGCGCGCGGGTGATGCGCGTGTCGAGCTTGTACCACCCGTCGCCCGACGGCTCGACGGCGAGCCGCGTGTTGATCTTGTCGATTTCCATCCGCGGCACGCCCGGCACGCGCGCGTCGGCGATGATCCGCCCGTCGATCAGCTCCACGCGCTTCATGTGCAGCAGCCCGCTGAGCCGCGGCAGATCCGCCAGCGTCGGCTGCGTCGCTGTTCCCAGGGCGGTGGTCTTGATTAGCTCCGAAAATCCAATCAGACGCTTCGATCCAGCGCCCGCCGCGATCGCCTGGAAGACCGGCTTGCGCAGTACGATCGACGCGATCTGAATCGGCTGCCCCGCCTTGGGGATTTCCGTCAGCTCGATCTCCGCCTGCTCGCACGCGACGATGTCGACCGACTTCCCCGGATTCGCCGGATCAGCGGCCGTCAGCCGAAGCGACCTGAGTCGAACCGTCGAAGGAAATTCGTAGTCGAGATCGACGAAGGAAAGTTTCGGATTGAGATAGGCGTCGCCGGCCGATTGAATCTGCCCCGCGACCCACGATTCAATCGCGCCGGACCCCGCGCGGGCAGCGTGCCAGAAGATGACCGCGCCCACGACGAGAAAGACGCCGGCCACGAGGAGCGACGTCCGGATAACTCGTTTCGCTGCCCGTTCCCGCTCCGCCCGCGCCATGTACTTAACTTCGGCCGGGAACGGCGGCGCCATAACCGACAAACTCGTTGCGCCGCAGAAGCGATAAACGCCCGCGCCGCGATCACTCCGCCTCGATCAACTCGTTGTCGTAGGCCTCTTCCAGCTTGCGGATGGTCTCCGCGAGCTCTTCGTCTTTCTGCACGGCGGCGGTGACGCGGTTCTCCCAGTCGTTGCTGGTTTCGCGCAGCGCGTCGAGATCGATTGGATGCCCGAGGATCGCGGACAGGCGGCGCGAGATCGCTTCGATGCTCAGCGGGTTCGTGCCCTGCAAGTACGACGGGATCTCGGCGACGAGGCTGAGCATTTCGATCTCGTGCTTCGGCGCTTCGTGCAACAGGAATGACGCAAAGCTGCCCGGGCCTTCGTAATCGCTCGGACGCAGCCCGTACTGCTTGAGCAGCTTGCGGAGCTTCGGCTGTGAGACCGACCCGTACAGTCGCGGCTCGCGCGTGTGCGGCACCGAGCCGCCGAAGCTGCCCATGAAAATGATGCGCGTCACGCCGAGTTGCTTCGCGAGCTCGAAGATGCAGTCGGAGAAAGTCTGCCACTTCAGGTTTGGTTCTTTGCCGACGAAGAAAACCAGGTTCGCCTCCGGATCCGCCCAGAAGACGTTCGCGGGCATCTCGATTTCGGTGACGACGCCGCGGTCGTTCTTCACGTGCGGACGGAAGAGTGACGCGATCTCCATCGAGCCGGGGAAGTTGTAGATGTAAAAATCCTCGGGATCGATCGTCGCGATGCGTTTCACTTCGCGGCGGCCCATGACGGTCCGCACGGTGCCGGTCGAGACGTCGCCGCCGTCCATCCAGCCGGTGAGCGCGAGCAGGAGTGTGGCGTTGTTCAGCTTCGGTGCGGAGCGGATTTTCAGTTGCGCGGGCGTGCTCATGTCCCCGCATTGTAGGTCGGGCCGCTGATAAATTGAGGGCCGACGATATCCCGGCCCGGCGGCTACGGCTGCGTTGGCCGCGTCGTGCGCCCCCGACGACCTTAGGTATGGGGGCGGTGCGAAAAATCGTGGCGGCCGCACTCTAATGGCGCGTTTTTACTTCCGGCCCGGCCGGCAGTTGGGGCGGTTTTTCGGCGGATCTGGCGAAAAATCAGGAGTTATGGCGGGTCAGCCTTTTCCCACTGCGATCGGCGAACTATTTCGTCGTGCCCCCGTCGCTGCGCAGCCAGGCGACCAGATCCTCCACCGGCAGTGCATGCGTCCGCGCCAGCTCGCGCCCTTCGCGATTGTAAAGCACCAGCGTGGGCAGCGCTTCGATCTTGTACTGTTTGGCGAGCGCGTGGTTCGGACTGTCGCGGCGACTCATGTCGACCATGATCGGCGTGTAGCGCGCCGTCATCTGGGTTTTCACCTCAGGCGCGATGAGGACTTCCGATTCGAACCAGCGACACGCCGGACACCAGTCGGCGGTGTAGAGCACGAGCGCGGGCTTGCCCGTGTCGCGGCTCCGGCGGACGGAATCGTTCCATCCCTTCGACCACGCCGCCGCCTCGTCCGCCAGCGCCAGCGCCGGCCCTGGCCGGTACATGAAGTATCCGAGCCCAACGACACCGGCGACGATCGCGACGACGACCTGCCACACGCGGCTTTTGCCGGGCACGGGCGTCGACTCTTCATCGTTCTCATTCGCAGGTTCGGGCGTGTGCGGAAGCATATAAAGCAGATCGACGGATCCCGCCCCCTCCTTGCGTCGCCGCGACCGATAACCCGCACATGAAATGAATTCGCCGCGCAAGAACGGGTCAACGAAGACATCTGTGCGACCGTGGCGTTTGATCCGCCAGCGCCCGCAGAAAAAAGAACAAGCCGGCGAGGTATCGCCGGCTTGTCCGCGGATCAATTGTTAGCAACTACTCAATACCTGTAATGGTCGCTCTTATAAGGCCCCTCAACCGGCACCCCAATGTAATCCGCCTGTTCCTTTGTCAACTTCGTGAGACGCACGCCGAGCTTCTCGAGGTGCAGCCGCGCGACCTTCTCGTCGAGATGTTTCGGCAGCACGTACACGCGCTTCTCGTACTTCGCGCGATTCACCGCCAACTCGATCTGCGCGATCGTTTGATTGGTGAAGCTGTTCGACATCACGAACGACGGATGCCCGGTCGCGCATCCCAGATTCAGCAGCCGCCCTTCCGCCAGGATCAACACAGAGTGTCCGTCCGCGAACGTCCACATGTCGTACTGCGGCTTGATGTTCGTCTTCTTGATCCCCGGCATCTTCTTCAAGCCGGCCATGTCGATCTCGTTGTCGAAGTGGCCAATATTGCCGATGATCGCTTTGTCTTTCATCTTCGCCATGTGCTCGGCGGTGATGATGTGGTAGTTGCCGGTCGTGGTGATGAAGATGTCGGCGTAGGGGAGCGTGTCTTCGAGCGTCAAAACTTGAAATCCCTCCATCGCCGCCTGAAGGGCGTTGATCGGATCTATTTCAGTACATATGACGCGCGCCCCCTGCCCTTTCAGCGACTGCGCACACCCCTTGCCCACGTCGCCGTAGCCGCACACGACCGCGACCTTGCCACTCAGCATCACATCCGTCGCGCGGAACAGCCCGTCGACGAGGCTGTGCCGACACCCGTACAGGTTGTCGAACTTGCTCTTCGTCACGCTGTCGTTCACGTTGATCGCCGGGAACAGCAGCGTCCCCTTCTGCTGCATCTCGTACAAGCGATGCACGCCGGTCGTCGTTTCTTCGCTGACGCCTTTGACGCTCGCGGCCACCTTGTGCCAGCGCTGCGGATCCTTCGCGAAGCATTTGCCGAGCAGCGCCAAAATTTCCTTGAACTCCTCGTTATCCGTCGTCTCCGGCCCGGGGACTTTCCCCGCATTCTCGAATTCCACGCCCTTGTGAATCAGCAGCGTGACGTCGCCGCCGTCGTCGACGATCTGATCGGGACCGCTGCCGGCCCCGAAATCGATCGCGCGCTCGGTGCACCACCAATATTCCTCGAGTGTCTCGCCCTTCCAGGCGAAGACCGGCACGCCCGCGGGATTCTCGACCGTTCCGCTCGGCCCCACCACCGCCGCCGCCGCCGCGTGATCCTGCGTGCTGAAAATATTGCACGAGCACCAGCGCACGTCCGCCCCGAGCGAGGTCAGCGTCTCAATCAGCACGGCCGTCTGGATCGTCATGTGCAACGACCCAACGATTTTCAACCCCTTGAGCGGCTGCTGCTTCGCGTACTCCGCCCGCACGGCCATCAGCCCGGGCATCTCCTGCTCCGCGAGCATGATTTCCTTCCGCCCCCACTCCGCCGCCTCCCGGAATTTTTCGAGGTCGTCCATGTTGGCGACCTTGAACTCGATTTTTCCGGTGCGGACATGCTTCGCATCCCCGCGCGGCGTGACATCGGGCTTCTGGCGATTGGTGTCGGTCATCGTTTGCGGCATTATTCGATTCTCCGTGATTAAGTTGACGAAGGCCCACCGGCGGCCGAAAAAGCGACGGCCGGCCATTCTATTTGACGGCCGGCCCGCCCGAAAACTCCATCCGTTGATCCGGATGCATTGTTGAATGAAATCGGTCGGATGTCAACCGCCTGAACAGGGACATTTTCGGGGCAAAAGAGCGGCCCCGACCGCTCTATACACGTGTATACTCCATTGTCGTTCACGACGATGATGGATCTAGCGGTGAGCCAGATGACTGTTGCTCGCGACTTACTTCTCGCCGCCACACGGACGACGTCGATCATCCGGCCGTGGCATCGCCGACTGATTGACGCGCTCGTACCCGGCCGCCGTGGCGCTATCCGCCGTTTCGAGGAGATGATTGAGCTGGCCCGTCAAAACCCGCCGCCACAGCGGTGGTATGACGAGGATTTCACGGCGTGCGATCGCACTCTGAGGCACCAATGACCGACCTCGCACTCGACCATCTTCGCGACCAGGTGCTGATGATGCTTCATCGCGAGGCGATGACCTGTCGCGATGTGGAGGATCTCATTCGCTTCGTGCGCATCTTCCAGCAGACGATGCTCCAGCAGATGGCCGAGGAACAGGCCGCGAACCCCGCCACCGCGGACGACGATGTCGTCGCCTGGGAGGCGCGCTTCAAGACGCTGCTCCCGCTCTTTGACGCCGCCAACACGGCCATCGCCCAGATGGAGAAGGCCGGTTATAAGGTCGCGGGGAAGGCGGAACTCCGCCAAGCCGAGTTGGACCTCCGCGGCATGCTCAGCGTGCCCGCCGAGC
>JAXDMN010000019.1:0-6480 GCA_034666045.1 Phycisphaerales bacterium | reverse complement strand
CGATAGCATTCGCAGTACGGATGTTCTGCTGTGTTCGAGATTGGGAGCACATATTTGTCGAACCTATAGACTTGATCCGGGGTTTGCCGCTCGCCTGAAGTAAGCCCGCAGTGACTGGTGGGACGGACATGGAAACGTGTCCGTCATTCATCGATCCAGTCGAGACGGGAAACGGAAGTCGGGTACAAACGGAGGTTCGAAAAAACCTTCGCTGACACTCACCCACCCTTGAAGAAGGGTTCGATCAAACCGCTCCCACACGCCATAAGTGGATCCGTCCGTATTTTCAGAACGCCCGCACCTTGAGTGACGGGCGTTTTTGTTTTTACGGTTCGTTTTTACAAGGCGCGCAGCTCGAAGATGCGGATCGGCTTGGGGCGGGTGGTCACGGGTTCGACGTGCTGCTGCATCGACCATCGCTTCGCGGCGATCCAATCGACGAAGAGTTCGCCCGTTTGTCGGCCCGGCTCGCCGAGAAGGACCGTGCCGCCCGGCTTGAGATGCGCTCGCCAAAACGGCTCGAGAAAGTCCCACTGCTTCCGCTCATAGAGGATGTCCGCGCCGAGGATCAGGTCGAACTGTTCGTCGAGCCGATCGGTCTGCCAGTTCAGCCGGCGGGTGCGGACGCGCGGCGCATCCGGGAGACTGTTCAATTGCGCAAACAGCAGGGCGGGCGGCTCAAGATCGGCGAAGAGCACGCGCATCCCCAAGCGGGCCGCGACTGTCCCCGCGAGACCCATCCCGCAACCCAAATCAATCGCCGACTTTCCGGCGAATTCCTCGCGTCGCCGAATGAGAAGCTGACCGATCCCGAGGGCGCTGTCCCACAGTTCGGCCCAGTAGGGGAGGTGGAGCTGGTCACCATCGGTCCGCCGACCGGCGATTCGCTCGAGCCGATCTTCCTCAGCCGCCACCTGATCGAGCACGCGATCGGGGTCTGCGATCTGTACAAAGGGGATGATCAAGTCGTTAATGCGCCAAAGTTTATGGGACGTCTGGTACTGCCGGTGGATTCGGCGCAGGAGGTTTTGCGCCCGTCGAATCTCTGAGCCGTCAGCTTCGCCCATCTTCGCTCTGTTTGCCGGATTAATGATGACGACGCCGCGCAATTCCTGCCGCTGAGCCGCGATTTTTTATTAAGAACCACGCAACCACAGGCGGCGTACCACGGCTGAGATTCAAGGTTAGCGCAAGTTACATAATATCAGCACATTTTTCCGCGCTTTTCCTTGCATCTCCCCACTGCTGGGTTATAAATCAAGTTGAACAGTTCCCTTGAGTTGGCAGGGCATACGTACCCAACTCAGTTGTTTTCGGACGTTGTTCGGCAGCGGCCCTTCGGCTTACGCCGTGTTGCGAGGGCACACGGAGAGGGCAGCAATTCCAGTCACCCGCCACGGGAGCAGCAATGCTTGCTTACCAAGGCTCGGGTGCCGATTCGGCGTAATTCAAATCAGCCAGAGCACTCAACCATCCGGTTTGACTAAATGCCCCACTGGGGCGGGAGAGCATCGTGACTAAGTCCAGCAGCGGTCTTCGCGGCGTGCGTTCTAATTCCTACACGATCAAGCGTCGCCTCCGCGCCGCTGTCATGGCCACCCCCGCGGTTGCGGCTCTCATCGCCTTGGCGCCGAACACGGTGCAGGCCGTCGATTTGTACTGGGACGTGAACGGCGCGACCGCCGGCGGCGCTGCCAGCACCACCGCGGCCGGGACCTGGAACGGTGTGCTCGCCAACTGGAGCACCGATGCCACCGGCACCTCCGCTACCCAGGCATGGGGGGGCGCGGGCAATACCGCGGTCTTCTCCGCTGGCACCGGCGTCACCGGCGCCTCCACCGTCACCGTAAGCGGCACGCAGGTCACTGACGGCATGCGCTTCGAAGAAGGCGCCGTTACCCTCACCGGCGGCACGGTTGAGCTCAACACGAGCACCATCATGCTCGACAACCTGGCCGGAATCACCGGCATCATTAACTCGACCGTCACCGGAACCAACGGCCTGACCATCGCCCGCACCGGCACGACCGGCACGGCAGCCCTCACGCTCGGTGGCGCCAACACCTACACCGGTGTGACGAGCCTCGATCTTCCCGGGGGCCTCACCGGGCCGCAGCGGATTACCACCGTCGTGGGGATCACGCTGAACAACAACGCCTCGCTCGGCGCGACCGGCGCCGGCAACGGCACCGTCTTCGCCCAGAACATGGATGCGGGCTTTCTCGCGCTCCCGGGCACTCGCATCATCAATGAGGACGTCACGCTCACCTCCGGCGCGCAGGCCGCGGGCAGCCTCGGCCAGCTTCGCAATACCGGCGGCACCAACACGTGGGCCGGCAACATCACTCTTAACGGCACGATCAACAACCTCGGTGCGGGCCTGGTCGGTATCGGCGGCAGCACCGGCACCCTGGTCATCACCGGCCAAATCAGCAGCGCGCAGACCGGCGCCAACACCGGGGGCGTCGGCTGGGCAAAGACGGGTGCGGGTACCGTCGTGCTCCGCAACGCCAACACCTTCGTCGGATTTATGCGTCAGTTCGGCGGGATTATCGAGGTCCAGGCCGACGGCGCCATGGGCAGTGCGTCGCTCGACGGCGCGTTCGACGGCGGCACGCTTCAGCTCTCCAGCGCCAGTGGCGCGACGCTCGCGCAAACGATCGCCTTTCGAGCCCCGGCGGCGACGCCGGCCGGCTTTAATTACTCGGTCAACGAAGACATCACCACCGCGGGCCCGAACGGATTCCTCGGCATCGGCGCCAACGGAATGGGCATGATCGACAACGTCGCGGGGAACAACACGTTCTCCGGCGACGTCCGCTTCGGCGGCCCGTCCCTTACCGGCCCGGCCCGCGTCGTCGTATCGTTCGGTGCGCAGGCCGGCACCAGCCTCGACTTCGCCGGTCGCCTCTACTCCTCCGCCTCGGGTCCCGGCACGGCAGCCGCCGTCCCCGACGCGCGCGAAATTCACAAGGTCGGCGCCGGCACCGTCATCATCAGTGGCGCCAATAACGGAGTCGATGGCGTGACGTCTGGCGACGCCGATCAATATGCCGTTTTTGGCACGATGATTATCGATGCCGGCTCGCTCGTGCTCCGCGGCGCCAACGGCACCCTCAAGGGCAACAATCTCGTCAACTTCTCCGCCCCGGCAGGATACACCGGCGCGATGGACTTCATCGTCAACCCGAACACCAGCCTCGTGCTCGACAACACCACCGGCGTCAACACCAACCGCATTGCGGCCAACGCTTCCATCGCCCTCGTCGGCGGCGAAGCCAAGCTGATCGGCAACGACACCGTCTCGGTGACGCAGTTGGGTGGCGGTCTGAATGTTGGCTCTTACTCAACCATCAGTGTCGACCAGCCGGCCAACACCAACGGCGCGGTCACCAACTTCTCTCTCGGCACGCTCAACCGCACCTCGCGCGGCACCGCGCTGCTTCGCGGCATCAACGGAACCACCGGCTTGATGGGCCTGAGCGGAGCGCTCAAGGGCGGTGGCGGAACGGCCGGCAATCCGGACGTCTCGATCCTCCCGGAAGTCGTCGGCGACGCCTCCGTCACCGGCAACGGCACTGACTTCGTCACCATCGACGGCGGCCTCGCCCGTCCGCTGACGGCCAGCGAATACGTCCCGCTCTCGACCAAGGTCGGCCTCACCGACATCGTCAACACCACCGTCATCGGCGGCGACGTCAACGTCACCTCGGCGACGAACGTCAACTCCATCAAGCTGACCGGCGGCAACAACGTCGTCATCTCCCCGGCCACGCGGCTGCTCGTGAAGTCCGGCGGCATCCTCGGCGTCGGCACCGGCGCCAGCAGCATCAGCGGCGGCAACCTCTCCTTCGAAGATTCCACTCTCTTCACCGACCCCGAGAGCGGCATCACCTCGATTCAGGTCGCCTCCGTCGAGGAAGGCATCATCACTGTTCCGACCGGCAGCAGCCTGGCGATCTCCAGCGACGTCAGCGGTGGGCTCGGCATCACCAAGTCCGGCGGCGGCACCCTGAGCCTCTCGGGCAACAACAACTACGGACACATGCTCAACGGCGGCCCCGACACGCTCGGCGGCAAGACCACCATCAACGCCGGCGTCCTCGAGTTCACCCTTGACTCCAACCTCGGCGACACCAACGCCGAAGTCGTCCTCAACGGCGGCACGCTCCGCCCGCTCGGGACCAGCAGCTCGTCGCGCGGCATTGAGCTCGGCTCCAAGGGCCGCAATGCCATCGAAGTCGGCGTGGGCGCGACCTTCACCGTCAACGGCACTGTCATCAGCACCGCGACCGGAAACGCCCTCACCAAGAGCGGCCCCGGCACGCTTGATCTCACCAACATCGGCAACAGCTACAACGGCGGGACCCGCATCGAAGACGGGTTCATGAACATCTCGACCAACGCCGCGCTGCCGGAATTCGGCACCGGCTCGATCACCCTCGCGGGCGGCTCGCTCCGCGCGTCCGTCACCGGCGTGATCAACCGCAACCTCATCGCCACCGGCACCAACACGACCGGCGGCTTCTGGATTGCCCCGGGCGCGGTCCTGACTTACGGCTCGGGCAACGCCAACACCATCGGCATCAGCGGCAGCGGCAACCTCGCCATCGACGGCGGCGGCACGCTCTCGCTGGCCAACATCGCCGGCGCGCAGATGACCCACTCGGGTCGCTACCACATCCGCAACGGCAGCACGCTCGAATACCGCGCCAACGACCACGGCACCCCGAACCTGATCGCCGGCATCGGCTCGCCTCCGGGCGGCATCCTGTGGAACCTCTACAACGGCTCCACGCTCCGCTTCACCGTCTCTTCCACGTCGCTCAGCGGCTTCGGTGGGACGAACGCGGGCATCAACTTCGGCGCGGGTGGCGGCTTCCTCGAAATCACCGGCGCCAACTCCCTCGTCACCGGCGCCGCGATCTCCGGCGCGGGTACCATGACCAAGACCGGCACCGGCACCCTCAGCATCCGCGGCCACGCCGGTGACCTCGGCGGCAACGCCGGCTTCAGCGGAAACATCGTCCTCGCTTCAGGCATCATTTCCACGTCGAACCAGGGCGTCAGCCTCACCGGCGGAAACGCCGAAACCCTGCTCGGCACCGGCACCGACGCCAGCACCGGCACGAACTTCCTGAAGATCGCCGACGGCGCCGAGTTCCTCCCGCTCTTCAACAGCCAGCAAATGACTCTTAACGCCGGTCGAAGCATCCGGCTGACCAGCGGCACGCCGATCCTCGGCTCAGGCGCCAGCGGCGTCTTCACCGTCAACGGCGTGATCTCCTCTGACCCGGGCGTCACCGGCCTTCGCATCGACGGCCAGGGCACCACGGCGGCCAACGCCGGTTACGTCGTCTTCGGCGGGGTTAACACCTATGCCGGCGACACGATCATCAAGACCGTCGCCGCCGCCGGCGGCACGGGCGGGCTCAAAACGAGCGCCGCCAACGCGCTGCCCAGCACCACGACCGTCCACTTCGACGCCCAGGCCGCCTCACGCTTCGCGATTCTTGACCTCGCCCCCAGCGCCGCGACCGCCGGCTTCAGCCAGACCGTCGCCGGCATCGTCAACGACGGCACGCTCGGAACCGCCCGCATCACCAACAGTGGTAACGGCGCGGCCGCCCAGTTCACCGTCGCCAACGCGACCGACAACACCTTCACCGGCGAGATCACCGGCAACCTCAAGCTCGGCCACAACGGCGCGGGCGCGCTGATCCTCGCCGGCGGCAACAACACCTACAGCGGCGGGACCAATAACGTCAGCGGCACGGTTCGCGTCCCGGCGACCGGCTCGATCGGGGCCGGCGCCATCGCCAACAACGGGCTCGTCGAGCTCCAGAAGGCCCTCACCGTCGGTGGCGTCACCGGCACCGGCACCCTGACGGTCGGCGACGGCGCGATCGGCGTGGCGGTCACCGCCACCCACGTCCGTCAGGCCACCGCCAACGTTGCCGCCAACTCCACCCTCAAGATCGCCGCCAGCTCCCTGGCCGTGGGTGTCAGCAGCATCGACACGCTGAATCTCGCTACCGGCGCGCGGTTTGACCTCAACGACAACAAGCTCTTCACCTTGACAGGCCCCGGCAACGCCGACATCAACGGCGTCTACAGCGGCGTCCAAGGCGAAGTGCAGCGCGCGTCCAATGGCGGCGCCTGGGACTCGCCCGGCATCACGACGACTCAGGGAGACGCGCTGACCGGCCTGACCTCGATCGGAGTCGCCACCGGCGAGCAGATTCGCGGACTCGGACCGACCGACACCGACCTCTTCGCCGGCCACACGATCACCGGCGCCACCACGATCGCGATGTACACCTATGCCGGTGACGCGAACCTGGACGGCTTCATCTCGGGTGACGATTACTCGACCATCGACTTCAATGCCGGCAGCAGCGCCGATGGCTGGGTCAACGGTGACTTCAATTACGACGGCATCGTGTCCGGTGATGACTACAGCACGATCGACTTCAACTA
>JAXDMN010000018.1:0-13892 GCA_034666045.1 Phycisphaerales bacterium | reverse complement strand
GCAGAGCGGGTTCGGCCTGGCCGAGGGCAATGCCGGCATCCCGGCGCCGACCCTCCAGATCACCGCGCTGCGCGACTTGAACGACTCGCTCACGCCGCCCGCGGCGGCGCACGCTGGATTCTTCCTGCGAACCGCCACCGGGACCGGCCCGCCATTTGTTGACGAAATCCGCGCCGACCGCACCTGGGCCGGCGTCACGCCGGACGGGAACCTCCAGCAGAGCTGGAACCAGGCGGGTGACGGCACGTGGTCGACCAACACGAACTGGAACGACCAGGTGGGCGGCGGCGTCAGTGCCGCGGCCCCGAATGCCACCGGCCGCGTCGCCAACTTCGGCACCGGCATCGCCACCGGCAGCACGATTACCGTCGACGCCGATCAAACCGTCGATTCGCTCGTCTTCACCAACACCGGCGCGCTCACGGTCAGCGGCAACAAGCTGATCGTCAGCAGCAACGCCTCGGCGGGGCAGATCGTCGCGTGGGCCGGCAATCACACGATCGGCTCGGCCCTCGACATGAGCGGTGACAGCCTCGCGGTCAAAGCCGCCCAGGGCGCATCGCTCACGCTCAGCGGTGCGATCACCGGCACCGGCAAGACGCTCAGCAAGTACGGCCAGGGCAGCGTCAAGCTCGGCGCCAGCAACCTCATCGCCGACGACGTCAAGCTCAACGTCCGTAGCGGCCCGCTCGATCTGAACGGCAACAACGAGACGGTCGACGTGGTCGCGCTCGGCCTCGGTCATCCGAACCCGGCGACGGCGATCAACAACACCCCGGACCTCGCCAACGGCCAGATCGTCGGCGCGGGCACCCTGACCGCCAACAGCTACGACCTCCAGAGCGGCACCGTCAGCGCGACGCTGGCCGGCGTGAACGGCGTGGTCAAGAACAACCAAGCCACCGTCACGCTTTCCGGCACCAACGCTTACACCGGCAACACAGTCGTGAACGGCGGCGTGCTGGTGCTCTCCGGCACGAACAGCAACCCGGTCAAGGCGATCGTCAACGCTCCGTTCAGCCCGACCAACGGCGGGCAGTCAACCTTGTCGGTCTCGGCTGACAGCAACTTCGGCGCGGTGCCGGCATCGCCGGTCGCCGACTCGATCACGGTCAGCGGCGGCGCCCGCTTCCGCGCGACCGCCGACATGGTTCTGAACTCGAATCGCGGCATCGTCGTGAACGGCACCGTCGCCTCGCCGACATCGCCTGGCCTGTTCGACGTCTCCGGCGGCGCGACTCTCGCGTACGGCGGCGTCGTCAGCGGGACGGCCGGCGTCACCAAGACCGGCGCGGGCGCGCTGCTCCTTTCCGGCGCGAACACCTACGCCGGCGCGAGCAACGTCGTCGGCGGCACCGCCGGATCCGTCCTGCGGATCGGCGCGGACAACTCGCTGCCGACCGGCACCACGCTCGGACTCAACACGCTCGTCCCCACCGGCAGCGCGACGTTCGACCTGGGCACGCCGACCAGCACCGGCTTCAATCAGACGGTTGCTGCTGTCGTGAACAACAGCCCGCTTGGCGCCGCGGCGCCGACGATCACCAACAGCGGCACCGCCATCCGCACCTTCACCATCAATAACGCGACGGCCAGCACGGTCGCCGCTTCCATGACCGGCAACCTCGCGCTGGCCAAGAGCAACGCGGGCACGCTGACGGTGACGGGCGCGAACACCTACGCCGGCGACACGATCGCCCGCGCAGGCGTCATCAGCGTCGCCAACACCGGGAACCTCGGCAGCAGCACGAACGGCATCGTCCTGGCCGGCGGCACGCTGCTGAACACCGGCGCGATCGCCAGCAGCCGTAACGTGTCGGTCGACGCCCTCGGCGGAACGCTCGAGACCGGCGCGGATCACACGGTCGGCAACATCACCGGCGCCGGCGCACTCACGAAGACCAGCACCGGAACCCTCATCGCCAACCACGTCCGCACCCCGTCGCTGACGATCAGCGCCGGCACGGTCAAGATCGCGTCCACCGGCGGCGTCGCCGCGGGAACCAGCGTCATCGACACCTACAACCTCGGTGCGAACCGCCTCGACATCACCGACAACAAGTTGATCACCACGATGCTCGCCGGCAACGCCGATCCTGAAACCGGCGTTTACAGCGGCGTGCAGGGCGACATCCAGCGCGCCTCCAACGGCGGCGCATGGGACGCGCCCGGCCTGACGACGTCGATGCCCGACGCCGTCACCGGCCTGACCTCGATCGGCGTCGCCACCGGCGAGCAGATTCGCGGCCTCGGCCCCACCGACACCGATCTCTTCGCCGGCCAGACGATCAACGGCGCATCGACGATCGCGATGTACACCTATGCAGGTGACGCGAACCTGGACGGCTTCATCTCGGGTGACGATTACTCGACCATCGACTTCAATGCCGGCAGCAGCGCCGATGGCTGGGTGAACGGCGACTTCAACTACGACGGGATCGTGTCCGGCGACGACTACAGCACGATCGACTTCAACTACGCCGCCCAAGGCGCGCCGTTTCCGACCAGCGGATCGGCCGGCCTGTCCGGCGTGACGGCCGTGCCGGAACCGGCGGCGCTCGGCCTCTTCGGCCTCGCCGCCGCCGGACTGCTGGCCCGCCGCCGCCGCGCGAAGTAGCTTTCGCGGATTCTCTAAAAGCAATTACCCCCGCGTCACCAGGTGACGCGGGGGTTTCCTTTTATGGCGAGCGTGCGTGCATGCGTGTACCGACCACGCGAGTTGTCATCCTGAGGTACGCCGAAGGATCTGCGCCTTCCGTCGCACCGCGCCAGATCCTTCGGAGTATCTCAGGATGACAAATACTCAGAGTTGAAAGCTCAATCGAGGATGTTCCACATCTTGGTATTCACGTTCACGTCGTTCCCGTGAATGTCCTGCTTCGGCAGCCAAGTGACGTGCCCGTCGTAAAAGAGCACGTTGGCGCCCTGCTTATGGCGATAGTTGACCGTGATCGGGTTGGTGCCGCCAGGCTCGCGCTCGCCGTAGACGTTCCACCGCGTCCGCCAGTCGGCGGGCGTGTTCATGGCGGGGCCGTCCAGGTAGAACCAGTTCCCATCGATCATCTGGATCTTTTCCGCGGACTTGGGAATCTTGTTGAGCTTCACGGCGTAGGCGTTGGCGAAGTTCGTCACCTTGCTGTTGTCGTTGCGCCCGAGGGTCTCGCGGTTCCAGCCGTAGCTGTGCGTGATCGTGCCCTTCTTCAGCTCCTGCGAGATGGTCGATTCGGGGCACAACAATCCGCGGGGCCAATTCTCGACCCAGTTCGATGTGGTGTACGCGCCCGGCGTGCCGAAGCGCGGCGGCACGGGCATCATCAGGTGCTTGCGCATGACGGCGTTCATGTACCACGGGATGTAGGCAAGCGTCCCGTAGTAGCCGGGATCGGTATTGGATCCGTTGGCGGTCTTGACCGGCACGCACCAGCCGCGCTGCTCGTTGACGTACATGATGTTGGCTTGGCCGAACTGGCGCATCGCGGCCGCGCACTGGAGGGTCCGCGCCGAGCGTCGCGCGCTGCCGAGCACCGGTAGCAAGATGCCGACCAGCACGGCAATGATGCCGATCACGACCAGCAGCTCAACCAGCGTGAATCCGGCAAGCGGGCGTGATGGTCGCCGCGGCGTCCGAGGTTTTTCATGAGTCATGGCGGACACTCCTGACGGAAAACATCCAAAGTGCTGGTGTGTGCTGCGCCGCGATCGGCACGGTCGGTTCGTCGCCTGCGAGAGGGTCCGCCCCGGGGCGAGCGACGATGGAAGTCTACTCTCCGACCACAAGATTGTATACAGCTTTTTTGGCTCAAATCACTGGCGGGCGTGCGGGATTCCATCGAGTGGGACGCGATTGTTGCCCTCGAAAATCTCCGCCACGCGGGCGGAAGGGTCCACGACGACAGCGGCGGCGGCGGAAGGGGTGTCGGCGAACTGGAAGGTGAGCGTTCTTGGAAGCAGGTCCAGCGGCGCGGCGAGGGGGCCGAGGTTTTTTGTCTGGATCACGCGGCCCTGATTGTCGACGATCGCGACGACGACTTCGTCGACCTCTTTGACACCGATGTTGTGGACGACGCCGGTGAGCGTCCCGTTCGCGAGCTTGAGCTCGCGGCCCGCGATCGCCAGGTCCGCGCGATTAAAAATCGCTTCGCCCTTGCGCGTCTGCTTCAGTTCCACGATCTGCACGACCTTCGGCGGCAGCGTCAGCACCAGTTCGTCGCCCTTCGTGATCGTCAGCGTTTCTTTCCGCTCGGCCCGATCCATGACATCGTCGGTGTCGGCGTCCGGGCCGACGGTGAGCTCGTAATCGCCGGCGTCGAGACGCCAGACGCGGGCCTGGCCGGTGATCGGCTTCTCGGAAACATTGCAGAGCAGCACTTTCAAGTGGTCGCGCGTCGCGGACGTGACCAGTGCGGCGTAGTCGGTGCCGAAACCGCTCCAGCTCACGGCGTAGCTGAGGTTCAACTTGTTCCGCGTCGTGTAGCCGCCGGTGTAGGCGATTGCCGGGTTGATGGCGGCGTAGAGGAAGACGCGGTCGGTGAAACATTCGACCGTCGTGTACAGGTGCGGAAAACGCTGGAACTCCTCGATGTCCTTCCTGATCGCGGCGATGAGCGGCGATTTGTCGCCCGTCGCGTAAAGCACTGAATTCCACGGCGGATCGGCAATCGCAGCATCCGTCATGCCCATCTGTTGCAGCTCGGCGAAGTGGAAGCCTGTGTTCTTCTTCTGGGTCGAAAAATACTCGGCGTAGGGACGGACGAAGCGCGCGTCGCCGGTGAGATCGGCGAGGAACGTGAAGACCGAGCCGGTCATGCCCCAGCCGCCGGCGAAGGGGAGCGGATCGGATTGCGTCGTCACATCGTCCGGCAGCTTGACGTGCGTCGCGTATTCGCCCGCAAGCGCGGGCATGTGCGCGAGCCAGCCATCGCCCCATTCGGCGAGCCATTTCATCGCGAGCGGATGGCGGTTGTACCAGGCGGTGATCAGCGTCGGATGCCACATCAGGCAGTGTGAGCCGTGCTCGCGATCAGGGGGTCTGGGCGCGGTGATCTCTGCGACGCCGAGTGTGTTGCTGCGGAAGTGGCGGTGACCCTTCTCGGTCAGCATCGTTTGCGGCTCGGTCGAACGCGCGGCGGCCATGCAGCGCTCGAAGTAGATCGGGGCGCCGTAGTTCCAGTAGGCGACGAGCGATTCATGGTTGAGACCTTCCTCGTAGGCGTGGAGCGGATCCATCGACTCCTTGTTCATGCCGTGCTCGAGGTTTTCCCTCTCGAGCGTCTCGGCAGCGCGGGCGGCAGCGTCGAGGAGCATGCCGCCGACGCCATCTCGTTCCAGCATCGGGAACGGCGCGTAGTTCTGGTACATGTCGGTGTCGTCGCCGAGCAGGCCGCCGAATTCGCCGTTGGGGGCGAGGCGGTTTTCGATCCACCAGCGCGGGACTTCGCGCGCCTGCATCCACGCCTGATGGACGAGCGACGCCCATTCGGGAACGCCGTCGATCGTGTCGAACTTCGTCGCAAATGCGGGAAACCGGCCGGTTTTCGTGAGGATTTTGCGGTAGATCCACTCGTGGTACTGGCGGACGATCGGGTCTTTGCCTTCGGGGTCGAGCGCGCGGCACTGGTCGAGTGTCATCACGATTTCCCGCACCCACGGGCGGAGACGATCCTGGAGCGCGTCGCCCGTATCGGCAGGTTGGGAGAAATATTTCTCGTCGTCCCCAGGATTGTTCCAGATGTTCCACGGACGCGCTTCGCTCACCGGGGTGTAGAGCGCGTGGAGGATGAATTTGCGATGCTCGAGCGCTTCAGAAGTCGCTTGCGCCTTCGCGACAGCGTACTGCTTAAACTTGAGATTCTTGATCTTCTCGGACTGTGCGCAATCGACAGCAACGGACAACTTCGTCCCGGGCGGCAAGACCTGATCGGGAAAATCGCAGACGAGATGAACGCGCCCGGCGCCGGTGACACGATAATCCGCATCGTGCAGCGCGAGGCGCGGATTCAGCGGGTCCATTACGGTGACCGTGAAGTCGAGGTCCCCCGTCGTTTCGAAGTTGACCCCGACCGCCGCGAGCGATATTTCCTTGTCCTGCGCGCCCGCGTCAATCGCCTCGGCCGACTTCAACTCGCCGAGCCCGCGGCGGACGCGGAAGAATGAAGCGTCCGCGATCAGTCCTTTGCTGACATTGAAGAAGCTGACCTTCCGCGTCTTCACCGCCTCATCGAACCACGCGCGCGAGGTCTTGACGTTGCCGGGGAACTCGTAAACCAACTGCCCGCTCTCCGGCTTGTCGTACTGCTGCACGTCGCGGATCAGCTTCGCCTTCGCGCCGCCGCGGATGACGACGGCGTTGAAGCCGGCATCGTCCGCGAGCGTGAGGTGCAGCCCGTCGGCGTTGAGGTAGGAGTATTGCACGCCGACGCCGCCGGCGCGCATCGGATACTCCCACATCTTCCCGTCCCACGCGCCGCTCTTTATCGATCCGTCGACCGGCGCGCCGATGAACCCGCGCACCGCGCGGCAATCGGTCACGCGCACCTTCGTGACGACCCACGGCTCATCGCCCGGCTGAATCGGAATCGCCTGGCCACTGGCGCGCGTGCCCGCGGCGACGAGAATCGTGATCGCGACGGCGGTGAAGCAAAGGCGTAAATTCATGGCGGGCGGATGCTGAAAAATAACTATCCCAAGCTATAAGAAGTCGCGATGAAGACGTCAAACTTCGTGAGCCTGTCGGTGATCGCCGTCTTGATGATCGGCTGCGCGACGAAGCACGCGGAGCCGATCCGAGTCATGTCGTTCAACATCCGCGTGGCCACCGCAGACGACGGCACGAACCAGTGGATGTACCGGCGCGACGCGGTCGGCGCCATGCTGAAGGCGAAGCAGGTCGACCTGCTCGGGCTGCAGGAGGTTCGCCCGGCGCAGCTCGACGATCTCGTCGAACGGCTCGATGGCTACGCGTGGGTCGGCGTCAGTCGCGACGGCGGCAAGCAGGGTGAGTTCTCGCCCATCTTTTATCGTGCGAAAAAATTCGATCTGCTGGAGCACGGCGTCTTCTGGCTTTCCGAGCAGCCGGACCAGCCGACGCGCGGCTGGGACGCCGCCTTCCCGCGCGTCGCCATGTGGGCTAAGTTCCGCGCGCGCAGCACCGGCCGGGTGTTTGTGATGCTGAACACCCATCTCGATCACCGCGGAAAACAAGCGCGCATCGAAGGGGCGAAGCTGATCGTCCGCCGGCTCGTGGGAATATCGGATGGATTGCCGATCATCCTCACCGGCGATCTCAATAGCCGGCCCGAGACCGAGCCGTACCGGCTGTTGACGCAACCGCTCCGCGACGCGCGCCTCGTGAGCCGCTCCGGGCACACCGGTCCGATCGAAACCTTCACCGGCTTCCACGGCCATCCGCGCCCGCCCGGTCGCCCGCCGACGGTCACGCTCGATTACATCCTCGTCAGCCCAGCGGTGGAAGTGTTGCGGACGGAGACGCTTATGGATGACTGGGAGGGTCGGCAGATGTCCGATCACCGCGCGCTGCTGGCGGATCTGAAGCTTTAGCGCTGGCATCGCCGGCGGCGAGTTATTATAGTGCCGCATAATTAATCGCCTCCGGGCGGGAGTGGTGCGTGATGACAAAAAAATCGATGCTCGCCGTAGCGGTGCTCTGTGCGGTCTTCCAACTGGCGCCGAATCGTGCTCGAGCGCAGTTGACGCAGCCGTCGACAACGGTCGGCGTCGTCAGTCACATCAATCTCGTCTCCGACAAGTCCCCCGACGTCTCCACGCTCGAGGCGTGGAAGAAAAGCTACATCAAGGACGGCATGACCGATCAGGAGAAGGCGATCGCCATCTTCAACACGATCGTCCGCTACCGCCACCAGGCGAATCCGCCGCGCGAATATTTGTCTTCGGAAATGGCGGGCGGGCACGTGCACGATCCGCTGAAAAGTTTCCATGTCTACGGTTACGGGCAGTGCTGCTGCGCATCGGCCGAGGTGCAGGGGCTGGCGCGCTACCTTGGGATGAAAACACGCGGGCGGCCGGTGACGGTGCACAGCGTCGCGGAAGTCTACTGCGACAACGGCTGGCGGCTGATCGATCCGTCGGTGATGAATTACCACGTCAAGGAAGACGGCAAGCTTGCGAGCGTGGACGAGATTCACGCGGCGGTCGATGAGTGGCTGAAGAAGAATCCCGATTTCGCCCAGGGCGAGATCAAGGACCGCGATACCAAGCTGCGAAAATTCGCGAAGAACGAAGGATGGAAGCAGGGCCCGCCCCTGCTCGCCAAGGCGGATGAATTTTACGGGAAGAACGGCGTCAACAGCGCCGGCTGGCACGGCTGGCCGTCGACGATGATCGAATATTCCAAGGTCGAGCCGCCGGACGAGTTTTACGCGACGATGGGCTACCAGCTCAACGTGCAACTCCGCCCGGGCGAACGCATCACGCGCAATTTTTCCAGCCGCGGCATCGAGTACACGAACAAGGCGAGCAAGAAGTATTACGACGAGCTTCTCGATCGCAAGGTGCTCGGCATCCAGACGAAGCTGGGCGACATCGCACCCGGACGCATCGGCGACGGCACGATCGAGTGGACTGTGCCGATGACGCAGCTCAACACAGTGGCGCTCTCGAGCGACGCCAACAGCTTCGTCCTGCGTTTCCCGTCGAGCTATGTGTACGTGACCGGGCAGGCGAAGGTGAAAGCGAACGTCGCAAGCGGCGGCAACGTCGCCGTCAGCTTCAGCGACAACAACGGGCTCGATTGGAAGCCGCTGAAAAAGATCGACAAGAGCGGTGAAGAGACGATCGATCTCACCGCGCTCGTCCAACGTCGCTACGACTATCGCCTGAAGTTCGATCTGAGCGGGCAAGGCACCAAAGTCGAAGGAATTCACGCGATTCACGATTTTCAATGCTCGCAGGCGGCGCTGCCGACGATCGCGGCGGGTGAGAACAAGATGACGTTTTCCGCGGGCCCGCAGGAGGGAACTGTCACCATCGAAGGCAGCACCAACGTCGACGATGCGAAGAAGAACCAGCAATTGACCATCGCCGACTTCAAGCCGGTGCTGAACGGCGTTGACGAGCGCCTGCGCATGACCAGCGGCACCGGCGACGCGACGTTCAACCTCACCACGCCGGGCGAGATGAAGCGGCTGCGCATCAGCGCCGGCTGGCGCGCGCGCGATGCGGCGAAAGACGGATGGGAAGTGCAGGTCAGCTACGACGGCGGAAAGACTTTCAGTGCGATCGAGAACGGCAAGCTCCAGGGCGGCACCAAGGGCGAGAGCCGCTACGTCATCGCCTCTGATGTCCCTGCTGGCACACGCGCGGCGCAGGTGCGTCTCGCTGGCAAACAATCAAATACCACCCTGCTTTTTGACCTGCGCATCGACGCCGACTACACCGAGCCGGCCGGCGGGTTCAAGCCGGTGAAGATCACTTACAACTGGGACGAATCAGGGCAGTCGAAAACGCACACGCACGTCGCCAACAGCGCGAACGAGAACTACGCGATCACGTGCGGCTCGGGCGCGGTGGTGAAGAGCTACACAATGGAGTTGGCCGACTAACCGGCGTGAGTCAAATCTCCCTCTCACCGGTACGCCGGGGAGAGGGTTGGGGAGAGGGGCGAGCGGCGCTCCACGTCAACGAGCGTTGGCTTCGCGGCATCGCGCAACTCGGCGAGTCGAACGTGGACTGAACTTCGTGCGCACCGTGCCCCTCTCCCCCGCCCTCTCCCCGGAGTACCGGGAAGAGGGAGATCGATCCAAGGAGATCGCGAATGACTACTGCCGTTATCGACGAAAAGCAGTTCGACTTGACGGCGGACCAAGTCCGCTTCTACGGCGACCACGGCTACCTCGCACCGCTGCGCGTGTTGGATGACCGACAGCTCCAGGAGCTTCGCTCTCGCCTTGAGAACATGATCCGCGATGATTACGCGCGGGCCGACGAGCTCGTGGCCGCGCCGCGCGTCAAAGCGGGCGAGAAATCGCGGATGATTTATTTTCAGGGCGCATGGCGGGTCGATGACCTCTTCCGCGATCTGGTCTTCTCACCGCGACTGACGACGCCGCTGTGCCAGTTGCTTGGCAGGGAATCCGTGCGTTTCTTCCACGACCAGATTTTTTACAAGCCCGCGCGGCACGGCGGGATCGTCGCGTGGCATCAGGATTATTCGTACTGGACGCGCACCGCGCCGGCCGGCCACATCACCTGCTTCCTCTGCCTCGATGACGCGACGCTGGAGAACGGCTGCCTGCACGTCATCCCGGGGTCGCACAAGTGGAACCTGCTGCCGAAGGTCGATCTGATCGGCGGGGCGGCGGAGACGATGGATTCGATCAAGTCGGTGCTCACGCCGCAGCAGTTGCAAGAGTTCAAGCCGACGCCGATTTTTCTGAAGGCGGGCGAGTGTTCGTTCCATCATTGTCTGACGCTGCACGGCTCGTATCCGAACCAGTCCGATCGTCCGCGGCGAAGCATTGTCATGAACTACATGCGCCCGGACACGCGCAGCGCGTCGACCGAGTCGATCATGCCGGGCGCGCCGGCGATTGAGCCGGGCGCGATCGTCGAAGGCGAGCTGTTTCCGATCGCGGGGCAGCGGCATCCAGGCTGACGCTAGCCGCGATTCGCATGCCGCGCTAGCCGGCGGCCCATTCGCGTTTCTTGCCGGTCGCGAGGGTTCTTCCCGCCACTTTGAGATTCCTGCAGCGGATCATCGCCCAGGATTTTCGGCGGCCGCGGGCGTCGAAGTGAACGACGGCCAGTTCGGCATCGGTGGTGAGTTCGGGTGAGTGGACGGGCGTGCCGTAGGGCGCGCTTGCGACGATGAGCGTGCCTTGCGGGCCGAGGTCCAGCGCGTTCGCGCTGACGCCGTCGCGCTGCCAGTCGAGCCAGGCGGCGCTGTTGCCGCCAATGTAGCGGCAGCGCGCGTTTTCGTCGCGCGCGGCGGCGCCGGTGAGGATGAAGTGGGTGAAAACGGCTTGCCCGCGGATGCGGCGAGTCAACTCGGCGATCCATGGGGCGCCGTTCTTGCTCGGGACGCCGTAGACGTCGTCGAGATAGGCGTCGCGAAAAGTACGCCAGCGCGATTCGGTTTCGGCGCCGGGGACGATGAGGCAGGCGGCGTCGCCCAGGAATCCGCGAAGGGGCGAGCCGTTTGGTGGCTGCTGCGGCGAAATTTCCACGTCGCCCTCGAAGTGGAAATATTGCGAATACTGATGCGGCGCGAGATTGGGGCGCTTGCTGAGCAGGTCGACGAGGACAAAGCCGACGCCGAGGACGTGGACGAAGAAGCGGCGGTGGCGGGTCGGAAAATTCGCGTCGTTCCACACCTCCGCGACTTCGATCGGCCCGCCGGCCTGGAACACGCCGACGCCGTGCTTCGGCGGCCAGCCGCCCCAGAAGGTGCCGTGGTTCATTGCCCCGAGCGGCTTGAGCGTGTCGTCATTGATGACGAGGCAGTTGTGGGCGTCGACGGAGTAGGAATAGCCGCGATACGCGCGCTCGAGCTGCGGCCGATCGCGCCGGTGGTCGCCGCCGTGCCCGTAGAAGCGGCGGTCGACGTAGAGCCACGCGGCCGGATCGCCGATGAGCGTTTTGCCCTGCGTGTGCAGGGTGAAGCCCATCATGTCCCAGTGCGCGTGCGCGCCGTAGTCGCCGGAAAAATGGGAGACGGCGAGGTAGTCGGCGTTCCGACTCCAAGCGCTGCGGAAAAAGGTGTAGCCGCCTTGCGGATATTGGATAGTCGCGGGCGTGGGGAGCTTTTTGGGATCCGGTTTGCGCGGCGGAGTGGTGTAGTACTCGCTCAGGCCGAACGTGAGCGGAGCATGTTCGGGGGTCGGAGCGGGATCGACGCCTTCGGCTTGCGGCATCGCTGCCACGACATCGTCGCTCGCCGTGGCGGCCACTGGGAGATCACCGCCCTCGCGCCGCTTCGTCATCGCGCGCTCGACGTCCGCGGCGGTCACGTACTGGTGCTTGCCCGGAATGCACCCGAGCCCGCGTGCCATCGCGGCGAGTTTTCGATCCATCAGCGGGGCCGCGAGCGTGCCAAACAAGTGGCGCAGCGGACGCCCCGGCTCATCGCCGATGCCGGGGAGCGTGCCGTCCGGCTTGCCGGCGCGGGCGCTGAATTCGACCCACTGCCGCATCGCCGCGACGCGCGCTTCGGTGAACAGCTCGTATCCGTTCGCTGCCGCGACACCGTGCGGATGCGCGAAGTGGTAGAGCACGTGGTACTGGTAATTCGTGCTGTGCTCGGCGTACGCGCCGTCCTTCAGCAGGTTGTGCCCGAAGTGGTAGCGGATGACGCGCGCGCCTTCCTTCACCAGCGATTCGCTGATGTCGAACTCCGGGAACGCCAGGCCGATGACGAACGGCAAGTGCCCGTGGTCGAGCAAGTGATGATTGTCGCGCCGCATCGCATCGCCAAGCAGGCGGGAGAACTGCATCGTGTAGAACCAGATCTGCTTGACGAGCCAGTACAGGTCTTCGTCGGTGCAGACGTTTGGCAGGTGGGCGGCGCCGCTGTGAAGAAAGTCGGTCCAGCGGAACAGGCGATACGACGTCATCTGCGTCGAGTCCGCCGGGCCGCCAAAGTAGGTGTCGTGATCTTCCTCGAAGCGCGGGTCGAGCGCGAATGGGAAGGCGCGGACGAACGACCGCATCAACTGAAGGGCCTTGACGGCGAATTTTTCGTCGCCGGTGAGGGCGAACGCCGTCGACAGCTCGGTCACGAACGTGTGGCGCGAGATCGACGTGCGCGCCTGCTCGAGCCCTTTCGCCCAGTCGGGATCTTCCGTGCCGTTGTCAAGATCGATCCACTGGTGCGGCGGCCAGGAGTTGCGGAAGCGGTGCGTCAGCAGGTTTTCCGCTTTCTCCAGCACGGATCCGACGGCGTCGGTCTCATGCCACGGCGAACCGTGCGAATAGAACGACCACGCGGGCGATTTTCGCGTGCGGAAATGCTCGGCGACGGCGGCGTGCGCTTCGCCGCGGTCGCGCGTCATCATCGCCCGCGTCAGCCGCCGCCCCGCGTCGCCCGGCAGGACGAGGTGAATGAGGAACTGCTCGTCAGTGGTTTCTGATTGATGCGTGTAGGGGACGTCGCGCATTCGTCACCGCGCCCCACAAAAACGTTCGACGACGTCGTACAGCGTGCGCACGCCCCAGCGCATCGATTCGACGGCCGTGCGCTCGTCGTGGCCGTGTACGCGGCTGCTTTCGTCCGGGACGGTGTAAACCTCCGGGCAGAAGCCGTAGACCTGCACGCCTAGGCGGGCGACGTGTTTTGCGTCGGTCGCGCCGGCGAGCATTTTCGGGATGACACGGCAGCCGGGGGCGCGCTCGGCGAGCACGGATTCGATCGTCCGCCAGAGCGGGCCGCTCACTTCGGCTTCGAGCGCGACCGAGCCGGTCTCGCTGAGGAATTCGATCTCCGCGTCGTCGTCGAAAACCTGGCGGAGCTCGCGCAGGAACGACTCGCGCGTCTGCCCGGGCACGATCCGTGCGTCGAGCTGCGCTTCGGCGACGGACGGAATCACGTTGATCTGCGAGCCGGCCTGAAGAATGGTCGCGGAGACGGTGTTGTGCGTGACCGCGTGGAGCTGGCGCTTCAGGCTCTCCTCCACGTTCAATTCGGCGATCGCCGCGTCGCAGCGTTTTTCATCGAGGATCGACAGGAACTGCCCGCGGACCGGCTCCGGCTGACCGGCGGCGATGCCCTCGATGTAGGCGCGGGCGGTGGCGCTCAGGTGCATCGGCAGGCGGCGATCGCGCAGGCGGGCGAGTTTTTCCGCGAGGTTGACGATCGCGTTGTTCTGATGCGGCAACGATGCGTGACCCGGATTGCCGCGGGCGCGCAGACGAAACCGTTG
>JAXDMN010000017.1:0-27565 GCA_034666045.1 Phycisphaerales bacterium | reverse complement strand
ATCGTATTCATGGCCCGTTGCTCCTTTCCGTTTGGGGCTCTGCCGTTCACTCGGCAACCTCGTTTACCGGAAAAGCAACGGGCTTTCTGCTTCATCCCATCTGAGCGTACTCGCGAAGGATCTGCGTGATCCGTCGTTCCGTGCCAAGTCCTTCGGAGTACCTCAGGATGACAACTTGCACGCTCCAGCGGCACGGATCACGCCGCCGCCGTAGTGGTCGAGAGAGTCTTTCTCGCTTCATCCGCGCGTTTCACCAGCGATTCCTCGCGATCGCGCGCGGTGCGGATGGGGTCGAGGAGCTCGTCGGTCCAGCGCAGCGCGGCGGCGGAGGTGTTGAGGGAGGCGTCGTGGCCTTCGCCCAGCGTTCGCCAGCGGGTGAGGAGGCGGTTGACCTTGCGATTGGTGTCCCAGCGCAGGATCAGCCAGAGGAAAAGGAACCAGATCGCGAGGAAACCGGCGCTTTTCAGGAGATAGGCGGCGCTCAGTAGCTGGACGGCGAGGATCAGCACGCCGCGCGCGGACGAGACGAAGTTGTCGCGCAGCATCACGTCGAGCACCGGCTGGATGATCGGAAACCAGAGCAGCGCGCCGATCGTCAGCGTCCAGCGGATCAGCGGGGCGATCACGCCGCGGCGGGCGAGACGGCGGACGGCTTCGCTGCGCTGACGCTGGAGCGACGAGGTGAGCGCATCCCGCAGTTGCATGACGGCGGCGTCGGCGGGAGCGGATTCCCACAGGCGCTGGCCGCGATAGAGCGGGGAGACGAGCGGGTTCGTCTGTTGCAGCAGTGCGAACGTCGACTGGACGGCCGCGGAAACAGGGCGGCCCTGGATGGTCAGCGAGATGTCGACCAGCGTCTCGGGCGACGGGGCGGCGCCGACGTTTTGCCGCCAGGCGGAGGTGATCGGCAGGAGCAGCGTGTGCAACACGTTGACGATCGGCCAGCGCGCGACGCGAGCGGTCATCACTTCATCGACCATGGCGGCGCGGTGCTGGGCGTCGTCGAGCAGGCGCGGGACGACGGATTCCAAAATCGGCACGCCGAGCCGCGCGGAGGTGAGCTCTTCCGCCTCGCGCTGAAGCCGGCCGAGGCGCTGCACGCGCTCGGGAAGGTTTTGAGCGTCCAGCCAGGTGATCATCGAGCGCTCGCGCTGTTTTCCGGCGAGCTGGATCGACTGTTTCACGTCGCCGGCGGATTTTTGCTGGGAGAGTTTTTCGCGCAGCGCAGGGAGATCGAAGTCGTCCGGGCGAAGGGCGCTGCCGAGATAGACTCGCGGCACAACCGTCTTGCCGAGCGTGCGTGCGATGCGGGCGGCGTAGTCTTCCCGCAGTTCTTCGGTCGCCTCACCGTTCAACTGGTCGGCCTTGTTCAGGACGAAGAGAAAGTTCGCCGGATCGTTGCCGGCGGCGACGGCGGCTAAAAGTTTCTGCGGCTGCTGGTCGGCGTATTTTTCGATGCTTTGCACCCAAATGGGGAACAGCATGTGCCGCAGCATTTTTCGTGTCAGCTCGAGATGCGATTCGAACTGGCTGTCGATGTCCGGAAGATCGAGCAGGACCTGGCGGCTGAGGCGGTCGAGCGAATGCACGACGATCTGATATCGCCCGGGCGCTTCGCGATCGAGCAGCGGCTTGATCGCGGCGACCTGTGCGTGGTGAACGTACGCGACGACGATCTCGGTGCCGGGGCCATACGAAGTTGAGTCGGTGATGCGCTGGCCGACGAGGGCGTTGACGAGGGCGGATTTGCCGACTTCTTTTCCGCCGATCAGGCCGACGAGGTAGGGGGTGGAGTCATTGTCGGCGCGCGTGGTCAACGCTTCGTCGCGGAGGACGGGGGAGTCGGTGTCGAGGACGTGGGGGAGGTCGGCGCCGGTTACTTGCGCGACTTCGGTGACGAGTTGTTGGATGTCACTGCTCATGTGCTTCCCTCAGCGGCACGATGTCATCCTGAGCGTACTCGCGAAGGATCTGCGTTGTCCGTCGCTCGCTGGCAGATCCTTCCGATTACCTCAGGATGACAAGTCTGTCCTTCCATGACTCAATCAATCCCCCGGTTGCAGCGCATCGGCGCTGCGACGGAGTTTTTCGAGTGCGGCCGATGTCGGCGCGCGCGTTTCCAACCATGCCACGGCGCGGACAATTTGCTCGTGCGCCAACCGTTCGAAGCGATCGTTGATGCTGCGATTTGCCTGGCGCGTTCGCGATGCGACTTCGTTGCTCAGGCGTTCGGTCAGCCAGGTCGCCAGCGAATAGCCGCCGAGGATCATCAGGTCGATGTGGCCGAAGAACGCGTGGTGCGTGGCGACGATGATGGTGAGCAGGTACGGGGCGGCTTCGGACCATTGCGTGAGCTTGTCGGCGCCCGGGACGTACTTGAGCATTTTTTGGAGCATCGCGGTGTCGCGCGGCGTGGCGTTCCAGCGCGTCTCGAGCCAGGTGCGAAGCTGCGCGAGTTCGTCCTGCGCGATGGCCGAGGCGCGGGCGGGCTCGATCTTCATCGTGTTATAAGAAACGGCGTCGCCGTCGATCCAGCGCTGGCCGGCGGGGGCGCTGCGGACGACGTCGTCGATGCGGCTTTGCAAGACGGCGAGCTGCTCGGCGAGGATCGATTCGAAGTTCGGCACGTCGCGCGCGTTCGGCTCGCCATTCGCGCCGCCGGCCGCGCCGAGGTCGGCCTTGCCTTTCATGAGCAGGTCCCACGTCGTGCGCGGCAGGCGCGCTAGCAGCGACGGGACTTGCCGCACGCGGTCGATGATTCGCCCGGGGCCGATGAGGTAGAGGATGCTGCGCTGCTGAAGACGGCGGGCGAGCTGGCGCGTGATCGGATTGACGTCGACGCTCGCCGGTGGCGCTTCCATGGCGCGAACCATCGCGCCGACGCGCTCGACTTCGCGCCGGTCGGCCAGCATGGGGGCGAGGATCTGATCCTGGAATCGATCGAAGAGGTCGGCGGCGCGATGACGCAAACCTTCCTGGCGGGCGGCGGATTCGGGGCGCGTCAATGTGGAGACGGCGTGGCGGAGTGATTCGAGGTTCGCTTCGCGCGGCGGTTCGAAATTGGCGTCGTCGCGCGGGATCGTAAAAACGTTCGGCCGACCAAAGGCGTTGCCGCGACCTTCGCCGAGGTGCGACTGGTAATCGTCGACGACCGCCTGCTGCTCGACCTTGTTCATGATGTGAAACGCCGGCAGGGCGTAACGTTTCGCGAGCCGGTAGTACGGCACAAGCTCGGTCATCTGGTATTTTTCCGGCGTGACGAGGACGACTGCGGCCTCGGCCCAGCGGAAGGCGCGGTTGGCCTGCGCGTGGTGAAGGGGTTGATCGCCATCGAGGTCCGGCGTGTCGACGAGCGTGGCGCGCTTGGTCAGGTCGGCGTCGTGGACGACGATGAGCAGCCGATCCGCTTCGCCGCGCGCGGGCCGCTTGTCGGGATCGACGGTTTGATGCGTGACGCCGAGCCAGTCGGGCGGGAGATTCCCGCGCTGGGCGGCGACGGCGATCGCGCCGGCAGTGTAGGTTCGCCGAAAACTGGCGGCGGAGACGTCGCTGTCGAGCAGGCGGTTGAGGATCGTGCTTTTGCCCGTGCCGGTGCCGCCGAAGATCGCGACGATCGGCGGCCGATCGCCCGGGTCACGCAAATGAAATCGCAACGCCGCGGCGTCGGCGCGGAAGCGGTCGATGGCCGACGCGACGCTGCCGCCACTTCCGCGCAGGGTGGAAAGCTGTTGATCCAGCGCGCCCAGCGACGCGTCGAGGCTCGATGTCCGCAGCGGCATTCGAGCGTCGGTATTACCACAAAGCAGCGGAGGCATCGAATATCGAATAGGCTAGAACCTGTGAGGAAAATTCCACTGGCGTTGTGGATCGTGCTGCTCGCGGCGCTGGCGCTGCGCGTCGGGTGGGCGGCGACACGGCCGGTGGATGATGCGGCGATCGCGCAGCTTCCGGATCAGCGCGAGTATCTCGACGTGGCGCACAGCCTCCTGTCCGGCGAAGGGTTCAGCTTCACCGATCCGCGCTTCACTCAGCGCGTGTATGCGTATCGCACGCCCGGCTATCCGCTGATGCTGGCGGCGACGGGCGGAAACATCCGCATCGCGCGGATCGTGCAGGCGCTGCTCGACACGTCGAACGTGCTCGCGGCGTATCTGCTGGCGCGGCGATGGCTCGACCGGCGCGCCAGCGTGATCGCGGCGGCGCTGGTGGCGTTCAATCCGTTCCTCATCTACTTCAGCGGATTGCTGCTGACGGAAACGCTGTTCACCGCGATGCTCGCCTGGGGCATGGTGCTCATCACCTCGCGGCGGCGAATTCCGTGGCTGGTCGGCGGAATTGTGCTCGCGGCGTCGGTGCTCGTCCGGCCGGGGGCGTTGCCGTTGCCGATCATCCTTGGCGTGCTCGGGGCGCTGGCGACGCGGGCGCGGGCGCCGGCGAACCGGCGGGCTGAGCCGGCGTACCATCGCTGGTTCGCGCTGCCGGTCGGGACGTCGATGTTGTTGCTGACGATTCTCGTTCTCCTGCCCTGGGCGATTCGAAATCACCGCGTGCTCGGGCGATGGATCTGGACGAGCACGAACGGCGGGATCACGCGCTATGACGGGTTCAATGCCGACGCGACCGGCGCGAGTGATCAGAGTTTCGTCGCCGCCATGCCGCAATTGCGCTCGATGAGCGAAACCGATCGCGATGAATACCTCGGGCGTGAGGCAAGCGACTTCATCCGTACGCGGCCGGTGGATTCGATAAAACTGGCCGGGGCGAAGGTGATGCGGACCTGGTCGCCGCGACCGCTCAGCAGCGAGTTTTCCCGGACGCGCTACGTCATTGTGGCGATGGGGTATTCGGTCCCGTTCTTCGCACTTTTCCTGATGGCGTGGCTGACCTCGCCCATGCCGGCGACGGCGAAATTGTTCCTGGCGGCGCCGGCGGTTTATCTTACGGTCGCGGCCGCTCTGTCGGTGGGGTCGTTACGTTATCGAATCCCGGCTGAAGTGCCGATGGCCGTTGTAGCGGCGGCCGTCTTCTCTCGACAGAAGCCGTCCGATAACGGGGACGCTGTTTAGGCCGCCCGCGCGCGAACGAAGGACGTCGTTTCAGTCCGCATGTCGCAAACCTTTCTCAGCCCTGACCGCTTGTATGACCGTCACTGGCGGCCGGGGCATCCGTTCCGCCGCAACCCCTCCGCCAAGCGCCGCTGGACGATGCTGTTGCTGTTCGCGTTCCTCTGCGGACTGATCGGCGGATACCTCTACATCACCGACCCGAAGCGCGTGAAGGAATTGGCGGAGTCGGAGCTGACGCGCCTGATCGGCGGGCATGTGACGGTCGGCAAGGCGAAGCTCTCGCTGTTCGAAGGTCTGCGCCTGGAGTACGTGAACGTCTACGTCGACCGCAGCGGCGCGGATGACGCGCTGCTCTTCAGCGCGAATCAGTTCTTCGTCGACTACGACCCGCGCGCGCTGCTGACCGGTGATCTCAAGCTCACGCGCATCGCCGCGATCGATCCGACGGTGCAGCTCATTGAGAACCTCGACACCGGGCGGTGGAATTATCAGCGCATGCGTCGCGGCGGCGGCGCGGGCGGCCCGACGAGCAAACCGGGGCAGGCGATGCCCGCGCTGCCGCAGGTGATTCTGCGCAACGCGCAGATCGAGTACGCCGAGACGATCGGCGGACAGCCGGTCTCCGCCGGTCGAATGGCCATCGAAGGGCAGTTAGCTCCCAGCAGCGACGGGCAGCGTTACACATTTGAATTGCAGAGCCGCGGCGGCAGCGCGGTCAGCAGCACCGGCAGCATCGGCCCGACCGTGCAGGGGACGCTGCGCCGCGACACAGGTGAAGTAACGGCATCGTTGCGCGACTTCCGGTTCGGTCAGGATGTGCGCTCGATGCTCCCCGCGCAGGTGCGCGCGTGGTGGGATCTGCACAACCTCGCCGGCGAAGTCGACGTGCCGATGCTGGCGTATACGCCGCAGGACGGCGAAGCCAAGTTCCGCGTCGAGACCGTCTTTCGCAAGGTGAACCTGACGGTGCGGCCCGAGGAGTGGATGAGCCGCGACGAAATCATCGTGCAGGAATGGGCCGCCGACGCGTTCGACGCGATGCGCGACGCGGGCCTGAACACGAACGGCGTGGTCGATCGCGTCGCCGACCTGGCCAAGCCGTCGCCCATCCGTCTCGACCAGGTGCGCGGGAATTTCGTGTTCACCGAGGCGGGGATTCAGTTCAAGGAGGTCGAGGGGCAGCTCGAGGAGAACCTCTTCACGATCGACGGGAAGATCGACGGCTATTCGCCGCTCTCGCAGGCGAAGATTCACATCGCCTCGACGCAGACGAAGATCCCCGCGCAGCCGCAGTACATCACCTCGATGCCGCCGCCGGTGCGCGAGCTGTACGGGCACCTGCGCCCGCAGGGCATCTGCACGCTTCAGGTCACGCTCGAGCGTCCGACCTTCGGCAGCCGGCTCGAATTCGCCGGCGCGGTCGACATCATCGACGGGAATTTCATCTTCGATAAATTCCCCTACCCGGTGCGCGCGGCGACCGGAAAAGTGGTCTTTGGCTACGACGAGCGCACCGGCTACGAGACCGTCCGCATCGTCGGTCTGCACGGCAAAGGCGTGAAGGGCGGGCCGAACGAGGAGGCGATCATCCACTTGAGCGGCTTGATCGGCCCGCTGACGTCGGACGTCGGCGTGTTCGTGAAAGTGTCGTCGGAAAACGTGCGCGACGATCCGGTGCTGCGCGCAGCGTTCCCGCCGGAAGTGAAGAAAGCGCTGCAAAATCTCGACGCGGACGGGAAAGGCGAATTTCCGACGTTCTTCGGCGGGTTCGAATGTCGCGTGAATCGCCCGCGCGGGCCGCGCTCGCCGTGGATCATCGAGACCGACGTCGAGCTGAAAGAAGCGAGCGGCAAGTTCGCGGCGTTCCCGTACCTGATGAAGAACGTCACCGGGAAGCTCGCGATCCGCGACGGGTACGTTCAGATCATCAACGCGACGATGCGGAAGAACGATTCGAGCCTCACCATGGACGGCGTCGTCACCTGGCGCGCCGGCGCGGGCGGACGACCGCTCGAGCCGGGCGAGATCGCCGGAAAAATCACACCCGCGCGGCCGGATCTGAAGATCACCGCCCGCAACGTCCCGCTCGACAAGGAACTGCTCGCCGCGTTGCCGGACGACCGCCGTGCGTGGCTCACCAAGGTTGGGCTCACCGGCGCGATCGACATCGACGGACGCGTCTGGTGGCCGAGCAGCGGCGAGCGCGATGCGGTCGCGAAAACGTCGGCGCAGTCCGATCTCACGCACGCATTCGATCTCACGCTGCACAACGGGACCATCTGGCCGCTCGAGGGGACGTTCGCGATCTCGAACCTCAACGGCAACCTGCGCCTGCTGCCGGACCGCGTGATCATCAGCCAGATGTCCGCGAAGCGCGGCAACGCCGAGCTGACCGGGCGGGGTGAGTTGAGTTGGCCGCAGAACAATCCGAGCTTGTTTGTCAGCGGGACGGCGTCGCGGCTGGAGTTGGATCGCGATCTGTATCGCGTGCTTCCGCCGGCGGCGCAGGCGGCGTGGGACGCCGTCCAGCCGCAAGGCAGCGTCGACGTCGATCTCACGTACAGCGGCGCGGTCGGCGGCATTTCCGCGAAGCGAACGGCGACGACGAAGCCGAATGTCGCTGTCGCGGGCGCGCCCGCTGCAATCGCGCTCGCTGCGCCGGCGACGCAATCGTCACAGCCGCTGTCGTTGGCCGCCTCGCGTCCGGCGTCGCCGATGCAAAACCTCGAGCTGATCATCTCGCCCGTAAAACTTGCGGCGACGCTGCGAACGCTGCCGTACCGCTTGACCGACATCACCGGCACCGTCCGTCTCAACGGTGGAAAAGTGACCCTGACCGACGTCACCGGCAAGCACGGCGGCGGGACGATTCGCGTTTCCGGCTCGGGCGTTGCCGACAAGACCGACTGGGACCTGCGCCTTTCCGCTGAAAACGTCACCGTTGATGAAGAATTCATCCGCGCGCTGCCGAGCGGGCTGCAGACGGTGATCGACGGCATCAAGATGGCGGGCGTGGTGAGCTTCGATTTTCCGAAGCTGAAGATCCGCCAGACGCCGCTGAACGAGCGCCTCGCCGCCGTAGCGCGTCCGGCGGCCGCGCGATCGCCGGCGGCGGCTGCGCGTGCGGCGGCCGCGCATGCGAACGGCACGCCCACGCCGAGCGCGGCCGAATCCGTGCCGCTCGACGTCGATTTCGCCGTCCGCCTCAGCTTGAACGACGCCGCCCTCGACGTCGGCGTCGCGATGACACACGTCGGCGGGCGGATGGGGTTCGAAGGATCCGTCCGCAGCAGCCGCCTCGCCGATCTGACCGGCTCGGTCAATCTCCCGTCGCTGACGATGGCCGATCGCAGCGCCCAGGATGTGCACGCGGAATTCTTCAAGCCGGCGAATCGCGACGGACTGCACATTGGCAACATCACCGGCCGACTCGCCGGTGGAAAGATCGACGGCCACGTCAACCTCACCTTTCCCGACGAAGGCGCCAGCCGCTACGTGATGGAGCTGATCCTCCGCGACGCCGACATCCGCGAGCTCAGCGGCGAGATGAACAAGGACCTCTCCGGGCGGCTCAGCGCCAGCCTCGATCTGCAAGGCGACTGGTCCGACACGCGCACCCGCCGCGGCCGCGGCGACGTCAGCGTCTCCGGCAAGGAGATGTACAAGATCCCGCTCATCCTCGGCCTGCTTCAGATCACGAACCTCTCGCTGCCGATTACCGCGCCGTTCAACCAGGGGCACGCGCGCTACATGGTTGATGGGCAGATGCTCACCATCGAATCGCTCGAGCTGCGCAGCCGCGACATGGTCATGAGCGGCTCCGGGCAGCTCGACTTCGCGAAGAAAAAAGTCGCGATGAGCTTCACGACCGACAACCCGAACTGGCCCAAGTTCCCGATCGTGGGCGACATCATCCACACCGCGAAGAACGAGCTGCTGCAGATTCACATCAAGGGGACATTGCAGGACCCGAAGGTGAGCGCGTCGAATACGGTGACGACGACCGTGGACGAGGTCTTGCGCGGGGATGGGAAGTAGTAAACAACGCAACCCGTCCGCGATACCCGCATTAACCGTAGCCAGCATCAATTTAGCCGCGTCGCTTGCGACGCGCGTAATCGCTCATCCACAACACGCGCGTTTCGCAGTGAAGCGCGAACGCGCGTCGCAAGCGACGCGGCTAAAATGTTTATTTGCAATCCGATGACTCCGCTCAGCGCGCGCGGGAGCGAAAATCCCGCATAGCTCCAAACGCGATCGCAGCAGATACTCCACCATCATGAAATACCGTCGCCTCGGAAAAACCAACCTGCGCGTCTCGGTCATCGGTATGGGGACATGGCAGTTGGGTGGGGAGTGGGGAAAAGATTTCGAGCAGCGCGAGGTCGACGAGATGTTCGACGCCGCCCGGCAGGTCGGCATCAACCTCATCGACACCGCGGAATGTTATGGCGATCACCTCAGCGAAAAACTGATCGGCAATGCCATCGCGCGCGATCGTGACAAATGGGTCGTCGCCACCAAGTTCGGCCACAAGTTTCTCGGCCACATGAAGCGCATCGATGTGCGTTCGCCGCGCGATGCGATCGAGCAGCTCGAAGGTTCGCTGCGGGCGTTGCGGACGGATCACGTCGACCTGTACCAGTATCACTCGCTCGCCGACAACGAGTTCGACAACGCCGAGCTTCAGCAGACGCTGATTCGCTTGAAGCAGCAGGGGAAGATCCGGCACATCGGCAATTCGATTCGCGGCAATGCGGACGATCATCAGACGAAGCAGTCGGAGCGGGCGCAGGTCGAGGTGTTGCAGGTGATCTACAACCGCCTCGACCGCCGGCCGGAGCAGCGCGATTTTCCGTACTGTCTCGAGCACGACCTCGGCGTTCTCGCGCGCGTGCCGCTGGCGAGCGGATTTTTATCCGGCAAGTACAAGCCGGGCACACATTTTCCGCAGGACGACACGCGGGCGGCGAAATCGCAGGAAGAGATCGACAAAATGCTGCGCGAGGTCGAACGGATCGCGCGCGAAGAAGTCCCGCCCGGCGTCCCGATGGCGCAGTGGGCGCTGGCGTGGTGCCTCCAGCACGCGGCCGTGTCGGCTGTCATTCCCGGGTGCAAAAACGTCGACCAAGTCCGCTCCAACGCCGCCGCGGCGGAGCTGCCGATGGTGCGCGAGGATCATCCGCACGCGGGAAAGGAAATTGACGCCTGAAAATTGCAATTCGTCCCGCAGCGAACCTGACGGGACATGTAGCGAACGATTGGTATGACGAGCGCCTCGGTCAACGATCTCGATCGCGATGCGACGCAGGATTCGCGGGCGGCCAGAACGGGCGGCGCGGGCGATGGACCCATCGGGCTCTGCCTTGATTGCGGGTATGCGCTGCATGGGCTGCCGACGCCGCGGTGTCCGGAGTGTGGGCGGGAATTCGATCCGCTCGATCCGAAGACGATGAACATGGGGCGCGAGCTGTCCGAGCTCGCGAAGTGGGTGCTCGGGCCGGTGCGTTGGCCGGTCAGCTTGATGAGCTGGGGGGCGATCGTCATCGCGCTCTGGTACGCGCGGCTGCCGGGCGGGCAGATCGCGGGTTCATCGTCGCTGTGGATCCTCATCGGCCTGGGCGTGCTGTGGATGATGTGGCCGGTCGTGCGCGTCATCGCGGCGCGCAAGTACGGTTGGCCGACATCGCTGCTGATGCGCGGGCAACGCCTGCGGCTGACCGTTGGGTTGAGCATCCTCCTCGCGGCGATCGCGATCGTTTACCAACTCCCGATGAAGGCGGCGCTCTACGTCAGCCGCCCGGCGATGGACAGGCTGGCGCAGGAGCTTCTGCAAAGCGGCGAGCAGTACGCCGACGACCGCTGGTGCGGCGTGTACAAGGCGACGCGCGTCAAGGTGATCGCCAACCGCGGCGACCTGCGCGGCGGCGTGCGCATCACCGTCGAAGAATCGAACCGCGCCTACCGCTCCGGCTTCACGTATCTCCCGACGGCCGACACGAGGAAGAACACGCGCCGCAGTTACCAACACGTCGGCGGCGGCTGGTGGGCGTGGCGCGAGGAAGGGTGAGTGCCGACGAAACGACGAAGGGCACGTGTTGGCCACGTGCCCTTCGGTGATTGCGGTTGAATCGCTGCGGCTTATCGCTTGCTGAACTGGAAGCGGCGACGCGCGCCGCGCTGGCCGTATTTCTTGCGTTCCTTCATGCGGCTGTCGCGGGTGAGGAACTTGCTGGCTCGCAGGGCGGCCTCGAGGCTGTTGTCGTACTTCGCCAGGGCGCGGCCGAGGCCCATGATGATGGCGCCGGTCTGCCCGCTGGCGCCGCCGCCGTCGGCGTTGACGAAGACGTCCATCTTCCCGCCGGTGTTGGTTACTTCCAGCGGACCGAAGATCGCCTTGCGATCCTGCTCGGCGGTGAAGTAATCGTTGAGGGTGCGGCCGTTGATTTCGATCTTGCCCGAGCCGGGGGCGATGCGCACGCGGGCGCAGGCGGACTTTCGGCGGCCGACGCCCCAGGTGTAGGTGCGCTTCGGCTGCTTGGCTTCGGTTTCGGTTGGGGCGGCGGTTGCTTCGGCCATGTTTGGTGTCTCTCTGCTTCTCTAAGTCGGTGGACAGGTGGGACTTCGTCCCGACCGTTACGCGAAGATCGCTACGCGATCTTCAACTCCTGGGGCTGTTGCGCTTGATGGGGATGCTCCGTCCCCCGGTAGATCTTGAGCTTGCCGAGAATGTTGCGGCCCATCTTGCTCTTGGGAAGCATGCGACGCACGGCCAACTCGAGAAGCTTCTCAGGGTGAAGCTCGGTCATGCGCTTGAACGAGTAGACGTGCCGGCCGCCGGGATAGCGCGAGTAAGTGTCGTGCTCGAGCACGTCGGCCTTCTTGCCGGTGACGCGAACCTTGTCCGCGTTGAGCACGATGACGAAATCACCCGTGTCGACGTGCGGGGTGTAGGTCACCTTGTGCTTGCCTTGAAGGATGATGGCGATGCGGGAGGCGAGTCGGCCGAGCACCTGATCGGTGCCGTCGACGACGTGCCAGTTGCCCTTGATTTCGCCCGGCTTGGGCATGTACGTACTCATGGTCTGTTCCTGCTAATGCTCGGGGGTCGCGCCGAAGTGCGGTACCAAGCAGTGATTCGCTGAAAACGCTGTCGGGTTCACGATTCCGCGGCGCAAAAGTGCCCGATCGCGAGGAATCGGGCATATTAGTGGCGGGCAACGGGAAGTCAAGAAACCTGAAGGCGGACGCAAAAGTGTAGGCGCGCGGAAGGAACGCGTGCCGGGGCTGTCACTTGCGCGTG
The DNA here is from genome assembly GCA_034666045.1 of Phycisphaerales bacterium. Classification (GTDB taxonomy): domain Bacteria; phylum Planctomycetota; class Phycisphaerae; order Tepidisphaerales; family Tepidisphaeraceae; genus JAICTV01. The sequence continues at coordinate 15,196 of JAXDMN010000017.1, read as the reverse complement.
ATTTATTTGCTTTGTTCCTTAATAAATTGTGAAAATGGGTAGACTTGGAGTTTCCGGCGGGTTATACTTCCGCCCGCCTGACGGATCGGGACGCGGAGCCGTGTCGGCATGGGTTATCGAGTGATCGAAATCCAGCCGACGCCCAACCCCAACGCGGCCAAGTTCGTGTTGGACCGGGCGGTTTCAGAACAACCCTTGAGCTTTTTCAATGCGGCGGCGGCGAAGGATTACCCGCTGGCGAGCCGGTTGTTCGAGATCCCCGGAGTGAGCAGCCTGCTGCTGTTGGGCGACTTCATCACAATAAACAAAAGTCCCAACGGCGATTGGGACGATATCTCGGATCAGGCGCGGGCGGTTCTGTTCGCTACGCCGGATGCGGATCGCACGTGACGCGCGGCGTAAGGTTTCTCGAATTGCCGATGGAACTGCGGAGCCGGCCGACGTAAGAATTTTACGATAGTTTCTTCCCTCCTTACCCCGTAGGTCTCACCCACGCCTACGGGGTTATTTTTTGCGCGTTGGTTCGACCATTCGTCACTGCAATTCCTGCGCGGGGATCATCATCGCGATGTCGCGCGGCACGCGGCCGGTCGGGAAGAGAATCGCCAGCTTGTTCTGCTCGTACATGATGACGATGCGGCCGGCGGGGTCGAGCCAGATGCGCTGGATCTTGTCGGTGTTCGGCACGCGCTTCGTGAACGTCGCTTCGACCGCGAACGGCTCGGCTTCGCCGGGCGTCGGCTTGATGCGAACGACTCGGCCGGTCTGGTTGAAGAGGAAGAGCAGGCCGTCGTCGGTGCGGGTGAGCCAGACCTTGCTGGCGCTGCCGACTGCATTGGGCGGCAGCGGCCACTTCGTCTGTTTGCCGCTTTTGTCGATGATGACGAGCAGCTCTTTGCCTTCGTAGTACGAGCGGCCGTCCTTGTCGATGAGGATGGGGGGGCCGAAGGGTTGCGTGGTCGCGGGTTTCGCGGCCACGGGCGTCTTGGGCGTTTCGATGACAATCGTGTCGGTCGTCATGTCGATTGGCTTCCAACCCTTCTCGTGAAGCGCCCAGGCGTCGAGATTTTTCACCAGCGTGGCGCTGCCCTTCACGGCCGGCCAATTGTCTTTCGTCCAGCCGACCATGCCTTTCGACACGGGCAGGAGCCAGATCGGGAGCTTGGGCGTCGGATCGGGGAGGGTCGGATCGAGCAGCAGCGTGCGGCCGGAGTCGCCCGGCTTGCGAAAAAGCCATCGCCCGCGGCGGTCGAGGCCGATCACATCGCGGAACGCGATTTCTTCTTTCCCCAGCAGCGGCTCGAGGTGATTGCCGTACAAGCGCTGCGGGCCCTGCATGTCGTCGCTCGTGACCCACTCGTCGCCGAAGGCGTACAGGTCCTGCTTCTCCGGCGGGAGCTGGCGCACGATCACCTTGTCGAGCAACTCGATCGCGCGCCCCGGGCGGATGCTGATCCACGCCGGCTTGATCACGCGCGGCGGCTTGGTCGCATCGTTCGGATCCGGCACGCGCACGCCGGCCGGGAGATAGAGCGCGATCCCGCCGTCGGCGAAGCGATCCGCCACCTGCATCACGCCGTCGAGCGGCGCGCGTCCGCCGAGCGTCGGCTGGATGCGGTTGCGCAACAACTCCTGAAGTCGGATGCGCGTTTCCGGCGATTGATCTTCGAGCATCTTCTCGAGGATGGGCCAGGAAGAGTTGCCGTAGCGCGTCAGCTCCGCATAGGCGGCATTGCGCTTTTCCGGATCGTTGTCGCTGAGCTGCTCGACGAGCGCGGCGATGATTTTCTCGTCAATCTCGATCGTCTGCATGACCGACATCGCGAGCTTGATCGGGCCTTTTTCAGTTTCGCGGATGAGCTGAAGCACGCTGCCGTCGAGCAGCGGCACGAGGTGGAGGATTTTCTCCGGCCACTGGTCGCTCGGCGGGATGTCGGTCCATTTGCCGTCCGCGTAGCGCGTGATGCCCTGGCCGCCCGGCTTGATGCCATCCCACGGCGACCACGCGATGAAGCCGAGCGAATCAAGCACGATCTGCGGCGGATTCGCGCCCGGCGCGGCGGGGAGCGCGTGATAATCCTCTTTGTACTCCGGCACGAACGTGAAGACCGAGACGCCGCGGTCGGTCGGGACGGCGACGCCGTTGTTCAGGATCATCGCCGCGTCCCAGCGATACGCACGGCCGGCGGTGGTGGGGCGTCGCCCCTCGCGGTCGATCCACTCGAACGCGCCGCCGCTGCTACGCACGACGGGGCGCGGGAACCATTTGCCGTCGTCATCGCTGGCCCAGAGCGCGAAGACGACCGGCTCGCGGAGCAGATGAATCTGGTCCTCGCTGGCGCGCCAGACGACCGGATCCGTCGCGGGCGCGTCCGCACGGGTGATCCAGAGATCGCCGCGCGGGCAGAGGTAGACCGGGACGTCGAGGATGAATTTTCCCGCGTCCTGTAGATCGACCGGCACCCCAAGCGGCTGCGTCGCCGGCACCTTCGGGTAGGCGGCGCGGATGATGTCGACGTAGGTGAGCTCTTTGGGTTTGGTGGTGGGCTTGGTCGACGCTTGCGTCGCGGGGGCCGTCGTGGGCGCCGCGGGCTTGCGCCGTTCGCATCCGGCGGCGACGACGATGCCCAGCAGGACGAAAGTTATCGCGCGGACAGACGTCATTCATTCACCCCGCAAACCGGCCCGGCATCGTATCAGAAATGCCCGCCGCGGGGCGATTGGGACCATGCGCTTACTCCCTCTACCCGGTACCCCGGGGAGAGGGTTGGGGAGAGGGGCGAGGGGCGCGTGGAGTCAGCCCCGCGTTCGATTCGCCGGACAACGTCGTTCGGCGAGTCGAGCGCGGCGTCTACTTGGATTGTCGCTCGCCCCTCTCCCCTGCCCTCTCCCCGGCGTACCGGGAAGAGGGAGTAAATTCGTATTCACCATCGCAGCAGCATCCCACCGCCCGCGGGCAGCGTGATCGGAACGCCGCCTTGCGCGTCATGCTGCACGGGCGACCAGGTCTTTTTCACCGGATCGAAGACTTCCACCGCCGCATTCGCGGGTTGCACGATCGCCGATGTCTTGATCGGCTGCTTGTAGTCGCGATTCGCGATCAGCGCGAGCGTTTTGCCGTCGCGGTGTTTGAACACGCCGACGGTCAGCCTCCCTTTCTTCGGCACGATCGGCGAATTAAGCATCTTGATCGTGCCGCCTTCGCCGTGGTGGAAGACATTCGTCGACTGGCATTGCCCGAGCACGTCGCCGATCGCTTTGGCGTCGGCGTTGATCGCCTTGACCATGTCGTAGTGCGGATCGCGGCTGCCGTCCAGGTTGATCATCGCATGCGACCAGTTGCCGGGATTCGGCGGGCCGGTCGGGTCCCAGTAGGTGAACCAGAGCAACCCGCGCGCGCCGAACGCGAGCGTCTGCATCGCCTCGAAGCGCAGCTCCGGCTCGGTCAGGTGACGGTAGCCCATGTGCTGCGTGACGAGGACGATGTTCCAGAAGGGGATCTTCTTCTCCAGGGCGATCTTGCGGACCGTATCGAGGTTCTCGAAAAAGTCAGACCGATCGCCTTCGTTGGTGAAGTGGTAATGGTCATAGCTGATGACGAACGGCTTAACCTTGTCCGCGTACTGGCGGACGTGCTCTTCGTAGGTCTTGGTCCCCAGCGCGCCCGGGAAGTCTCGCGCGTACGTCGGCAGGAGATTGATGAAGCCGGGATGCTTCGGGTCCTTCTCTTTCAAGTACGCGACGACTTCCGCCAGCCCGTCGAACGCGCCGGCGCCCGGCTCGTCGACGATCGAATAGCCGAGCAGCGCGGGATGGTCGGCGTAATCGGCGACGATCGCGTCGATCTTCGCTTTCGCATCGGTCGAGCCGCCGATCGCGTAGGGAATCCGGCTGTCGTGGATGATCGCCTTCAGGCCGGCGTGCTGGCAGAAGTCGAGCATCTTGCGGTTGTCGGCGACCGTCACGCCCCAGCACGGCGGAAACGCGAGCGTGAAATTCGCATCCTTGATCTCCTTGTACCGCTCCGGCGTCGAAAAATGCGGCGGCGGGCCGTTCCAGTAGCTGATGGTGAACTCTTCGGGGTTGTAAACGCTCTTTACATCCGCGGCACGCGCCGACACAACGGGCGCGCAGAGACACAGTGCGATCACGATCGAACGAAGCATGTGCAATCCTCCTTCGGTCACGGACTTGAACAACGAAACAGCACGGCCGCGCCGGGCGCAAGATCGACCGCGAGCGGCGACGTTGCCGGCGTCCATTGCCTCACGGCCGGATCGAACGTCGCGTCGATGCCGCGCGCGCTCACGATCGCAGGCTGGTGATGATCGCGGTTCGCCACCAGCGCAAGCTTGCGGCCATCCGCGTGATGGAAGACGCCGACCGTCAGCCGGCCGTTCGTTTCGATCTGCACCGGACTTTTCACCTCCGGCGGCAACTGAAACTCCGCGCCGTCGCCGAGGTGATACGCCGCCCACGATTCGGCGCGCAGCAATTCCGCGCCGATCGCTTTCGCGTCGGCGTTGATCGATTTGATCATCTCGTAATGCGGGTCGTGCGAGCCGTCGTAGTTGATCATCGCATGCTTGATCGTTGCGTTCGGCTCGCCGGGGTACCAGTACGTGTACCAGAGCAATCCCTTGCCGCCGAAGGCGAGTGTTTGCATCGCCTGGAAGCGCAGCTCGCCGGCGGTGAGGTGGCGGTAGTCGAGGTGCTGCACGATCTGCGCGATCTGCCAGAAGGGGATCTTCGCGCGCAGCGACGCGTTGCGGACGATGGCGAGGTTCTGCGCGTAGTCCGCGCGGTCGGAGCCGACGACGAACGGATAGTGGTCGTAACTGATCACGCGCGGGCGGACGGTTTCGACATAGCGAGTGACGTACTCTTCGAACGTCGCAGCGCCGAGCTGCTGCCCCGGGGCGGCATAGGAGGGGAAGAGGTTGATGTAGCCGGCGTGTTTTGCGTCTATTTCTTTCAGATACGCCACCACCTCGGCGAGTTTCGTGAATGCGTCGGCGCTGGGTTCATCGACGATGAAATAGCCATAGAGCGCCGGATGGTCGCCGTAGTCTTTGACGATTCCCGCCAGCTTCGCCCGCGCGTCCGGCGCGTCGAGCGACGTCACCATTCGCGCATCGAAAATCATCGCCTTCAGGCCCGTCTGTTGGCAGAGGTCGAGAATCTTTCGATTCAGCTCCACCGACGGCGTATGCAGCGGCGGAAACGCAATGGTGAACCCGGCGTCTTTAATCTCCCGGTAGCGCTCGAGCGTCGTAAATTTCTCGGGCGGGCCGAGCCAGTAGCTGACTTCGAACTGGCTGGCATCATCGGTCGCGCGCGCGGCGCCCGCGAGGAGGCCGACGAACAGCGTGATCAGGATTGAAAGTCGCATCATCGGAGATGTACAGGCGTTTCGACGGCTTTTCCGCCGCGGACGACATGAGGGAAATGCTCGCCCGCGTCGCGCATCGGCGCGTCGTCTTCGAGCGTGATGAACTTTTTCATCGGGTGCTGTCCCGACGCGACGAAGCGGGCGTCGCCGGTCATGAAGTGCAGCGCGATCGCGCGGCGCGGGCCTTTCGAGCGGTTCTCGTGCGAGCCGTGCCAGGTCATCGAATGATGAAATGAAACTTCGCCGCGGCGCACCGGCCAGGCGGTGACGTTGACGGTGTCGATCTCCGCGCCGGCGGGCGGCGAAAAATCCTTGCCGATGTCGAAAAAGTTTTCTTTTGCGTTCGCTTCGAGGCGCTTGATGTGGTTGCCCCACTTGTGCGAGCCGGGGACCATCCACATGCAGCCGTTGCTTTCGTCGACGTCGTCGAGCGCGATCCACGCCGTCACCGGCGTCTCGGGTTTGAGCACGGGCCAGTACGGCGCGTCCTGGTGCCAGTTGTTCACTCCCCCGTGGTGCGGCGGCTTGTATTGGATCTGGTCGTGCCAAATCTGAATGTCGCCGTGGTGCGCGAGCTGGCTGATGCCTTCCACGACCGGCGGCAGATAGAGCAGCCGCTCGAACGCAGTCGAAGCTTCCCAGATGTTGACGATCTGCCAGATGATCGACTCGGGCGAATCGCCCCACTTGCTGATCATCACCGGCTTGCGCGGCTCGTCGGCGGCGAAGCCGTTCGATTGATGCGTGGCGATGACGCGATCGAGCTCGCGGTTGAGCTCATCGGCGTCGGCGTCGCTGATGACTTTCCCGCCGATCAGGCAGCCGTTGCGGTCGAATTCGCGAACTTGGGCGGCGGAAAGCATCAACTGGTGCTACCGCACGCCGCAGACTGCGTTGCCGCGACGCGCGGGTACATCAATGCCGGTATCGGTCGTGGCGTCCGCCGCGGTAGGGGCGGCGATCGTATCCGCCATGATCGTGCGCGCGTTCGACGCGATAGGAGCCGCTGCGATGCTCGACGACGCGCTCCTCGCGTTCGTGACGGTGGTAACTGATGCAACCGCTCAAGCTCGCGGCCAGCATGATCAATGCGATGGTGCTGATGAGGCGCATAGGGAATCTCCGTTGGGTCCGACGTGCGGACCAGTTCGTCGTTGCAAAAGAAAATGGAAGCGAAAACTCAGCGGCCGATCGGGAAGCGCAGGTCGATCCGCGCGTGGGACGATTCATATCGCGTCGGCCGCGCATGCTCGACGATGACCGTGCGCGTCGTCCAGTAGCCGGCGGAGACGAGCTCCTGGCGGTCGCAGGTTTCCCAGCGGCCTTCGCAGACGAGCTCCTGCCGCGTGCAGGTGTCCCATCGCCCGGGCGCGATCTCGACGGTGCGCGGGCAATCGACGAAGTGGGCGCGCTCGACGAGCACGTGTTCCTGTCGCACGCAGCGCCGGCCGTAGTGATCGCGGTAAACGACGTCGCGCCACTCATACTGATCCGGCACCCACTTACGATCGGGAATCGTGCGCACGACCGGTTCGACCCAGACGCGGTCGGTGACCGTTCGGTACACCGGCGGCGCCCATGTGCGCTCGCTCACGGTGCGATAGACCGGCTCGACCCACACGCGCTCTTCGACCGCGACCGGCTCCGGCGCGCGTTCGACGATGCCGCCGCCGCCGAAACTGATGCCGATGCTCGGGCGGGGGCGGGCGCGGTTATCATCGCGCCGGTAGCGATCGCCGCGGTCGTCGCCGCGATGATCGGCGGCGAGTGCGGTCGTTTCGGGCAGGGCCGCGATGGCAGCGGCGATGCAGGCTGATTTGGCGATTGTTTTGAGGTTACGCAGCAGCATAAGTGATCCTCCGAAAAGGAGGACACCGATGGGGCCGGTGAAGTTAGTTGATGCAAACGGGCAGATTTCCGGCGGGTTTTGCTTGTTTTTGTGGGCGCGGCGGGCGGGTTTGCGGGGGCGGGAAGTTATTGGACCTTGAACAGCTTCCCGCCGCCCGGCGGAAGGGTGATGTCCCATTCAATCGTGCCGGCGATGCCGCGGAGGTCGAGCGGTTGTTCGCCGGGCAGTGGCGTGATCACGCCGTTGCGCAGCGGCGCGGTGATGTGCGCAATGCGCTCCTTGAGCGTGTCCGGGTTGATGACGAAGAGGTAGAGCGTTCCGTCGGCGGCGTCCGCGTCGCGCAGGCCGTAGCCGACGCCGTTCTTCACTTCAAATTTCGCGGCGCGGTCCGGGCGGAGGCGCGACAGCGTCGGCGTGAGCGGTTTGATCTCCTCGATCAGCGCGGGCAGCGTGTTCCATAACGGGCGCGGTTTGAAATCGCGGTCGACCAGGCCGGACATGATCTGCTCCTTGCCGACGCGCTCGGTCTGGTAGAGAAACCAGAAGATGCCGCGGTTGCCGGCGGCGAGCGACGTGTAGGTCATCGCGCGGACCTCCGCCTCGGTCGGGAAGCGCAGCCCGCCGGTGATTTCGTGGCATTGCAGGACCGCCCAGGCGTCCGCGCGCGGTTCAGCGGCTTCGGCCCAGTCGACGAAGCGCTGCGCGTACGGCGTGAAATGCTTCAGCGGGTTTGGGTCGCCCGGGCGATGCTGCGGGCCGTACGGGTAGACGTCGAACGCGATCACGTCCGACTTGCTGTGCAGCAGAAACGCCGCGCCGTCGATGTTGCCGATCAGGCAGCAGAATGGATGCGACTCCGGATCGAACGCGCGCGTGATCGCGGCGACTTTCCCGAACTTCTCGAAATCCGTCGGCTCATCGAGGAGCTGCACGCGCCACAGCGCGGGGTGGTCCTTAATCGGGCCGAGCTTTTTCTCCAGCGTCTCGCGCGCGACTTTTTCATCGAGCGGGATTCCGCCGCGGATCATGTGACCGAGCTCGCCGCCGTCGAGGTCGAGCTCGAGGATCACCTTCAGGCCATGCTTCTGCGCGGTGTCGAGGACGATCCGGTGGTGCGCCGGCGGAGAATTCGGGACGGCGATGACGTTGATGCCGTGGGCGGCGATGTCGGCGAAGTTTTTCTGGTAGATCGGGGCCGCGGAGGCGGGATCGGCCGGCAGGACGTTGTCGCGCGCGTCGCCGACGCCGCCCTCGTACCACAGCCCGAGCGGGAAGAATTTTTCATCCGCCGCTATTGCGCGCGGCGCGGCGACGACGAGCGTGCACAGCAGTGCGAAAGTGGCGAAAAACTTTTTCATGGCGTCTCGACATTAAAAGCATTGAGGTCGAAATCCAAACGCTTGCCGTCATCGAGGACGACGGAAAATTTTCGCGGATCGCGCCCGGCGATCAAGCGGCAGCGTTCAGCGGCGTCGCGCGTGCGCGTCGCGTCCTGCGCGGGATAAAAAATCAGCACACACTTCGCCGGCAGCGCCGAGCTGTCGTTGAGATGAAAAAGCTGCTCGCGCCGCCCGCGCGCCGGCGTGGTCGGGCGCTCGTGATAAATCTGCTTCCCGCTCGTGCTCAGGCAGACGATGCCGAGCGCGTCGTCAAGGTTGTACCACGGCGACGACAGCTCGACGTCGTGGAAGTTCGCCTCCTTTGAGGCGGCGAAGTGCGTCTCGCCGCGGATCGTGCGCACGACGCGGGATCCGTCGTGATGGACCCAGTCGCGGTCGTTCAGGACCGCGATCGTCCCGCCGTGAAATTTCGGCGGCGCGGGCTCGGCGGCGATCGCGCTGATGATGTCGGCGTAGACGGCCCGGCCGTCCGGGAGTGCGACGAAGGCGAACCGCTGCGACAGCACGCCGTCGCCGCGCTGAAGCTCGCCGGAGACGGCCAGGAACTGATGTACCGCGTCGATCAGGTTCCACTGCCGCACCGCGGGCGATTCCTTTTTCAGGTCGACGACGCCGATCAGGCCGCGATCGCTGGGACTCAGAAGTAGATCTTTCTGCAGCGGCAGGACCATGCCCATTACCTGCCGGCCGTAGGAAAACGTCGCGACGGATTTCTGGCTGCGAACGACGATGAACCGCCCGGCGTCGAAGCGATGCGCGCCGGCCAGTTCCTTCCAGAGCTGCGTTTCATCCAGCGGCGGCGGGCCTTCGCCGCTCGCGCGGAGCAAAAGATACGCATCGGCGAACAGCTCGAGAAGCATCGCCTGCGAGGACGGGAAAATCGTTTCCCCGTCCGCATAAATGCCGCCGTCCGCGCTGCGCGCGAGCATTTTCTCTGTGGTGTCGAGGCACAATCGCATCAGCCGCGCCGCCTGCGGATCGTTGAACAGAATCGCCATCGCCGCGTGCAGGTCGAACCAGTCGGCGTTGCGATGGAGGTGCCAGTCCTGCGCGTTCGGATAAATGAACCCGCCGTCCGGCAGCGTGAGCTTCTTCAAGTTCGCGTAGATGTTTCGCGCGTTGAAATTCAGCGACGCCGGCGGCAGATTGCCGGCCCAGTCGTAGAAAATCTTTTGCGTGATCAGCGTGCGCGTCGACGCCATGTAATCGGGATGGACGCGATCATGATTTTCTAGCGTGAAGTCATCGTGCAGGTTCGGCCCGACGCCGGCGAGCCATTCCTTGAGCGGCTTGCCGTCGATGACGTCGGCTCGCGCGAGATCATTCGATGTCGCGAAGGATGAGATCTGCCAGCGGATGGCGGCGTCGCGCCAGCGCGCGTGATTGGGATGCTTCGGAAACATGTTGAACGCCAGCGCGAGCACCTGGCTGTTCCACGCGTTCTCCTCTGCCTTGGTGTCGCGCTCGACCTGCGACGGCGGCTTCGCATCGACGAAACGATCGGCCTCGTCGCAGATCATGCGGGCGGCGAGCCATTTTTGTGGCGCATCAAGATCGTCCCACAGCAGCCACGCCGCCTGGCCGGCGCTGGTCGCCCAGAGGGCGGATTGCCACTGGTTCTTCCACGCGGCGTGCGTCGGAAGCACGAAGCGGAGGATTTTCAGGGCGTGATCGCGGGCGGATTGATCACCGGTGGTGCGGTAAAGGACCGCCAGCCCGTAGGCGGCGTGCGCGTTTGGGCGAATTCCCGCTTCGTTGGGTTTTCCGTCAGTCAGCAGCGCCGCGCCCGGATCGCGCTCCCACGGGTGGAGCTGCGCGACGAGGAATTTCCCCTGCTTCTGGAGGACCGCTTCGACGCGCTGCGCGATCTCACCGCGCGATTTGAGAGAAGGATTGGCACGGGTCGTCGCGTAGATTGTGTTTAATTCGTTCTCCGGGACCTGCGCGACGACGAGGGTGGCGCAGGTCCCGCAAAACAAGGTCGCGAAGAGGCAAGCGGCAGGGCGGATCAACTTTCATTTCCCCGCGGGTTTTGACGTCGCTGAAACGGGAACCGAATCGAGCGACTCGATAAACGCGACCATCCCGTTCGTATCACCGAGGAAGTGCAAGCGCCGCAGCTCGTCGCGCTTCGACTTGTCGTCTTTCACGTGCTTGTCGATCGCGCGGAAGATCTTTTCATTCAACCAGTACGCCTGGTTGTAGCGGTCGCCGATCGAGCTGGCGAAGGAGTAGTCGTCGATTTCCGGATTCGTGAAACCTTTCTTCCACGCGGCCCGATAGATCTTCATCGACTCCTGGAACGACAGATTCGCGCGCTTCGTGAACAGCTCACTCATCCCTTTCCATTTCAGCTTGCCCGGATCGTACGTGTCGCGCACGTCCGGATGCGGGTCCTGCTTCGTCTTGTAATCGAGCAGGGAAATCTTCAGGTCGATCGTCTTGTCGCCGTCGTAGTCGAACGTGATCTCGTCGAGAAAGCCGTTCTTGTCCGTGTCGGCGTATTGAACGAGCTCGCCGACGGCCGGGGCGGTGGTAGGGGATGAATTCCCCAGCGCCGGGCGGCTGCCCCAGTACTTCGCGTGCTCGTCGACGGTCCACGCGCCTTTCTCGGCGCCGTACAGATGAAACTTGCGGTCCCATCGCCCGATGTAGATCTGCCCGTGGCCGGAGTTGTCGTCGTCCCACTCGCCGCGGTCGCCGAGCGTGTCCGCCTGCACGTGTCCGCCGAACCCGCCGCCCGCGCGGTTCGGGCCGTGGTGACGCGCGGTGCTGTACGGCTGCGTCGACGGATACTGAAACTCGACGCGCTCCCAGCGGTGATCGTCATCGTCCTCGTCGAAGACCAGCCAGCAGCTCGCGAACTCTTCCTTCGGGTTCCACATCTCGTCGAAGCACTTGTCGTGCGTGACGTAGACGAAGTGATCGATCTTCCGCCAGTTGTCGAAGCGGAAATATTTTCCGTCGATGACCCACTGCGGCGCCTTCATGTTCGGGTGCGGGTCGCGGTATTTCCGGTAGTCGATGCGCCCGCCGCGCTTGACCTTGCCAGTCTTTTCGTCGACGTCGGTAAAGAACCGGAACGACATGTCGAAGTCGAACTCGTTGCCTTTCTGCGAATCGTTATCGAGGTCCCAGCCGCCCATCGCCTCGTTGGCGAAGCCTTCGAACGTGAAGGTCGGATTGTCCTTCGGGCCGGATTCTTTGGGGGTCTCGAGCAGGCGGATCGTCAGCTCGGTGACGCCGTCGTTGTCGTAGTCGTAGAAGGCGAACGGGTTCTCCCAGTTGAATTCCGGGTTGGCGATCGAGCCGGGCGCGCGGTGGTCTTTCAGGAAGATGGCGTTGCCCATGTAGTCCGGGGAAAAGTTCGGCGGGGCGATCGTGATGGTCGGCGAGGTCGTCGGCGGGACGCGCCAGTTCGCCTGGCGGAACTCGAAATCCTGCCAGTCGATGTAACCGTTCACGCCGTCGTGATCGGTGTCGATGAAAACCATCCAGTGTGCGGTGCCGGAGCGAACGGACGTCGCGTCGCTGGTCGGATTCGCCGCGAAAAGCTGGAGGTCCGGCCGGCCGTCGCGATCATCGTCGGCCCACTTGATGTTGATGTCTTCCGGCCCGTCGTAATAGCCGTCGCCGTCGCGATCGATCTGAACGGCGTCCATGGTCATGTCGCCGCGCGCGTCGGTCGGCTTCATGTCGTCGTTCTCGTCGATCCAGCGGGCGCGCTTGCTGTTCCACCACTGCTCGAGGATGTCCGGGTCGCCGTCATGGTCGACGTCGATGCGCACGATTTCCGCGTCCGGCTTCTTCGACTTGAGCTGGCTCTTGCGCGGCGAAGCGGGGTCGGTCTCTTTCGTGGCGAACTGCTGGACGGCGCGCGTGGTGCTCAACTTGGTCGTCGACGAGCCGCGCCGCGTGGTGCCCGTCGGCTTGGCCGCGTGGGCGACGATCGTGAGCGAGAAGATCAGGATCACAACGACGTATGGGAACGACTTCAAACGAAGCTGCATGCGCGTGCTCCTCGGCCGGGGCGTGCGAAAAAAGACTTGTGCTGCGAATTGTGTTGAGTTTTTAACGGCGGGCAAGGCGCGGAGTGATTGGGAATCGCGCGGCGTTGGCAGTCAATCCGGCATCTGCTCGACAAGCCTGGCCACCTCGGCCCATTGCGGGCTGCCGGCTTTCTTGTTTCCCGAGCCGGCCGAGACGATCGCGCTGGCGATCAGCCGCTTCACCGAGCCGTCGAACGCGCGGTCGGCGAAATCGCGGATGAGGTGTTTCTTCGACGCCGCTTCCGTCGCCGTCGTGTAGTAGAGCGCGGGATAGCGCTCTTCGCCGCGGCGAACGAGGCCCTTCTTTTCCATGATGCGGACGAGCGTCTGGGTGGTGGCGTAGGTGGTGGGCTTGGATTTCTTAAGTTCCAAGCTTATTTCGCGGATGGAAATGCCCGCTCGTCTCCATAACACATTAAGGATGGCGAGCTCGGCGTCGGTCGGTCTGGACGGCTTCTGCCTGGCCATGGCCCTGCGTGAGCGTCCGCCCGTTAACGAACCCGAATTCAGTCAATAAAAAAGGCCGGGGGGTGAAGTAGGAGGGGGGGAACCTACTTCGGGGAGACCCCCGGACCAGCAATCAGAATACATCAAGTCCGTTTCACTGCAAGCGCCATTTTCTCTCGCGACAGGCCCGCGAGCCGCGGGAGTTTTTGGAAATATCGATAGAAACCCCGGCGCGCGCGGGCGATCTGCATGTCAGATCGCATGATCCGCGGCGGCGGTGTCGAGGAAGGGGATTCGCCTCTCGTTCTTGAGGAATTCGATCTTCCCGTCGCGATAGCGGATTTTGATTTCACCCTTGTCATCCAGCTCGATACACGCCCCGTCGCCGAGGCGAATGTTGTTGCCGCGCGCGTGGATGCCGGTTTCGTAATGTCCGGCGAGATCGATGCCGACTTTTCCCGTGCCCGTGACACCGATGCCGGTTTCGAAATGCGCGCCCGCGGCGTCCTTGTCGTGAATGTGGATGGCGTACTGCATCGGCGTCGGTCCGCCGACCGCCTGGATGTTCAGGCCGATCACGTTCGTCGCGTCGCCGCCGGTGTAATCGTTCGACATCTCAATGTTCACGCCAAGCGCGACGGCCCGGGCGTGGTTGAAGACTTCGGAATGAAGTCCGCTCGACCATCCGGGACCGTACTTGTGCAGGCGTGCGCAATGCACGCAGGCGTCGCCGTTCTCGTGGTGGGTTTCCAGGCTGGTGTAGAGCGTCCAGGGGTAGGAGTTTTTGCCTTTCTCCTGGTGGATGAGGGAGAGGACTTCATGCGTCATCGCGCGATCGTTGTTGTCGTCGCCGCGCTCGAAGAGAAGCATGGTGTCAAGCGGCTGGGTCGGCGGATCGCCGCGGCGCATATGGCGCTTCACGACATTGTCGTCAGTTGGCGAGGCGCTCGTCTCTTTCGCGAAGAGGCATGCGGCGAGAGACGCGAACGCGGCGGAAAGGAAGTTTCGTCGGCGCTGGGGCGTGGTGCTCATGCACGCATTACGCTTTGAACGCGCCGCTCGTTACGCCGGTCATGAACGGTTTCGTCGCGTAGACGAACAGGATCAGCAGCGGGATCGCGCTGATGACGTAGGCGGCGTACATCGTGGATTTGTCGCCGAAGGCGTTGGTTTGCGTGTGCGCCATGAGGTACAGGCCCGTGGAGACGACGGAGTAGCTGGCGTCGCTGTTGGCGACCTGCGGCCATAGAAAATTGTTCCACGTGCCGAGGATGTTCACGATCACGACGACCGCCAGGATCTGCTTGCTCAGCGGCAGGACGATGTGCCAGTACTGCGCGAAATGGCCCGCGCCGTCGAGGCGGGCGGATTCGAACAGCTCCTGCGGCAGGCCGTCAAAAAAACCTTTCATCAAAAAGATCGCGATGATTTGCCCGCCGGCGACGTAGGGGAGGATCAGCACCCAGTAGCTGTTGATCAGCCCGAGTTTTTTCACCCACAGGAATGACGGCACGAGCGTGAGCACCCCCGGGATCATCATGAAGCTGAGGATGACCAGAAAAAGCGCGCGGTGGCCCGGAAAACGGTAGCGCGAGAAGACGTACGCGCTGATCGACGCGATGACGACGACGCCGAGGGCGCTGGTGAGCGACACGAACAGCGAATTCAGCATGTACGGCCGAAAAATCTGCCATGACCAGACGTAGCCGCGCGTCAGCTCCGTCCAGCAACTTTTCATCGCCGCTCCGTACGGCATTTTCGTCAGCGGCACGTCGACCTGGCGGACGGTTTGCGGCTTGCCCGCTTCGGTCTCCGGCATGACACGGAGCTGGATGCGATCCTCCTGCCCGGTCGCGCGATACCACGTGAAGCGGCACGCGTTCGTGATCGCGTCCGGAAGTCCGAAGAAGCTGTGATACTGCTCGTGCGTGCGGCGGAAGGAGTTGTTGAGCACGAAAATGAACGGCAGCAACGTCAACGCGGCGAACGCGATGAGCACGAGGTGAATCGGAAGATCTGATCTTCTTTTCTTCATTGCTTTTCGTGGCTTGGGCATCTT
>JAXDMN010000016.1:0-2965 GCA_034666045.1 Phycisphaerales bacterium | reverse complement strand
GGCGTCGACGTGTGACGCCGCTCGCCCCTCTCCCCTGCCCTCTCCCCGGTTTACCGGGGAGAGGGAGTTAGATTTGCGCGGATGCTTTTGCATGAACATCAGTGATTGAAAATGAATTCCTTCGAGTTCAGCAGCGCCCAGAACACGTCGTTCAGCACCGCTTCCTTGTCCGCGCCCGCGCCCGCTCCCGCTTCCTTCACCGCCAGGAGAAGCTTCGCGGATTCGTCGGGCGTGGGCTTGCGCGACAGGCAGCGGACGTACAGCTCGTCGATGATCTGTTCGGGCGGTTTCTTTTCCTTCAGCATGCGCTTGACCACCCCGCCGTTTTGCACCTTGTCCGACACCGTCCGGCCGTTGAGCAGGTGCAGGGCTTGCGAGAGGTTCGGCTCCATCTTCACTTCGCAGGAGCAGACGGTTTCGCGCGTGGCGCGGCCGAAGGTTTTGAGGAAATAGTTGGCGGTGCGGCCGTCGGCGATGTGGACGGCTCTTGCGCCGAGCGGCAGGCCCTTGAACTTTTCGCTTTGCTCGGTGACTTGCGAGATGCAGTCGAGCAGCACTTCCGCGCGGATCCGGCGGACGCCGGCGTGGGCGAAGTTGCGGTCGTCGCCGGCGTTGGTTTCGTTGACGACGCTCGATAGTTGGTACGTGCGCGAGAGGCAGATGTCGCGGACGAGACGCTTGAAGTCGTACTTGTATTCGACCATTTTCCGCGCCAGCTCGTCGAGCAGCTCGGGATTGGACGGCGGATTGCTCACGCGCACGTCGTCGACCGGTTCGATGATGCCGGCGCCCAGAAAATGGGCCCAGATCAGGTTCGCCATGTTGCGGGCGAAGTACGGGTTGTTTTCAGACGAGATCCACTCGGCGAGGACGAGCCGGCGGTCGCGGCCTTTCAGATCCGGCGTATCGCCGCCGAGGAATTTTGGGGGGACGGGTTTTTTGGAGACAGGGTTGGGCACTTCGCCGCCGCCGCTGTTGAAGATAACCGTCTCGCGCGGATCTTCGCCGCGCTTGCGGCCGACCTGGCTGAAGAAGGATGTCCAGCCGTAGTAATCATCCATCGTCCAGCGATCGAACGGGTGATTGTGGCACTGGGCGCATTGCAGTCGCATGCCGGCGAAGACCTGGGCGGTGTTCTCGGCGACCTTCATCGCGTCGGTTTCGACCTGGTAATAATTCGTCGCGGGATTTTTGAACGTGCCGCCGGTGGAAGCGAGCAGCTCGCGGACGACTTCGTTCATCGGGACGTTGCGCGCGACGCGGTCCTTGAGCCAGTCGTAGTAGAGAAGCGTCGCCTTGTAGCTGACGACGTTGGCGTCGTCGGTCGAGCGGATCTTCAACAGCTCGGCCCAGCGCATCACCCACATCTCGACGAATTCTTTGCGAGTCAGTAACTCATCGACGAGCTGCTCGCGTTTTTTTGGCTCGGCCGAAGCGGTGAACGATGCGACTTTCTCCGGCGGCGGGAGAAGGCCGAGCACGTCGAGGTAAACGCGGCGGATGAAGGTCGCGTCGTCGCACAAATCGGACGGGAGAATCTTCAGCTTGCGCAGCTTCTGGTTGACGAGGGCGTCGATGTAGTTGTTCTCGGGGACTTTCGGCCATTCGTAGGCGAGGCCTTTTGGGGTGACGATCGCGTGCGAGCCGACGGTGAAGGTGGCGAAGCGGGCCATGACGAACGCTTCGCCGCGGTTTTTGGCGGTGACGAGGCCGGCCTTGGAGATGGCGGCGGAGTTGTCGTTGCTGGTGAGGAAAAGGGCGAGGCGCGTGACGTCGCGCTGCGTGCCGTCGGAATAGGTGGCGGTCGCCTTCATCTGCTGCACGCCGGTGGCGGCGTCGAGTTCCATTTGTTTCGGCTCGACGGTGAGGGCGGTCGGCGTGGGGAGATCTTTGCGATCGTCCGGCGCGCCGGCTTCGATCCAGCGGAGGATGGTGTTGTAGTGCTCACTGCCCGTGGAAAATATTTCGCCGCCGGTGTGGGAGACGGCGCCGGTGGATTTTAAGAGGAGCAGGCTTTCGTGCGGGCGGGCGAGGTTGATCCGGCGATTGGGGATTTCGCGCGTGATGCGGACAAAATCGCCGGCGGGATCGTAGCCGAAGAGCGAGAGGTGGAAGCCGTCCTGGCCGCGGGCGGAGCCGTGACAGGAGCCGGCGTTGCAGCCGCCGACCATGAAGATGGGCATGACGTCGTTGCGGAAGCTGATGGGTTTGTCGCTCTCAGCGGGGGCGGCGGCGGCGGTTGCGACACGCACGCCGCTGAACAGCACGATGAGCGCCGCCGCGATGGCAAAACGTGGCATGAGCGCCGCGCCCATGCAGGTCGCCGCGCCAGCGGCTGGCCGCCGGGAACGCACGGGCGAGGCGCCCGTGCCACGTGGGAAGACGGATTTCCGCAGCTTCCTCATTGCTTGGCCCCTTGCGATTGCTCGAGGCGGAGTTTTTCGAGGCGCGACATGGGTTTAGCGGGTTTGGCGTTGGGATCGGGGGCTGCGGCGGCGACGGGGGTGGCGGATGGTTTCGGCGGCGCGGGGGCGTCGATGCGCAGCACCCCGCCGCCGGCGATGGTTTGTTGAATCGGTTCGTTGGACTGCGTCATGGTCACGGCACAGAAAAGGGATTTGTGTTGGCCGGTCGGAGTTTTGTCAGTGGTGGTGACGTCGAAAATGACTTCGGTGTCGGCGGCGGTGATTTCTTTCGGCGGCGCGGTGGCGTTGGGCGGAAGGCCGAGGAGTTCGATCTTCGCCTTGCCGTCGAATTTCTTTTTCTGCTCGAGCTTGCAGAGAACCTGGACGGGTTTGCCGCGTTCGCCGGCGGCCATTTCGATCTTGCCGCCGAGCATGGCGGGGGCGACTTCGATTTCGGCGAGTTGGGTGGAGACCCAGACGGGGCCGTTCGCGTCGGCGGATCCGAGGACGCAGATTTTCCATTTCTTCGCCGCCGCGTCGCCGGAGGCATTCAGCGGCAT
>JAXDMN010000015.1:0-4631 GCA_034666045.1 Phycisphaerales bacterium | reverse complement strand
CCTGATCGAATTTCTCCGTGGCGACGACCCGCTCCGGCGCGATGATTTCGCGGTAGACGCCGCCCATTCCCATCTCGGTTCCGTCACTGTCTTTCCGCCAGACGTAGCGGTACGCCCCGCCGACCCGGAGGTCGACGTCGCAGACGGGCATCGACCAGCCAGGCGGACCGAGAAGCCAGCGCTTGAGCAGCTCGGGCTTGGTGAAGGCGTCGAAGACCATCTTGCGCGGCGCATCGAACGTGCGCGTCATGACCAGCTCTCGCTCGCCCGGCGTGGTCAGTTTCAACTGTCCCGTATTCATCGCGTGACTCCTATTGCACGGTTATACATTGAGAGGTTCTATCGAAGTTCACGCTAAGATTACACCTGAGTGGCCGAAACGGTTCTCATCTTCGCCAACCCCATCGCCGGCCGCGGCCAGGGGAAATCGATCGCCGAGCGCGTGGGCGCCAAGCTCGTTCGCGACGGCTTCGACGCACGCTTGATCTTCGACCGCTGCGATCTCGTCCCGCGCGATCAGCTCGTCACCGGCGCGCGGGCCGCCGTCGCGATCGGCGGTGACGGCACCGTCCGCGGCGTGGCGCGCCGACTGCACGAACTGTATGGCGGAGACATGCCGCCGCTGCTCGTCATCCCGATGGGCACCGCCAACCTGCTCGGCCGGCACCTCGGCACCGCGTGGAAGGACCGCGAACTGCCCGCGCGCGTCTCGGACACGATCAAAACGGGAAAAATTCTTCTCCTCGACGCCGCTCGCGCCAACGATGAGCTCTTCCTCTTGATGGCCGGCGTCGGGCTCGACGCGAAGGTCGTTCACGAGCTCGATCGCATCCGCTCCGGCCCGATCGACCTGACGAGCTACGCGCTTCCCGCGGCGATGGCGTTCGGCTTCTACAAGTATCCGCCGCTCACCGTCACCGTCGATGGCAAGCGCGTGTGCGAAAATCTCCCCGCCGTCGCGTTCGTCGGCAACATCAAGGAATACGGCACCGGCTTCCCGATCCTCCCGCTGGCGACGCCGGACGACGGGCTGCTCGACATCTGCGTGCTGCCCTGCGCAAATCGGATGGACGCGATCCGCCAGTTCCTCCTCGCCGCATCCGGCGATCACCTCACCGCTGAGGGGACGATCTATACGAAGGGCAAGCACGTCCGCATCGAAGCCGCCGAACCGATCCCCGTGCAGATCGACGGCGAAGCCGCCGGACATACGCCACTCGTGTGCGACTTGCTGCCCGTGCGCCTGCCGTTTATCGTGCCGGGCTGATGTCCCCGCTCAACATTTCCGATGGTCAGTTGTTCGTGATCGCCGGGCCCTGCGTGATCGAGTCGGCCGAGCTCTGTCTTACGGTCGCAAAGCACGTGAAAGCCGTCTGCGACAAGCTCGGCATCGCCTACGTCTTCAAAGCCAGCTTCGACAAAGCGAATCGCTCGAGCAACGCGAGCTTCCGCGGCCCCGGCATCGGCGACGGGCTGAATATCCTCGATCGGGTGAAGCGCGACGTCGGCGTGCCGGTGCTGACCGACATTCACGAAAGCGGCCAGGCCGCCGTCGCGGCGAACGTCGTCGACATCCTCCAGGTCCCCGCCTTCCTCGCCCGACAAACGGATCTCCTCATCGCTTGCGGGCAAACCGGCAGAACCGTCAACATCAAGAAGGGCCAGTTCATGTCGCCGCAGGAGATGGCCAACGCGATCGAGAAAGTGCGCTCGACCGGCAACGAAAAAATCCTGCTCACCGAGCGCGGCACATTCTTCGGCTACAACCGGCTGGTCAACGATTTCACCGCGCTGCCGATCATGAAATCGCTCGGCTTCCCGGTCGTCTTCGACATCACGCACAGCACGCAGCAGCCCGCGGGCCTGGGCAATCAATCCGGCGGCAACCCGCAATTCTCCCCGATGCTCGCCCGTGCCGCCGTCGCCGCGGGCGTGGACGGGCTGTTTCTCGAATGTCATCCCGATCCGAAGAACGCGAAGAGCGACGCCGCGACGATGATGAGTCTCGCCGAGGTCGAGCCGCTGCTGGCATCGTGCAGGGAGATCGTGGAGCTTCGGAAAAACTGGCGGTAAACATGGCGCAACCGAAGCTGACACACCTGGACGACACCGGCAAGGCGAAGATGGTCGACGTCGGCGGCAAACCGGTCACCGCGCGAGAGGCCGTCGCCGAGGGATTCATTTCCATCCAACCCGCGACGCTGTGCGCGATCACCGCCGGCGAGCTGCCTAAGGGCGAGGTTCTCAACACCGCCCGCATCGCGGGCATCATGGCCGCCAAGCGCTGCGGCGAGTTGATCCCGCTGTGTCATCCGCTGCCGATCGACAGCATCGAAGTTGATTTTGAATTGCCGGCACTGAATGAGCGCGATTCGCCGGTGCGCATTCGCATCACCAGCGTCGCCCGCATCACCGGAAAGACCGGCGTCGAGATGGAAGCATTGACCGCCGTCACCGTCGCCGCGCTGACGATCTATGACATGTGCAAAGCCATCGACAAAACGATGACGATCGACGGCGTCCGCCTTCTCAAAAAGTCCGGCGGCACGAAGTCGAACTTAGGGTGACGTCGTCGTCGTCGCCGCCGGCCGCGTCGCCACCTTCACGTCGACCTTCACGCGCGACGCCTCGTCCGCGACCTGGTTGATCACCTTGCCGGTGCTGTCCGCCGCCTTGTTCAGCGCATCCCCCGTCTTCTCCGCCGCCTTCTGCAGCGCGTCGCCCGTCTTCTCGGCGGCGTTGTCGACCTTCTGTTCGCGCTCAGCAGGCGTGTCGTCGCAACCGGGAGAACAAACGAGCAGCGTCGCGAGAACGAGGGGGATGAAGATTCGCATGATCAATAGATATACGCATAGATCGTCTGAAGTCGAATCACAAAACCCTCCCTCCGCTTACTACATCAACACTCCCACCACGCATGCCCCCATGAAGGACGCGATTGCGCCACCCACCATCGCGAGCAAACCGATCCGCGATAGATCGTGTCGTCGATTCGGAGCGAGCGTGCTGATGCCGCCCACCTGGATGCCTACACTCGCGAAATTCGCGAAGCCGCACAGGGCGTAAGTCGCGATCAACGCCGACCGGGGCGAGATGAAGTTCGGGTTCGCGGCGAAACGGTCCTTCATTTCCGAATACGCGATCAACTCGTTCAGCACCGTCTTGATGCCGAGCAGCGACCCGACCGCCCGGCAGTCGTGCCACGCGCAGCCGCTCAGCCATGCCAGCGGGGACATGATGTAGCCGAGCATGTCCTGGAGCGTCACTGGCTGGCCGGCTGGCGTGAGGCCGAGCTGCGTGGTCGTCCAGGCGATGATCGCGTTGACCAGCGCGACCAGCGCGGTGAACGCAATCAACATGGCGGCGACGTTGAGCGCGAGCGCGAGACCTTCGCTGGTGCCGCGCGTGGCGGCGTCGATGAGGTTGGCGTCGAGTTTTTCCACCTTGAACTGCACGCCGCCGGCGGTGTCCGGCAATTCCGACTCGGGCATGAAGAGTTTTCCCACCACGAGCGTCGCCGGGGCGGAAATAAAACACGCGGCGGCGAGGTGGCCGCCGACGTTGGCGATGAAGGGGCTCAGCCACGCGGTGTAGAGCCCCAGCACGCCGGACGCGATGTTCGCGAAGCCGCCGACCATGATCACCATCAGCTCCGAGCGCGTGCAAGTGGCGATGAACGGGCGGACCATGAGCGGCGCTTCGGTCTGGCCGACGAAAATGTTGGCGGCGGTCGACAAGGTCTCCGCGCCGCTCGTGCCGGTGGTCTTAGCCATGATCCACGCGAGCCCCTGCACGACGTACTGCATGATGCCGCTGTGGTAGAGAATCGCGGTCAGCGCGGAGAAAAAGATGATCGTCGGCAGCACGAAGAAGGCAAAGACCGCGCCGGTCTGCGCGTAGCCGCGGGTTGGCGTGGGATTCGGGAAGGGAGAATCGTTCACCGGGACGACGATGTCGCCGAGGTTGCCGAACACCATCCGCGCGCCCTCTTTCGTGAAGTTCAGCAGCGCCTGCACGGCCGCCTGCACCGCGTAGAGCACGTTCGGCACGAACAACACGATCGCCGCGAAGGCGAACATCAGAATGATCCCCCAGATGATCACGCGCCACGGGATCTTTCTCGCGCCGCGCAGCCGGCCGATGAGGAAGGCGAGAAACGTGAACGCGAATAGGCCGAAGAGGGATTGGAGACGCTCGGGGAACGTGCTTGATGGCATCGCGACCGGCGCGGTGGTTTGCGCTTGAGCGGATGCGCTGAGGAGCGGGATGATCAAAACCGCAAGATGAAGTGATCGGCGCATGAGCGGGCAAAGATAGATCAGTGGCGCGGGTTTGTAACTGATGTCTTGTGCTGCGCGACAGACACGCACTTGAAAACCCGGCACACGTCAGACATCGAGCGCTTGCAGTTTGCCGTCCAAAAACGCCTGAAGAAACCCAGCCGCGGCGAGGGCGTCGAGTTGTTCCTTCTTCCGCTTGCGGGTGATTTTTTCACCGCCGCGCTTGCGCTCGATCAAGCCCTGCTCGGCTTCGAAGCTGCTGAGACGCTCGTCGACGAAGACGACCGGCTTCCCCGATCGCTGCGCGAGCTCCGCGCCCCACGCGATCGTCTGTCGCGCCGCCGGACCGAC
>JAXDMN010000014.1:0-20737 GCA_034666045.1 Phycisphaerales bacterium | reverse complement strand
ATCGTATTCATGGCCCGTTGCTCCTTTCCGTTTGGGGCTCTGCCGTTCACTCGGCAACCTCGTTTACCGGAAAAGCAACGGGCTTTCTGCTTCATCCCATCTGAGCGTACTCGCGAAGGATCTGCGTTGGACGACGAGGAGCGCAGATGCTTCGGAGTACCTCAGTATGACAAAATGCTCGTTTTGGCGCAGCAGGACTTCTTAAAAACCATCTCAGCATGACCGTTCGCCTTCTGCGGTAAGATGTCCGCGCGATGTCTGACGACGCTGTCGATCTCGCGATCATCGGCGGGGGCCCGACCGGGTTGTTCGCCGCGTTCTACGCCGGCCTGCGGCAGATGTCCGTCAAGATCATCGACTCGCTCGAGACGCTTGGCGGACAGCTCGTCACGCTCTACCCGGAAAAATACATCTACGACGTCGCCGGCTTCCCGCGCGTCCTGGCCAAGGACCTCGCGCGCGACCTCATCGAGCAGGCGACGCAGTACAACCCATCGGTCTGCCTGGGCGAGCAAGTTTCCACGCTCACGTTCGACGAACCGTCGCGCACCTACACCGTCGCGACTTCAAAAGGCCGCCACCGCGCCCGCTCGATCCTCATCGCCGCCGGCGTCGGGTCGTTCGTCCCGAAAACGCTCCCGCTGCCGGACGCCGAGCGCTATGTCGGGCACGGCCTGCACTATTTCGTGAAGTCGCCAAAGGACTTTGCCAAACAAAGGGTGCTGATCGTCGGCGGGGGCGACAGCGCGATCGACTGGGCGAACATGTTGTCGGCCGTGGCGGACAAGGTCACGCTCATTCATCGCCGCGACCAATTCCGAGCCCACGAAGACAGCGTGCAGAAAATGCGGCAGGGCCGGACGGACGTCCGCACGTTCCACGAGCTGAAATCGATCGCCGGCAATGGCCGCGTCCAGCAGGCCGTCATCTATGACAACCGTAGCAAATCCGAGCAGACGCTCGACGTCGATCACGTGCTGGTGAACATCGGCTTCGACAGCTCACTCGGCCCGATCAAGGAATGGAACCTGGAGATCGAAGGCGGGCAGGTCAAGGTCGACAGCATGATGCAAACCAGCCGCCCGGGCATCTTCGCGGCGGGGGATATCTGCACGTTCCCGGGAAAGCTGAAGCTGATCGCCACCGGCTTCGGCGAGGCGTGCATCGCGGTGAATTTCGCGAAGCATTACCTGGACCCGAAGGCGAACATTTTCCCGGGGCACTCTTCGAATATGAAGCGGTGAAAAATGTGGAACCACAGATGAACACAGATGCACACGGATAAATCGTTTTCTTATCCGCGTTCATCTGTGTTCATCTGTGGTTCATTTTGATTTAAAGACTTGGGCGAGACGATCGCGCGGATCATCCAGTCACCTTGGCCGAAGGCGTCGTTCAACTGGCCCGGCAGGCCGGTGCGGTTGTCGCCGTCGGGGCTCTTGTCGTAGTGGACGTAGACGCCTTTGGTTTGCTGGGGGTTGAAGCCGACGCAGAGGATGAATTTGCCGGTGGCGGGCAGGTTGGCGGATTCGGGGAGTTTGAGGGTGACCCAGCGCGGGTCGCCGCGGAGGAAAAGTTTGTAGGGGAATTTGAATTCCTTGAGCTGCTTGCCGTCGGCGTCGCAGAGCCAGACGTGGAAATCTTCCGCGGGTGGCTGCTGGGTGCCGTAGCGCGAGCCGAAGATTTTGACGGCGGTCAATGCGCCGCCGCCGCCGGCGGGGGCGTCGAGCACGATGGCGTGGCCGCTGCCGGCGATGCTTTTCTTGCCGGCGGGGAGGCCGTCGTCGATGGCGAGCTCGGTGGGCTTCGCGGGGGTTGATGGTTTCGTCGCGGGCGCAGGGGCGGCGGCGAGGACGAGAGGCATCACGAGGAGAAGGGCGATCCGTTTCGGCATAACGCGTCTCCGGTTGGATTGGGGTCACATGATAACGAATCGTGGCATGGGCGCCTCGCCCATGCAGCTCGCCGCGACAGCGGCTCTTCATGAACGGCAAGAGCGGCTGCCGCCGCGAATGCACGGGCGGGGCGCCCGTGCCACATCATGCGCAGCGCACTACAGCGGCGGGCCCTGGCCGGGGTAGATGAAGTCGATCGTCGAGTAGTCGTCGCCGCTGATGATGCCGTCGTAGTTGAAATCGCCGTTCCACCAGCCGTTGGCGCCCGGGATGCCGATGTGGAAATCGATCGAGGAGTAGTCGTCGCCGCTGACGATGCCGTCGAGGTTGGCGTCGCCGCCGTAGGTGAATTTCACGAGCACGTCGGCGGCGGTGACGGTTTGGCCGGAGAAGAGGGCGGTGGTGCCGGCGTCGAAGGGCAGGACGGCGGAAGCGGGGGCGAGGCCGAGCATGGTGTAGCCGTCCTGGGCGACGGAGCTGAAGACGACGCCGGCGGCGAGGAGCGGGAACATTGCGCTCGTCGATCCGCCGCGGAGGATGAAGTCGTTGTCGCTCAGGTCGAGGGCGCCGCCGTTCGTGATCGCGAGTGAGTTGACGGCGAGGACCTTCGCGTCGCCGGCGGCGAGGATGACGCGGGCATTGGCGGCGATGGTGAGGTCGGCGAGGTCCTGTGACGCGCCGAACGTGACGGTGGCGCCGTTGCGCGCGCCGACTCTTTCGCCGGCGAGGTTGGCGGTGACGTCGTACGTGCCGCCGGTGAGGTCGATCGTTTCCGCGCTGGTGTGATCGACGGCGCCGAGACCATGTCGGATGGCGGCGGCGTCGATGGTGAAGGGGTCGGCGGCGCTGGCGGCGATGATCTCGATGGCGTCGATGCCATTGCCGCCGGCGAAGGTGAAGCCGTAGGGGGCGATGACCTGGCCGCGGTCGAAGTTGGCGAAGAGGCGGTCGTCGCCATCGCCGGCGGTGATGGCGATGGAGCCGACGGCGTCGACGGGGCGTGTGAACGATGCGCCGGGCCCGGTGAACTCGTAGACGTCGCCGGCGGCGCCGAGGCGGACGGTCCAGAGGTCAGCGGCGGCGGTGCCGGTGAGCGCGACGTGTGGATTCGCCAGCGCGGCGACGTGCGCAGCGACGAGCGCGCGATCGTAGATGCGGACGTCGTCGATTTTTCCGGCGAAGAATTCGCTGACGGTTTCCGCGGCGCCGATCCAGAGCGCGCCCGCGCCGTCGCCGGCCTGCGCGGCGGCGGAGGCGACTTCCACGCCATTGACGAAAAGTTTTCGTGTGTTCGCGGCGGCGTCCTGCACGACGGCGACGTGCGTCCAGCCGGTCGTCGCGGTCGAGCCGACGATGTTCGACGGGCCGGTGGCGAGCCAGTGGTTCGTTGCGTCGAGGGCGAGGCCGTAGGGCGCGCTTGAGCCGCGCGCCTTGGCGAGGATTGCGCTGGCGCGGTTCGGCAGCGCGGCGAGATTGACCCAGGCACTGAGCGTGAAGTTGTCGGCGGCGGCGAAGCGCAGGTCGGCGGCGTCGGCGACGATGACGCGATCGTCCACGCCGTCGAAAGTTAGCGCGTCGCCGAGCGTGCCGGGGGTCCATGTCGGGCTGCCGGTGGGCGCGCCATTGTGATTGCCCGCGACGTCGCTGGGATTGTCGTCGAAGCGCCAGTGCGCCAGCAGGCCGACGACGTTGAGCGTGGTCGCGGCTTCTTCCGCGGAGGGCGGCGATTGGCCGATCGCGTTGACGGCGCGAACGCGATAGACGTAGCGCGTGGCGGGCGAGAGATTGTTGTCGTCGTAGCTGAGCTGACTGCCGGGCAGCGTTGCGATCGTGGCGAAGGCGCCGCCGGCGGTCGAGCGCTCGACGATGAAGTTATCGACGTCGGTGTCGGTGCTTTGCCACTGGATGCGGACGCGCGTCCCGGACATCGGCGTGGCCTGCACGGCAGTCGGCGTGGTCGGCGCGACGCGGATGCGCGCGGCTACTTCGCTACTTGGCGCGCCATCGCCGGCGACGCTGAAGGCGATCATGCGATAGAGGTAATCGACGCCCGGCGTGGCGGCGACGTCCGTCCAGGTCGTGACGTTGCGGCCGAGCGATGCGATTTCGGCGAACGCGCCGCCGCCGCCCGAGGCGCGGCGCTCGATGCGGAAGCCGGTTTCGTTGTACGACTTGTCCTGCCAGTTCAGCGTGATGCGCGAGGTTGTCTGGTTCACCGTCGCGGCGAGATTCGTCGCGGTCGCGGGAAGCAGCGGATCCGGGGCGGCGATGAAGTCGCGGGTGATTTCGTACCACGGCGCATCGTCCGTCCACGGCCCCCAGACGACGCTGGAGCCAACTTGTTCCTGCGCGACGTCGAGCTGCATCCGCCAGAACTCCGGCGCGACGGGGCGGCCGACGGTGTTCGTGCCGCCCTCGTAGTTCATGAAAAGAAACGCGGTGACCGGCTTGTTGTAGAGCTTCGCTTCGGCGAGATGCCCCTCGGCGTAGGCGAGCCAGTTGTTGACGGATTCATCCTGCGGATAGACGCCGGGGAAAAGGATGTCCACCCTGTCGATGAGCGGTCGCAGTCGTTCGTGCGAGGCGTGCCAACTGTTGTAGGACGGCGTGCCGCGCGCGGGCGGGAGGTATGCGCCGTGCGTGACCTGCCCGGCGTAGCCGACCTTCACGCCGGGGCGTTCGTCGTGGATCCAGTCGATGATCTGCATCATCTTTTCCGCGCTCCAGCCGACGACGCTTTCGCTGGAGACGCGGATGTCGTTGGGCCACTGCTCGACGTTGAGCGCGATGGTCTGGCCGGCGTCGAAGGCTTCGCGTGCGATGCGGCGGACGGCGGATTCGTCGGCGATTGAGCTGTCCATCCAGCCAGAGTAAATGTCGCCGTAGACGACGCGCATGCGCGACATGCCGGCGGTGATGGTGTTGGATTTGTCGCCCTGGAAGGTGCCGTCGTAGATGGCGGCGGGGGCGGATGATGATGAGATCGAGTCGGCCGCGGGCGGGGGGGCGATGCGCGAGGTTGCGGCGGCGGCGGCAGGCGCAGACGGAGTCGTGGATGTCGCGTCAACTTTCACCGGCTCGCTGCCGCCGGCGCTCCAGGCGGAGGTGAGCACCCAATCGCCCATGCTGACGAAATTTTCTTCCATCAGGTAGGGGTAGAGGTT
This sequence comes from Phycisphaerales bacterium, assembly GCA_034666045.1. Classification (GTDB taxonomy): domain Bacteria; phylum Planctomycetota; class Phycisphaerae; order Tepidisphaerales; family Tepidisphaeraceae; genus JAICTV01. The sequence continues at coordinate 15,678 of JAXDMN010000014.1, read as the reverse complement.
GAACGTGCCGGCGGCGCTGCTGTCGCTGCGCCAGATCGTGTTGCTCGAGGCGATGTCGAAGACGACGCCGGAGTTCACCGCGACGAGCCGCGAGGGGACCGATCCGGCGGGGCCGGGGACGATGTCCTTGACGAGGACGGTGCCGGCGTCGGTGCCGTCGGTCTTCCAGAGTTCGGCGCCGCTGACGCCGTCGTCGGCGCGGAAATAGAGGACGCCGTTGCTCGCGGTCATATTGCCGGGCGATGAGCCGTGCGGGCCGGGGCGGAGATCTTTCACGAGGACGGTCCCGGCGTCGGTGCCGTCGCTGCGCCAGATTTCCTGGCCGTGCGTGCGGTCGTCGGCGGTGAAATAGAGCAGGCCGTTCATCGCGCGGAGCGATTGGATGATGGAGCCGTCCGCGCCAGGGGCGATGTCCTTGACCATGACGGTGCCGGTGGCGGTGCCGTCAGATTTCCAGAGCTCGTAGCCGTGCGCGGCTGCGCCGTCGTTGGCGCGGAAGAAGAGCGTGCCGTTGACGTTCGTCAGCAGGTACGGCCCGCCGGAGGTGACGCCAGGGATGATGTCTTTGACGAGGGCCGTGCCGGCGGCGGTGCCGTCGGACTTCCAGAGCTCTTGTCCGGTCGTGCCATCGTCGGCGGTGAAGAAGAGCGTGCCGTTGACGTCGACGAGCGACTCCGGCCGCCAGGCGTTCACGTTCGCCTTGACGAGCGTCGTGCCTGCGGCGGTGCCGTTGCTCTTCCACAAGCCGCTGCCGGCGGGGGAGCCGGCGATGAAGTAGAGCGTGTTGCCGACCGGCATCAGCTTCGGCGACGAGAGCGGATTGTTCGTCACCATCACGGTGCCTGCGGCGGTGCCGTCGCTTTTCCACAGGCGCGAGTTCGCGAGGAAGAAGAGCGTGCCGTTGACGTTGAAAAACTGCTGGAGGTCGGTGCCGCCGGCGCCGGGCGTGATGTCGAGCAGCATGCTCGTGCCGGACGGCGTGCCGTCGGTACGCCACAACTCTGCGCCGTTCACGCTGTCGTCGGCGCTGAAGTAACCGACGCCGTTGACGTTCGTGAAGTTGCGCGCGTTGGAGCTGTGCAGGGTGAAGCCGGTGGGCGGCTTAACGGTGCGCGTGCCGGCGCTGGCGCCGTCGGTGAGCCAGACTTCGTCGACGACGGCGAAGAAGACGCGATCGCTGCCGACGCGGACCGCCGATTCGATATTCGGATGGTTCGGGCCGGGCCAGATGTCCTGGAGGAGAAAGGTGCCGGCGGCGGTGCCGTCCGAGATCCACGGCTCCATGCCGCTGCCGCCGTTGTTGGCGATGAAGAACATGCGTTCGCCGAAGGGCGTCATCATCGTGGGCATCGATGACGTCGCGCCGGGGGCGAGATCTTTCACGCGCACGGTCCCCGCGGCGGTGCCGTCGCTCTTCCACAACTCGTAGCCGCTCGCGCCGTCGTTGGCGCTGAAGTAGAGCAATCCGCCGGCGGCGCTGAGGTTGTTGATCTGCGCGCCGGCGGCGCCGGGGATGATGTCTTTGACGAGCACCGTGCCGGCGGGCGTGCCGTCGCTCTTCCAGATTTCAAATCCGCTCGGGCCGTCGTTGGCGAGGAACATCAGCGTGCCGTTGACGTTCTGGAGCATGGTGGGCGTCGAGCCGCCGCTGCCGGCGCGGATGTCGCGGACGCGCACGGTGCCGGCGTCGGTGCCGTCGGATTTCCAGGGCTCGAACCCGCTCGCGCCGTCGGTGGCGGCGAAGTAGAGCGTGCCGTTGACGTTGGTGAGGAAGCTCGGGCCGGAATCGGCGACGCCGGGGTTGATGTCCTTCACGCGCACCGTGCCGGCGGCGGTGCCGTCGCTGGCCCAGAGTTCCTGACCGGACGATCCGTCATCGGCGCGGAAATAGACGCGGCCGTTGATGCTCATCAGCCCGCGGATGTCGGATCCTGCGCCGCCCGGGCGAATGTCTTTGATGCGGGCGGTTCCGGCGGCGGTGCCATCGCTGGACCAGAGCTCGTCGCCGCCGCCGTCCGAGCCGCGGAAGAACATTCGCCCGCCCGCAACGACAAGGTTCCGCGGGCCGGGGTAGCTGGTGGAGACGGGGACGGTGCCCGCTTCGCTGCCGTCGCTCTTCCACAGCCGTCCGCCCGAGGCGAAGAAGAGCGTGCCGCCGAAGTTCGTGAGCTGCTGAACGTCGGCGACGGAATCGGTGACGCGAATGGTTCCGGCGGCGGTTCCGTCGCTGCGCCAGAGCTTGCTCTGCGCGGTGAAAAAGAGGGTGCCGTTGACGTCGGTCAGATTCTTCGGCGTGGTGGTGAAGAGCGTCTTTGGATTGATGTCCTTGAGCAGTTGCACGCCGGCGAGGAGCGTGCGCGACTCGAGCGACTCGAGGCGCAAATGAGGGCGCGAACGTATGCTGCGGCGGCGGGGGGGGGGCATGGCTCTCCTGGGGAGCAGCGAACAAAACGATACCAGAAGGTACGGCGTGCGGCGGGTGTGGTTCTGCCCGCTTTTTGGGAGTAAGGGATTTCGGAAGTGGAATTACATCGGCGGACCCTGCGCCGAGAGGTTGAAGTCGATGGCGGAGTAATCGTCGCCGCTGATGATTCCGTCGTGATTGAAATCGCCGTTGTACCAGCCGGACGCGCCGGCGACGCCTATGTTGAAGTCGATCGAGGAGTAATCGTCGCCCGAAATGAAACCGTCGAGGTTCGCGTCACCGGCGTAGGTGTATTTCACGATCGTATCACTCGCGGAAACGGCTTGGCCGGTGAAGGTGGCGGTCTGCGCGCCGGCGATGTCGAAGACGGCGGCAGCGGTGGCGGCGCCGAGGGTGGTAAGGCCGCCGCTGGCGTCGCCGTCGCTGGTGAACAGCCGGCCCGTGGCGAGAAGCGACTCGATCGCCGCGATTGAGGTGGCGCGGACGACCAGGTCGTGATCGTTCATGTCCATCCGGCCGCCGGCGGCGATGTCGAGGGTGCCGAGGCGTTGCATGGCGCGCACGTCGACGGTTGCGGCGCCGCCGATTTCGAAATTCTTTCCCGCGAGATCGCTGCTGAGCGCGAACGCGCCGTTGGCGACGGCGATTTTGGTCACGCTTGTGAGGCTGGTGGTCCACGCGGCGTGCGTGATGGCCGTCGGCGTGATGTTGTAGGCGTCGGAAGAAGATGCGCCGGTGACGCGCAGGGTTTCCTGGTTACGCAGTGAGAATCCGAGCGGCGGAAGCCAGTCGCCGCGCGAGAAATCGAGCGACACGTCGTCCTCGCCCGCGCCTGAATCGATGTAAATCTGCCGCAGGGCGGCCATCGGCGCGGAATAGGTGATCCCGTTGTGGACGACTTCGAACGCGCCGCCGACGGCGCTGAGCCGCAGGCTATAGACGTCGCCAGCCGCCGTGCCGGTGCTGCTGAAGAACTCGAACGAAAACGGTCCGGCGGATGCCGCGCCGGCAACATCGGTGACGCCGTCGGCGACGAGCGTGGCGCGGTAATGGCCGTCCGGGCGGACGCTGGCGCCGCTCTGGAAGTAGACGGTGTTCGTCGCCGACAGATAGCCGATCGCGTTTGTCGATTGCGACGTCCCGTCCGAAAGATTCGCCGTCCCAAAATCGCCGTTCTGTAGGGAACTCGTCGCGATCGGCTCGCTGAACTGCAACTCGATGCGATTCAAAACGCCGTTGTAATTCCACGCGACGAGCTGCGGCCCGGTGAGATCGATCGTCACATTTTGCGTAAGCGACACCGGGCTGACGTTGTTTGACGCGTCGGTCGCCGTCGCGGTGAAAGTGTGCGTGCCTTCGCCGAGCGGGACGGCGGTGTAATCGAACGCCCACGCGCCGGCGGAATCGGCGCGGGTGGTTCCGATGACGCCGACGCCGCTGCGGCTGACGGTCACCAGCGCGGCCGGCTCGGCGGCGCCATTGATGATGAGCGTGTTGTCGCTGGTGATCCGGTCGGTCGTGGACGCGCCGGTGTCGTTGCTGAAGGTGGTGACGGTTGGCCGGGCCGGGGCGGTGACGTCCGGTTTGTTGAGCGCGCTGCCGCCGATGCTGTCGAAGAGCGCGCGGGTGAAAAAGTTGTCGCTGTTGGTCGCGACGGCCATGCCGACGTACGGCGCGCCGGACGGCATGAGAATCGTTTTCGATCCGACGCTGGTCCAGGCGACGCCGTCCGCGGAATAATAGCCGGTGAAGACGTTGCCGACGCGCGTGAGCTTGAGCCAGCGGATGGCGCTGCTGACGGCGGTGTTCTGCGTGCCGCTGTTGTCGCCGCGATGATCGAAGCCGATGTAGTTGCCGCGGAAGCGCATGAAGGCGAAGTTGGAGGTGGCGCTGAGCGAGTCGCGGAACATGATGCCGGCCTGAATTTCGGTGTTGATGTCCGGCGGGCTGTTGTAGGTCTCGCGGCTGGCGACGCAGACGATGATCTCGCCGTCGCCGGTGGTGCGCTTGAAGAGGAATTGGTGCCGGTCGGTGCCGGCCAGGCCGACGCCGATGACGCGGCCGCCGCCGATGACGGTGGCGGTGGTGCCGGCGGCGTCGAATCCGGACGCGCCGGGCGAAACGACCGGCCCGACGTCGAGATTACCCCACCCGATCGGCAGCGGCGTCGTGGGCGGGGTCGCGCCCATCAGCGGCCGCGCCCACATCCCTTCGGCGACACTGTTGATCGCGACGACGCGATAATAATGTCGCGTGAGCGGCGTGGCGGTCGTGTCGACGTAGCTGCTCGCGCTGGCCGGGAGGGTGGCGACGGTCGTGTAGCCGTAATGCGTGTTCGAGCGCTCGATGCGATACCCGGTCGCGTGCGGGACGCCGCCGGTCCAGGAAAACTCGATGCGGTTCGTTTCGATCTTCGTGAAGGCGAGATTGGTGACCGCGTTGAGGCGGGTCTGCGCGAGCGTGGTCGCGGCGACGCCGTCGCCGAGGGCGCTGAGCGGTGTGAGCCGATAGTGATAGGTCTGGCCCTGCACGACGGCGTTGTCGGTGTAGCTCGGGACGTTGGCGGCGAGATTGGCGAGCAGCGACCACGTTCCGCCGCCGTCGGTCGAGCGCTCCAGGCGATATCCGTTTTCGCCGCTCGTGTCGCGCCAGTTCAGGATGATCTGCGAGGTGCTCGGCACGGTCGGGAGGAAATTCGTGACGGCGCTCGGGCGGTTGATGGCGCTGGCGACGGCGGAGGGTTGCGAGCGCGACGACGGCGACGACGCGCCGAGCGCGCTGACGCGATAGAAGTAGCGGAACGAGCCGGCGAGATTGTCGTCGTTAAAACTCGTGACGCCGGCGGCGAGCGTGGCGGCGGTGGTGAAGTTCACACCATCCGACGCGCGCTCGACGAGGTATCCGGTCTCGCCGCTGATGTCGTTCCAGGTGACGCGCATTCCGGTGCCGGTCGCCTGCGGCGCCACGGCGACATTCGTCGGGATCGGCAGCGTGTTGTACGTCGGCGGCGCGTGTGGCGCGCTGTTGCCGGTCACGCTGACGTTGCTGAAGACGGCGGAGCTGCTCCAGTACGGGTTGGATGACTGCGGGGTGAGGAAGAGGCCGATGTAGGCGGTCGAGCCCATCGTCGTCCGGAGGTTGCCCATCTCGGTCCAGCTCACGCCGTCGGCGGACTTGTAACCGGTGATGATTTCCCCGACGCGCTGAAGCTTGAGCCAGACCGGCGCCGCGGTGCCGGTGGAATCGCCGCCGACAGTCAAGCCGTAGCCAACCTCCGGGCGGTAGCCGAAGCCGTAGTTGTTGTCGGTGCCGGCGATGACGAAGCGCGAGCCGGGGTCGAGCGTTTCGCGGATCATGATGCCGGCGCGCGGCTGCGGCGCGTTGCCGCTGATGGAATCGACGCGCGCGATGAGGGTCCCGTTTCCGGTAAGCGGCTTGTAGACGTAGCGCAACGCATCCGCGAGGCTGCCGATCGTGCCGTAGCTGCTGAGCGCATAGGTAGCGGCGGCGGCGTCAAAGGCGGCGCTGCCGGGGCGGGGAACGGGGCCGACGTCGTGTGACGCCCAGCCATTCGCCCAGGTTTGCACGGTCATGTCGTATTGACCGAGGTCGCCGTAGTTGCCCTTGCTGGAGAGCAGCGCGTAGTAGGTGCCGGGCGCGAGCGAGAGGTTGAGCGCCTGGTGGTTCGCCGCCAGCTCATCCTTGACGGCGAGCAGGGAGCCGTCGGATTTGTAGAGGCTCATCACGACGTCGACGCCGGAGCCATGGCGCGGGAGGGCCGAGATATTCGCCGGGATCGTGCTCGAGGTGATCGTGAACGAGAAGACATCGACGTCGTTGTAGCGCTCGATGACGCCGCGTGCTTGCTGCGTGAGGCCGTCGCTGCTGAGCGTGAGCGCGGAGGTGGTGGCGATCGTGTTGGCGAAATCGTCCGGCGCGTAGCCGTCGCCGCCGGCCGGCTGGTACGGCTTGATCTTCCCCGCGATGACGGCCAGGTCGTCCTGCAGGGCGCTCACCGAGTACATGTCGTGCGCGAGCGTCCACTTGTTGACGTTCTGGACGCCGTCCTGGCCCATGATCGCGCCGTGCAGCAGGTCGGCGCCGTAGCTGTATTCCTTGACGAGGTTGCCGGCGCGGTCCCAGTCGGCCTGGTGATCGAGGCCGAAGTTGTGCCCGAGTTCGTGGGCGATGGCCACGACGCGGTCGCGCGCGTGGCTGCTCTGGTTGAAGGACTGCGGGTAGGTGTTGGGGAAGACGCCGACCGAGCTGTATCCACCGACGATGTTGTTCCCGACGGCGATCCACGCGGTCGGCACGCCCGCCGCCGGCTGCGTCGTTGTCACGTTCACGTCGAACATGGCGAAGTAGCTGGTCAGCTTGTCCCAGGCGGCGATGATGTTGGCGGCCTCGGTGAGGTTGAAGGTGGTTGCGTCGGCGTCTTCGCTGTAGGCGGTGGTGCGCGTGTAGGTGTCGCCGTCGAAGTCGATGAAGATGGCGGCGGGGGCGGCGGGGCGACTGTTGAGATCCGGCATGCCGGGCGCAGCGGCGGCGGCAATTTCACCGCTGGCAGATGCGGCGGGCATCGGCGCGAAGCCGTCGGTCTTCATCGCGACGCCGTCGCTGACGCCGTCGTGCACGAAGCACATCAACTGGCGCAGTTCGAGCGTCTCGAGCACCACGGCGGATCGAAGGATCGCGCGTTGGCGTCGTCGATCGCGATAGCATCCCTGCATACCGGCCGCAGAACACATTCGAGTGGTCCTTTCGCCTCGCTCAAATCACAGGGGCGCGCCCTGCCCGGTGTAGTTGAAGTCGATCGACGAATAGTCGTCGCCGGAGATGATGCCGTCGTGGTTGAAATCGCCGTTGTGGTAGCCGGTCGCGCCGGCGATGCCGATGTTGAAATCGATCGAGGAGTAGTCGTCGCCCGAGACGAAGCCGTCGAGGTTGGCGTCGCCCTGGTAGGTGTACTTCACGAGGACGTCGTTGCCGCTGACGGTCTGGCCGGAGAAGAGGACGGTTTCGCCCGCGGCGAGAGAAAAGATATCGTCGGCGGAGCCGATGCCGAGCGTGGTCGAGATGATGTCGCTGAAGAGCGAGGAGGTGAGCGCGCCGCTGACGATGAGGGCCTCGACGTCGGCGACGGAGCCGTTGCGGACGACGAGGTCGTTGTCGATCAGGTTGACCAGGGAATTTCCGGTGATCGCGAGCGTGGAGACGCGCAGGGTCGCGTGCGCATCGACGACCGCGCCGGATTCGACGCTGAGCGCGCGGCCGCCGAGGTCGGAGGCGAGTGAGAATCCGCCCGCCGCGAGCGCCAGCGACTGCACCGATGCGAAATCGACGTTCCACGCACCGCTTGAGAGCACGTTGCCGGCGAAGGAGAAGGTCTGCGCGCCGGGGCCGCCGGTGATGCGGGCGCTTTCGATCGCGCCGATGGCGATTCCCAGCGGCGGCATCCAGTCGACGCCGGCGGAGAAGTCGAGGTGGAGTGAATCCGTGCCCGCCTGCGGGTCGAGGAAGATCTGCTGGAGCGCCGCGCGCGGGACGAGATGCGTTTGTGCGCCTTTGACGACCTCGATCGACGCGCCGCCGCCCGCCGCGGTGCGAATCAGGTACGCATCGGCGCCGCTCGTGCCGCCGGCGTAATAAAACTCGTAGGTGTACGGCCCGACGAGCGTGTTGCCGGCGGGGTCGGCGACGGCGGCGGCGTTGAGCGTCACGCGCCAGTGTCCGTCCGCCAGCGCAGCGCCGGTGCCGTAGGTCCCGGTGTTCGACGCCGGCACGTACGTCGCCGCGGTTGTGCCGGGCGATTGGCTGGTCGTCAGGTTCAGCAGCGCCACGTCGCCGCCGCCGAAGGTGGAGGTGTTGAGCGATTCGGAATAGCGGATCTCGACGCGCTGCGTGGCGACGTTGAACGTCCAGCCGATCGGCGTCGGGGCGGCGGTGTCGATGGTGACGGCGAAGGAGTTTGAGGTGGCGCTGAGATTGTTCCACGCGTCGCGCGCCGTCGCGGTAAACGTGTGCACGCCGTCCGCCAGCGCGACGCCGCTGTAATCGAATGAAAAGTTGCCGAGGTAATTCGCCTGCACGGTTCCGACGACGCCGACGGCGGTGCGCGTGATGGTCACCCAGCTTGCGGGCTCGGCGTTGCCGCTCAGCACGAGCGTGTTGTCCGCGGTGACGCGGTCGACGCCGGACGAGCCGGTGTCGTTCGAGATGCTCGTGAAGGCCGGCTGAAGGGGCGGCAGCGTGTCCGGTTGGTTGAGCAGCGTGCCGCCGAGGTTGTCGAACGTCGCTCTGACGAGGCTGTTCGTGTCCTGCGGCGTGGTGAGGAGCCCGACGTTGACCGCGCCGGTGGCGGCCAGCGCGTTGGTGCTCGTGCCGACGAGCGTCCACGAAAGGCCGTCGGTCGAATAGTAGCCGGTGACGGTTGCGCCGCTGCGCGAGAGCTTGAACCAGAGCGGCGCGTTGACGTTGATATGCGCAGAGCTGATCGTCCCGCCGCGAAAAAGCATGTCCATGCCGACGGAGGTGGCGCGGAGGTGGACGTAGTTGGAAGTATCGTTCAGCGACGTGCGGAGCATGATGCCGGCGCCGATGACGCTGTTGGCCTCGTGCGTCGCGACGCGCGCGATGAAATCGCCGTCGCCGGTGGCGCGCTGGAACAGGTAGTGGAACTTGTCGGCGCCGGGGCCGGTGACGAGCGCGCCCGAGCCGATCATCGTGACAATCGAGCCGCTGAAGCCGGATGCGCCGGGCGTGGCGCCGATGTCGGTGGTCGCCCATCCGGTCGGCAGGGGCGTCGCGGACGGGGTGGCGATCTTGGCGCTGGCGGCGGTGACGCTTTCGGTCAACGCGTTGGTGGCGGCGACGCGATAGAAGTATTTGTTCAGCGGCGTGACGGTGTTGTCGGTATAGCTCGAGATGTTGGCAGCGACGTTGGCGAGCGTCGAGAAGTTCGTGCCGTCCACCGAGCGCTCGACGCGATAACCGGTGGCGAACGCGACGCCGCCCGTCCAGGCGAGGCGCACCTGATTCGACTGCACGCTGGTGAACGCGAGGCCGGTGACGGCGCTGAGGCGCGACTGGGCGGCGATCGTCGCGGAAGGGCCGTCGCCGACGCTGCTGAGCGGCGTCACCCGGAACTGGTAGGTCGTGCCCTGCGTCAGCCCGGTCGCGGTGTAGCTCGGCACGTTAGCGGCGAGCGTCGACATGAATGACCAGGTTGCGCCGCTGTCGCTGGAGCGCTCGACGCGGTAGCCGTTCTCGCCGTCGGTGTCGCGCCAGTCGACGACGACCTGCTGCGTGGTGATCGACATGACCTTTATGTTCGTCACGCTGCTCGGGCGGTTGACGGCGTGCACGACGGGGGACGGCGCCGATCGGCCGGACGCGCTTTGCGCGCTGACGCGATAGAAGTAGCGCATCGAGCCGGCGAGATTGTTGTCGTTGAAGCTCGTGACGTTCGCACCGACCGTGCCGGCGGTCGCGAAGGTGACGCCGTCGCTGGAGCGCTCGATGAGATAGCCGGTTTCGCCGCTGATGTCGTTCCAGGTGGCAGTCATGCCGGCGCCGCTTGGCTGCGGGGCGATTGTGACGTTGGTCGGCGCGGGCAGCGCGTTGTATGGCGGGGTTTGCGGGCCCAGCACGCCGGTGAGCGCGACGTTGCTGAACGCGGCGGTCGCGTCGCGGTTGGCGTAGGCGGAGTCGACCACCATGCCTACGCTGACGCTGCTGTTCATCGCGAGCGTGCGCGTGTCGATGACCGTCCAGTTGACGCCATTGGTCGAATGTGAAGCGGTCAGCGACGTCCCGGCGCGCGTCAGCCGCAGCCAGACCGGCGCAGCGACGCCCGGGACGATCGTCAAATTGCCGAACGAACCGGTCGCCGAGCGCACGTCGTAGCGCAGGCCGCCGCCCTTCATGACTTTCAGGTAGGCGTATTTCGAGTTCGTGTCGAGCGTCTCGCGCACCATGATGCCGGCGCTGCCGTTGTCCTGCTCGGTGACGATCGAATTGACGCGCGCGGTGATCGAGCCGTCGCCATTGAGAGTCTGAAAGTAGTATCGAAAATAGTCGGGCGTGATCGAGCCGGCCAACGCGACATTCGCCCGGATGTTGAACGTGCCGCTCGCTGCGTCGTAGCTGGCCGAGCCGCCGAACGCGCCGATCGGTCCGACGTCCTGCTGCATCCAGCCGGGCGGGAGCGCGTTGATCGCGACGTCGTACATGCCGACGTCGCCGTAGTTGCCGTGACTCGAGAGCAACACGTAGTACTGCCCGGGCTGGAGCGTCAGCGCGATGTCCTGCGCGTTGGCAGCGCTATCGGCGGCGGCGACGAGCGATCCGTCGGCGGCGTACAGCATCAGCTTGAGGTCGACCGCGGAATTCAGGTGCGGCTGCGCGGTGATCTGCGTCGGCCGGGCGGCGGAGCCGACGGTGAAACTGAAGGAGTCGACGTCGGGCGAGCGCTCGATCACGCCGGCGCCGCTGAACATCGTGCCGGTCAGCGTCAGCGCGGTCGCGGCGGCGATGGTGTCGGCGAAATCGTCGACGCGGTATCCGTCGCCGCCGACCGGTTGATACGGCTTGATCTTGTTCGCGATGAGCGTGAGGTCATCCTGAAGCGTCGTCGCCGAGACGCTGTTGTGACCGATGAACCACTTGTGCACGTTCTGCGACACGTCGCTGCCCATGATCGGGCCGTGCAGCAGGTCGTAGCCCTCGCTGTACTCCCTGGTCTTGACGCCGAGGTTGTTGAAATCGGACTGATGCTGGAGCCCGAAGTTGTGGCCGATCTCGTGGGCGATGCCGGAGACGCGCGTGCGCGCGAAGCCGCTGTAGGCCCACGAGTGCGCCCGGCTGCCGGTGTTGGGGAACGGGCCGACTTCGCTGTAGCCGCCCGCGATGTTGTTCCCGATCGCAATCCACGCGGTGGGGAAGCCGGCGGCGGGCTGCGTGGTCGTGATGTTGACGTCGAAGACGCCGAAGTACGTCGACATCTCTTCCCACGCGCGGGTGATGATGGCGGCTTCGGCGGGGGTGAAGGTGGTTGCGTCGGCGTCGTCGCTGTAGGCGGTGGTGCTGGTGGCAGAGTCGCCATCGAAGTCGAGGTAGATCGCGGCGGGGGCGGCGGGGCGGCTGTTGAGATCCGGCATACCCGCGGCGGCGGCGGCGATGGCGGCGTCAGCGGCGGCGGCGGCGGCGGGGATCGGCGCGAAGCCGTCGGTCTTCATCGCGATGCCGTCGCTCACGCCGTCGTGGATGAAGCACATCAACTGCCGTGTTTCGAGCCGTTCCAGCAGCGCGGCGGTGGCGGCGGCGCGGACGGCGCCGGCGGCGCATGCGCGGCGCGGGCGCGGATGGCGGAGTCGGCCTCCGTTCGATAAACGCATTCGCACCATCTCCCCGCTCCACTCGTACGCAAACGTCACGTTGCTGAAATCACCGCACAAGCCGCTTGCTACAACTGTGCGCCCTGCGCGCCGATCATGAAGTCGATCGAGCTGTAGTCGTCGCCGGAAATGATTCCGTCGTAGTTAAAATCGCCGTTATGATAACCGCCCGCCCCGGCCGCGGCGATGTGAAAATCGATCGAGCTGTAGTCGTCGCCGTTGACGATTCCGTCCAGGTTTGCGTCGCCGCCCCACGTGTATTTGACGATCACGCTGGTGGCATCGACGGTCGTTCCTTCCCAGAGCGCCGTCTGGCCCGCGGAAAGATCAAGAACTTGTGCCGCTTCGCCGACGCCGAGCGTAGTCAGGAAGTCGACCCCCGCCGCCGGCATGCTGGTGCCGATGCCGCCCGCGCCGTCCCACGTGCCGGCGTTGGAGCCTCTTGCGATGAGGCCGCTGACGCCGCTGTATTGTGATCCATCTGACGCGCCGAGCGGGCTCGTCGCGCCGGTGTAATCGATGACGAGATCGTTGTCGGTCAGATCGAGCCGCGCGCCGGCGGCGATGGCGAGGCCGGTCGTCTTCAGCACGCGCGCGCCGCCGGCGGCGAGCGTCGCGACGGCGCTGCCGAGCAGATCGAACTGGCCGAGCGTTTGCGTGGCGTGAAAGGTGAGGCCGGCATTGTAGACCTCGACCGCTGCGCCGGAGATGTTGCCGTCGAAGGCGAACGCGCCGGTTTCCACGCGGAGTTTTTGCACGCCGGTGTACGTGATCGCGCCGGCGCCGAGCGTGATCTTGCCGGCGGTGTGATGAACGACGTCGTCGCCGTCGGGCGAGCCGATGACGCGGAGCGTATTCGTGCCGCCGGAGCCGAGGAGCGTCACGCCCGCGCCCGGGATCGCGCTGCCGAGCGAGTTGTCGATGATGAACGTGTCATTCCCGCCGCGGCCGTCGATGGTGATCGACTGAATTTCCGTGAACGGCATCGACTGCACGATCAGGCCGTTGCGCAGGATGTCGACGATCGACGAATCGGTCGCGCGGCGGGCGATCGTATAAAAATCGGCGGCGGCGTTATCGCCGAGGAGGTTGATCACGCCCGCGCCGCTGGCGGCGTCGACGCGCGGGCCGGGCTGCTGCGTGCTGGTCGGCGTGCCGAGATTTCCAAAGCTCGGCCAACCGTCGGCCGTCCAGACGACGCGGTCGAGCATCTGCACGCGGCCGTAGTTCGGATCGGACTGATGCCGCGCGTGGTAAAAGTGCCACACGACGCCATCGCGATCGAGCGCAAAGCTGCCGTGCCCCGGCCCGCCCCATGCGGCGTTGTTCGTGAGGATCGGATTCGCCGGGTTGCGCGTGAACGGTCCGAGCGGCGAGGTGCTGCGCGCGACGCCGACGGAGTAGGTCGTGTCGATGAACGCGCCGCTGTAGAAGAGGTAATAAAATCCGCCGCGGCGCATCATCCATGGCGCTTCGGCGAGATTTTTCTCCCACCCGCCGACGGCGTTGTCGAGGATGACGGTTTCGACGCTGCCAGCGAGGAACGCAGTGCCGGCGGCGTTCATCTCGCGGATGCGGATCGAGCCGTTTTGGCCGGTGCCGGCGTTGCTGTCGCGCTTCCAGACGAAGTACACGCGGCCGTCGTGGTCCTGAAACAGGTGCGAGTCTAGCACGCTCACGCCGTCCGCGACGATCGGATTCGGCTGCACGGTGTACGGCCCCGCGATGTTCAGCGACGTCGCCAGCGCGATGACGAGGCGGCCGTAGGTTGAACTCCACGACGTGCCGGTCATGACGTACTGCGCGCCGATCTTGTGAATCTCCGGCGCCCAGAAGGCATCGGTCATGAACGCCGGCTTGTTCGCCAGCGTCAGCAGGTGCGTTTGGAACGTCCACGAGACCATGTCGGTCGATTTGTAGAGCGGCCAACCCTGGTTGGGTCCGCCCATCGTGTGCGTCATCCAATAGGCGCCGTCGGCGAAGATGATGCCGGGATCCGGGAGATCGCGGTCTTCGACGGAGTTGGTGTAATCGGCGCGGCGTGACGGGACGGCCGTCTCCGCGGCGCTGAAGAGGCGCGCATTCGGAATCACCTGCCGCGCCAAACTCGGGCTGCTCCACTCGAGCTTCACGTTCGCCGCGCCGGTTCCCTCGGCGTATTCGATCGCGATGTCGTAAAACTTGTTCGCCTCGAGCTTGAACACGCCGCCGTCCTGCACGCCGGCGGTGTCGACGATGAGCTGCCCGTCGATGCGCAGCCGCGCCACCGCGTCGGCGTCGGTGGTGAGATAGAACGTGTACGTCTGGCTGTACTGCGGCTGGATGTAGCCGGTCCAGCGCGTCGAGAACGTATCCGCGCCGATTCCCGCGGCGGGCGAGCCGGTGTTCCAGGTGAAGTCGATTGTGCTGTCCGTACGCGCCGTCGTCGGGCCGGTGAAATTCTGGTTGTCGAAGTACGTCGCGCTGACGCCGAGCGGGCTGGTGAAGAGTCGCGATGATGGGATGATCTGCTTCGCCTGGCTCGCGCTGCTCCAGGATAACTTCGCCTGCGCGCCGAGGTTCCATTCGTAATAGTCGAGGCGGATATCGTATTTTTTTCCCGCTTCGAGCGTGAGCTTCGCGGATTTTTCCGTCGGCGACTGGTTCACCCAGTTGTCGACGAGCAGCCGCCCGTCGACCCACAGCCGCGCGCCGTCGTCGCTGCTGACGTAGAAGGTGTACTCCTGCGAATATTGCGGCTGCACCTGCCCGCGCCAGCGAACGGAAAAGAAATCCGCGCCCATCGACGCATCGGGCGCGACCGGCCAGGTGAAGTCGACCGTCGCGTCGGTGCGCGTGAGTTTGAGGTCGGTGAAAGCGACGGAATCGAAGTACTGCGCGGTCAAGCCGGCCAGGAGCGTGCGAGGCTCCAATCGTTCGAGTTGAACCGGTTTACAGCCGCGCGCGGGGAAATGCATCAATGCACTATACAGCACGCCGGCGACACAGGTTTCTGATACGTGAACGCGTAATCAATATCACGCCTTGTCATCCTGAGGTACTGCGAAGGATCTGCGTGACTCGTCGAAGGCGAGCCAGACGCATAGGAACGCTCGGCCCAATGACAACAACACCCGCGCTCTCGCAAGCGCGGGTGTCGTTTCATTGACACAAATTGCAACTCGAGCGCGGACGGAAACCGCCGAAACATTATCGCGGCTGAACGGTCGTGCGCTGCGAGTTCGGATCGGTCGTGATCGTCGCGTCCGGCGTGGTCACGCGCGTGCCGCCGGTGCCCGGCGTGGTCTCAACCGTCGTTTGCCCCGACGAGCGGTTCGGATCGGTCGTGATCGTCGTGCGCGGCGAGTTCGGATCCGTCGTCACGCTGGTGCGCGCGCCCGGCGGGGTGACGATCGTCGTCTGCGACGGCACGTTCTCGCGTGCGGCGGCGGCGTTCTCGTCCTTGTCGAAGAAGATCTTGTAACGGTGATCGTTCAAGAGGTCCTTCTCGACCGCAGTCTGGTTGTCGACAAGCACCTTGTCCTTCTTCGTGTCGACCTTGATCGTCTGACCGCGGCGAAGCTCGCCGTTGTAGATCATCTCGTTGCGCGTCGCGTCATAAACGTAGACGCGGCCGTCGTATGGCGCGTTGAAGACGACCTGCTCCTTGCCCTCGAGCATCTCGGTGGCGGAGAGCGGAATTTCTTCGTGACGATCGTGGGTGCAGCCGCTGACGAACAAAGCGGCGCCAAGCACGGCCGGTGCGGCAAAATGGCGGAAACGGAACATTTTGGCCTCCTTCGAGGTAGTTGATGACAAGCGAAAAGACTGCTGCCTAGCAGTCGCAACGGATCAGGTTGCAAGTCCGGTGCCTCC
>JAXDMN010000013.1:0-4515 GCA_034666045.1 Phycisphaerales bacterium | reverse complement strand
TGATGTCGGAGGGATACTGATGCGCGCCGGTGACGAGATCCCGCGCGTTCGGGCGGGCCACGGAGGTGCCGAGGATTTTCCAATCGGCGGGCGAAATGAGCTCGACGTCGCGCGGCGCGGGTTGTTTCAGGTCGACGCCCGGCGCGGCGGCGAGATCGGCGTAGGTGGCGTCCGGCTTGTTTTCGCGCTTGCGGAAGTCCGCCAGAAGTTTTCGTGCGGCGGCGCACGCCTGCCGGACGGCAGGGATGGTCGACGGTGTGGTTCGGCTGCCGGAGGTGCCGCCGTCGTCGGGCGTCATCGCGGTGTCGGCGAGGATCAGCTTGATCGCGTCGATCGGGACGGCCAATTCTTCCGCGGCCGCCTGGGTGATCTGCCCGCGTGCGCCTTGGCCGCCTTCGACTTTGCCGGAGAGGACGGTGATCGTTCCGTCCTTGCCGATGTGCAGCCGTGCGTCGATCGGCACCGCGCGACCACCACCGCCGCCTCGTCCACCACCGCCGCCGCGCGGCCGTTCCTGTCCGAGCGCTACCGGCGCCGCCGTTGCGATCAGCAATCCCGCGCCCAGCACCTGCACGAACGTCCGCCGCGACAAACCAAAGTCGTAGCCGACCGGTTCGAAAACCTGGTTCTCGTCGTCGTCGTGTTTGATAAGGAGATTTTCCGCTTTCATCGCGTGTTATCTCCTGCTCAATTCCGTCGATGCCCGACGGACGGCGTCGACAATGTTCGTGTACCCGCAGCAGCGGCACAGATGCCCGTTGAGCGTTTTCGAAATCTCCTCATCGCTCGGCTTCGGTGATTTTTCGAGAAGCGCAACCGACGCCATGATCATCCCCGGCGTGCAGTAGCCGCACTGATACGCGAGCGCATCGCAGAATACCTGCTGCACCGGATGCAGCTTCTCTCCGTCGGCGAGTGATTCGATCGTCGCGACCTTTTTGCCCGCAGCATCGCTGGCCGGCGTCGTGCAGGAAAACGTCGGCTTGCCGTCGACGAGCACCGTGCACGCGCCGCACGCCCCTTCGCCGCAGCCGTACTTCGTGCCGGTCAGTTTTAAATCTTCGCGAATGACTTCGAGCAGCGATCGCCCGGTCTCGGTCGAGACGGCCGTCGCTTTGCCGTTGATTTCAAACTTGATCTCGGAGGGCATGAGCAGCCTCCACGGATAAAAACGCGCGGGTGAAGATGCGCGAATCACTTGCCGACGACCGGCGTGGCGATCGGCACAGTTTCCTCCGCCGGCTTGCGCGATGCAAATCGGGCGCGCAAGTCGTCAAAGAGCGAATACGCCACCGGCGTGACCAGCAGCGTGAGCAGCAGTGAAAGTGACTGGCCACCGATCACGACCACCGCCACGGCGCGGCGTTCTTCCGCGCCCGGCCCGGTCCCCAGCGCCAGCGGCAGCATCGCGGCGACGAGACAGAGCGTGGTCATCAAAATCGGCCGCAGGCGGTCGCGGTTGCCCTGGATGATCGCATCGTAGCGGCTCATGCCCATGTCCTGCCGCAGGTGGTTCATGTGGTCGATCTGCAAGATCGAATTCTTCTTGACCACGCCAAAGAGCACGAGGATGCCGAGGGCCGAATAGAGGTTCAGCGTCTCGCCGGTCGCCCACAGCGAGAGCAGCGCGAACGGGATCGACAGCGGCAACGACAGCAGAATCGTCAACGGGTGGACCAGGCTCTCGTAGTTCGACGCGAGGATCATGTACATGAAAATGATCGAGAGCAAAAACGCCCACAGAAACTCGGTAAACGTGCGATCCAGCTCGCGGCCGCGCCCGAGGAACGCAGTGGTGTAGCCGGGCGGCATGTTGAGCTTGTCGGCGGCGGCGTAGATCGCTTCCATGCGGTCGGACAGCGCGTACCCGGGCGCGACGGCGGCGCGGAGGTTGGCGGCGCGCTGGCGATCGAGGCGGTCGATGCGGCTGGGGCTTTCGGCGGTCCGCAGCGACGCGATATTCTGCAGCTCGACCAGTCCGCCGCCTGCGCGCGGGAGAAACAGCCGCGGGATTTCCGTCGCCTCGCTGCGGTCCGCCTCGCTGAGCCGCAGTTGCACGTCGTAGTCTTCGTTGGTCGCCGGGTCGCGGAAGCGCGAAACCTCGGTGTCGCCGCCGACCATCAGGCGCAGCGCCGTCCCGATGTCGCGCGAGCTGACGCCCAGGTCCGCCGCGCGCTCGCGGTCGATGTCGACGCGCAGCTCCGGTTTGTTCAGCTTGAGCGTGGTGTCGGCGTCGACGATGCCGAGCTCGCGTTGCTGGACGCGCAGCGCCTCAGTGTAGCGTGCCAGCGGCTCGAGCTCCGGCCCCTTGACGACGAAGTCCACTTCAAAATTGCCGCCGCCGATGTTGAACGACGGATAGTCGCGCACCGAGACGCGCACGTCGCGGAACTTGCGCACCCGCGCGCGGATCTCGTTCTTCACATCGCTCTGCTTGAAGTTTCCGCGAAAGGCGTCCAGCGGCGAGCCCCGGAGCGTCTCGCGAAAGAGTCGCCCGAGCGAAAAGTAACGTTGCTCGTGCGGCGTGAGGCCGACGTGGATCTCGCCCATGTTGACCGACCCGATGAACCCGCCGCCCGCGCGCGCCAGCACCGTCTGCACGCCGCGCGTCTCCTTCAGCTCCGCCTCGATCGCGCGCATGACTTCTTCCGTCGCGACCAGGCTCGTTCCTTCCGGTCCAGTGAAGCGGATCTCGAATTCCCCTTCGTCGATGTCGCTCGGGATGAACTCGAGCTTCACCCGCTGGTAGATCGGGATCGACGACAGGATCACCAGCACCGCGGCGACCGACACGCCGATGCGGTGCCGCATGACGAAGTGCAACATCGCGGTGTACACGCGGTCGAGCCAACCGTAGAAGCCGCCGCGCGACTTCGCCCCTTTGTCATTCCCGCCGTCGTGTTCGTGCTTCCCCGCGTCGCGGCTGAGCAGCCGCGCGCTCATCATCGGCGTCAGCGTGAAGCTCACCAGGAGGCTGACCATCACCGCGACCGCCGAGGTGATGCCGAACTGGTATAAAAACCGCCCGGAAATGCTGCTCATGAACGAGACGGGCACGAAGATGACGACCAGCGAGAGCGTCGTCGCCAGCACCGCCAGCGCGATCTCCGCCGTGCCTTGCCGCGCGGCTTCCATCGGGCTGAGTTTCTTTTCTTCGAGGAAGCGGAAGATGTTTTCCAGCACGACGATCGCGTCGTCGATGACGATGCCGACCATCAGCACCAGCGCCAGCATCGTCACGCTGTTGAGCGTGAAGTCGAGCGCCCACATCATCCCGTACGTCGAGATGACCGAAGCCGGGATCGCCACGCCGGCGATGATCGTCGAACGCCACGAGCGCATGAACGCGAGCACGACCAGGCACGCCAGGATCGAGCCCAGCACCAGGTGCACGTTGATCTCGTGCTGGGCCGCGTAGATGTACGACGACTGGTCGCGGATCACCTCGACGTTCACGCCGGGCGGCATCTGCGAGCGAACGTTGGCGAGCTTGGCTTTGATCCCTTCGATGACCTCGATCGTGTTGGCGCCGGTCTGTCGGCGGATTTCGAGCGAAACGGTCGGTTGGCCATTCAAGCGCGACACCGAACGCTGCTCGCGCGTGCTGTCCTCGGCGCGGCCGATGTCCTTGACGCGGATCGGCGTGCCGTTCACCGTCGCCACGACCATGTCATCGAACTGCCGCGCGTTGGTGAACCGGCCCATCGTGCGCAGGTTCTTTTCCTGCAGCGGCCCGGTGACGTTGCCGCCGGGGATCTCGGCGTTCTGCTGCACGATCGCGTCGCGCACGGTCGTGATCGGCAGGTTGTAGGCCGCGAGCTTGCGCGAATCGACCCAGACGTTGATCGTCCGTTCCAGCCCGCCGGTGATCTGCACTTCCCCGACGCCACTCGAGCGCTCGAGCTGCACCTTGGCGACCTTGTCCGCCAGCTCCGTCAGCTCGCGCACCGTCCGGCTGCCGGATAACGCCAGCGAAATGACCGGCTGCGAGTCGTTATCAAACTTGCTGACGATGGGCGGATCGGTGTCTTCCGGCAGGTCGCGAATGACCGTCGCGATGCGATCGCGGATGTCCTGCGCGGCGACGTCGACGTCGCGGTTCAGATTGAACGTCGCCAGGATGATCGAGCTGCCCTGGCCGCTGATCGAGCGCAGCTCCTCGATCCCCTCGACCGTGTTGACGACCTCTTCGATTTTTTCGGAAACCTCCGTCTCCACCTCTTCCGGCGACGCGCCGGGAAGCGTCGTCCGCACCGAGATGGTCGGCAGGTCAACCGATGGCAGGCGGTCGACGCCCAGGTCCGTGTAAGCGGCGAGCCCGACGACCACCAGCGCGAGAATCAACATGCTCGCGAAGACGGGACGACGGATGCAGATGTCGGCGAGGGTACGCATGGGATAATGACGAAATCCAAAACCAGAATGACGAATCAATGACGAAGGTGCGAATCACGAAGCAGGAGGCGCTTCGTCATTCGTCATTCGGATTTGATTCGGGTTTCTGGTTTCGTCATT
>JAXDMN010000012.1:0-12198 GCA_034666045.1 Phycisphaerales bacterium | reverse complement strand
CACTCGGCCGCATTGGGCGCCGTTTGCGCGGATGCGCCGGTGTAGGTGAGCACTTCGTTGACCAGTCGCTGATCGGTCGGGACGCGGGCCCACGGGAACATTCCGACCGAACCGATCATCTTCCCGTACGCCGCATCTGCCGAATCGACGCCGGCCGCAGTCGGATACGCGAAGGCAGCCCCGTTCTGGTCCGCCAGCGGAAACGCCGACGACACGGTGCCGTTCCAATTCGCGAACGCAGCCCAGCCGATGTCCTGCCCGTCGCGCGTCGGACCGGCGGCCCAGTCGATCTTGTTGCCGGACTGATAGACGTGCAGGTTGAGCGGGTCGTTGCTGGCGTCCTTCGTGAACGCAGTGTTGCGCTTCGCGCCGGTGACCACAGGATCGCCCGGCGCGCTGGGCCCGCCGACTGTCGACGGGCCGGCAATGAGATAATTGCCGGCGTAGTTCATGTTGACGTTTTCGGTGTCGGTCTCGCTGGCCCCGCCGGTGTAACCCGCGCGATCCTTCCAGTTGTAGATGACGTTGTTCTGGAACTCGAATTCGAGCTGCGTGCCGAGATACGTGCCGGGCCGCGGGTTGCGGCTGACGTTGTTCGAAAAGAGGTTGTGGTTGTAGCTGACGCTCGCGTTCTGGTTGTTGCGAATGAGCGCGCCGTACTGGTGTCCGCTGGTCAGCGCTTCGCTCGCGGTCGAATTCTGGATCGTCACGTTGGTCGCATGATTGGTTGCGCCGGCGACCGAGATCACCTCGTCCTCGCTCCACGACGCCGAGACGTGATCGATCATGATGTCGTGCGTGTTGCCCGAGCCCTTGACCGAAAGCGCATCGCCGCTGCTGGCGAGTCCTTTGCGGATCGCGACGTGCTGGAGAATGATGTTGCCGGTCTCCTTGCCGCCGCTGCTGGTGATCTGCACGGTGTTGCCGACGATCGTGATGGGGCTCGGCGCCGTCTGGCCGGCGATGGTGACGTTCTTGATGTTCTTGAGGTCGAGCGTCGCCGCGCCGAGCTTGATCGTGCCGCCAACGTCGAACACGATCGTGCGTCCGACGCCCGGCGCGGTGCCGCTGCCCGGAACGTTTTTTTCGTACAGGCCGTAAAAGAGCGAACCGGGGATGACGTGATTGGGATCGTCGGCGAGGGTGGTGACGTGGTAGACGTCTCCGCCGCGTCCGCCGACCGCGTTGGCGCCGAACCCTTCCGCCCCTGGAAATGCCGGCAGCGTCGCCCCCAGCGCCGCGGCGGATTGCAGAAGTGCCGCGCACGCCGCCGATACGGCCACCGCCAGGGGTTGATTCATTTTCAGCTTCATTTGTGGGATTTCATTGGCGAACGCTCGCGCCTGCCGCGGCGGCGCGCCGCCGCCGCGGTGGTGCTAAATCATCCCGCCGCCATGAGCCTTTCAGGCTTGCGTCTGCCGCCGCCGGCGCAGCGCCGCGAGCGCGCCGAATCCGAGCAGCGCCAGCGACGACGGCTCCGGCACGATATGCTCGACCTGGAACAGGCTGGTGTCGAACAACTCCGCGGTCGTCGTCGCACCGGACGGCCGGATGGCGAACGTGTCGAAGGTAAAGCTGCCGCCGTTCGGCGTTGCGTCGGTGAAGACGACCTGCGCGGTGCCGTCGTTGTCGAGCGTGCCGCCGCTCATCGTCGAGACGATGTCCAGACCGTCGAGCGCGTTGCGCGTGATATCCATCGTGTAGGTGTACTCGACGCCGTTGTCGTAGCCGTGGTTGCCGGTGGTCGCGCCGTTGGCAAGCGGCGTCCAGGGTGGCGTGCTCGCGCTGAGCAACGCCGCGGTGGTGCCGTCGCGTTCCATCAGGCGGAACGGATTGCTGTTGCCCAGCGTCGGGCTCATGTTCATGAACATCGCGTAGCCGGTGTACGCGGCATTGCCGGGCGTGCCGTTGGCGGAGATGCGCGACGCGGAAGGGCTGTCGACGAACGCCAGGCGGAAGTTCTGGCTCGTGTTGCCGGCGTTGACGTTCGTGAGCGCGAATTTCCACGTCACGCGCACCGTGTCGCCCTGCGCGAGCGTGATCGGACTGGCCTCGGGAGTGGCATAAGTCGTCCACGTTGCGGACGTAGTGCCGCCGGCGGTCATGTTCCCGCGCAGCGGTCCACCCAGGCCGACCGGATCGAGCGTGCCGACGCCGCCCTGAAACCAGACGGATTCGATGTTGCCGTCGGCGTCGGCGTCGACGCCGTTCTCCGAATACGTCGGCGCAGCGGGGTCGCTGTCGGTGCCGTCAAGCCAGGTGTCGTTGACGACGACGGCGGCATGCCCGATCGACGCCGGCATCAGCGCCGCCGCGGCCGCGATGGCTGCCAGCGACAAAGCCCTTTTTCCCAAATCCCAGGTGAACATGTGCCCTCTCCTCTTTGCGATATGTGACGAACCGGACATCCGCTCCAACGCTAAAACTTAACCTCTCCCGGCAGCGGGGCCATCCGAAACTGTTTGATTCTTGCCGCTTGTTATTTCGAATTCCCGTCGCCTGCTGAACCCTTCGAAAGGGCGTTGGGATGCGGCAGCGAGGGCAATTCGGGGGCGTGGAGGGCAATGTGCCTTGTGAAATCCATGCCCTCACCCAATGCGCCGGCGACGACGCGGCGCCAGCACGGCGGCGGCGAGGGCCGCCAGTCCGCAAGCGGCGGGCTCGGGGACCGCCGTCACACCGCTCACCCCGGCCGACCCGCTGGTCGGGAACGGCGCGCCTTGCGCGGCGTAGTTGAAGTCGATCGTTGAATAATCGTCGCCGCTGACAATGCCGTCGTAGTTGAAGTCACCGTTGGAGTAGCCGTCGGCGCTGGTGCCGACGTTGAAGTCGATCGTGCTGTAATCGTCGCCGCTGATAAACCCGTCGAGATTGGCGTCGCCGGCGTACGTGTACATCGCGATCGTCGATCCCCCGTTGATCGTTTGACCAGCGAAGAGATCGGTGTCGGTGGGACCGAGGCCGCGAATCTGCTCGCCGGTGGCGACGCCGATGGTCGTCAGACCGGTTGCGGCATCGCCCTGCGAAGTGGTCAGACCCGGCGAGTCCCAGGCGCCCCCGTTGGACGCGCGTTGCACCTCACCCTGAATGCCGCTGTAGACGCCGTTGATGTCGGCGTTGCCGGCGGACGTGGTCGTGATCAGCTTGTGTCGCGTGATGTCGATGCGCCCGGAGCCGGTGATTGAGACGGGACCGGTATTGATGACGCGATTGATGTCGGTCTGGGACGCGCGCAGCTCGAGCGTCCCGTCGGTGACGGTGATCGAAGGTGAGGACGTCAAGCTCGCGGCGAAACCGAGCGTGCCGGCGCTGACCGTGGTGGCGCCGGTGTAACTCGGCGCCAGCGTGATGTTTGCGACGCCCGCGCCGTTCTTCACGACGGGTGACGCGCCGCCCGCATCGGCGATGGCGACGTCAACTGACGCGGTGTCGCCCGCGGCGACGTCGAACGTGTAGGACGGGGCATGCACGACGGTAAGGTTGTTCCCGCCGGTGATGCTCCCCTTCTTGATCGTGGCCGCGCCGAACGTCTGGACCTGGTTGCTCTTGAGACGCAACGTGCCGCCGTTGACCATCAGCGTGGGCAGGCCGGTGAGGCTGTTGTTTTCGTTGAGGATGAACGTGCCCTGCTGAATCTCGACCTCGCCGGTGAACGGGTTGTTCAGGTTGTCGAAGCGCAGCGTGCCGGCGCCTTTCTTGACGATTCCGCCGCTGCCGGCAATCGGGCCGCGGACGCGGAGGTCGTAATCGACGTTGGCATCGGCGCCCTTGCCGATGTCGAAGGGGCGGCGGGCGGCGCCGAGGCTGAAGGCACTGCCGGTGTCGCCGATTTCGACGATTGGGGTGCCGGAAACGCCGGTGGAGCTCAGGAGCGTGATGCCGCCCTCGTCCGCGACGGTGCCGGTGAGGTTGATCGGGATGCGCACACGGACGAGCGTCTGGTTGGTCGGTGCGGCGAAGTTCATCAGCAGGCTGGGGCCGACGTTGCTCGTCATGTTGATCGTGCTGCCGGTCGTCGCCGAGGCGAGGAGCGAGCCGCCGAAGTTGAGCGTGACGCGACGGACGGAGTTGCCGGCGACGCTGTTGCGCAGGGCGGCGCCGTCGTTGACGATGTAGTGCGAATTGGGCGAGAAGCCGCCGACGCCGTTGGTGTTGCTGGTCGTTGACGAGCGCAGCGTGCCGCCGTTGATGATGGTGTCGCCGCTGTACGTGCTCGGGCGCGCGCCGGGCGTGTTGAGCTCCCACGTGCCGATGCCGTTCTTGACGATGCTGAGGATGCCGCCGGTCGGACTGTCGATCAGCGCGCCGTTGATCTCGGCCTGCGAGGAGGAGCTGCTGCCGTGCGAGCCGTCGAGCGTGAGCACAGTCGTTCCGGTCGGGCGGGCGAGGATGTCGCCTTGAAAGCGCAGCGAGGCGGCGTTGGAGTTGTTGTTCAGGAACGTGTAAGTCGCGCCGGTGAACTGGATGGGCGCGTAGACGTCGCCGTTGATTCCGGCAGCGTTCGCGCTGTTCTGCGCGATGCCGCCGTTGCTGAGATAGAGCGTGTTGCCGGCGTTGACGGTGTTGGTGCCGATGCGAAAGCTGAGCGTCGTGGAGGCGAAGTCGAGCGAGCGGATGTTGCGGTTCGCATCGACGCCGACGAGCGCCCAGGTGTCCGGCGTGGTCGGGGTGGGATTGGTGAAGAAGGTGGCGGTGTCGGTATTCGTGGCGCCTGCGCCGCCGTTGCTGCCGGGGACGATCCCCGCATCCCAGTTGCCGGCGGTTTGCCACAAGCCGTCGGCGGTGGCGCCGTTCCAGATCCCGTCGGCGGCGTGCGCGTGCTGCGCGCCCGCGCCGCCGAGCGTCGCGGCCAGCGCGGCGAGCGCGAGTTTCGCATTGGAGCGACACGCGAGTTGACGACGAGAAGAATGACGAACGCCTGTTCGGCCCTGGCCTGCGGTCATGTTTGCGCCTCCGACTGCTCCCCCGGGAATCGACTCTGCCGTGAGAATTATTAAGCAATGCAGCGCCGAATACATTACGTTCTTGCACCTTGCTCTTTCGAAAATGCGGCAAGGGTAATGTGGGCGTAACGGCGAATCGAGCGATCCTCCACGCAGAGGTATTGGAGGCGAGTCGCCCTCGCGGCGCTTTGCACTTCCCGCGGCTGGTTTCGATTTCCGGGCGGGGGATGGATTACAGTTGCGGCGGGGTGATGAACCGTTCGATGCGTCGACTTAAAGCAATTTCGCCGAAGGCAACGGCCGCGCGATTGCGGCGGCGGCGGCGGCGATGGCGGGATGAACCGCGACGGCCACTTGCGGCTGCGACTGCGGCCGCGCGTCGCCGTTGCGGTGCTTGAGATCGATCATATTCCCCGGCCGCGACCACACCAGCTCCGGGTGCTCCGCCGGCATGATCTCGCGCTCGTAGCATTCGATGAGCTGTTCGCCGAGCCGGTCGATCGAGACCATCGCGTCGCCGTCGAAGCCGACCACGCGGCGCAGGCGCGAGGGGAACTCGCTCACTTCCCCGGCTGATTCCTGCGCCGCCGCGACGCAGATCGCATGCGACATGGCCGCGGCAATTCCGCACGCCACCAGCTTGCCCGTGCGCACCGCGTCGATCGATTGCCAGATCTTCTCGTGCCGATCGAAATTCGGATGGCCGTAATACTTCACCCGGCCGTCGTTAAATCGCGCGACGAACTCGCCGCTGCCGCCGGTGTCGAAATCGACGTGTCCCAGCTCAAACTCGAAGCGCGATCGCGGTCCGCGCCGCTCGGCGACGGCGTGCGACGTGTAGAACAGCACCTCGGTGCCGCACTCGGTGACGCAGCGGATCGCCGCGGTGTCGAAATTCTCGATGTCGTTGGCGCGATAGAGCTCCGCCTGCACCGTGGCCGGCGCCGCGCTGGTCTCGCGCGTGCGGCCGAGCAAGTAGAACATGTTGTGCAGGAAGTGGGCGGTGGCGTTGTTGGCCGGGCTGTCGAAGATGCCGCCGCCGTCGTCGGAATAAAGACGGCCCGCCCAGTCGTTGCGCCGGAAATATGCCATCGGCCGCGGATGCAGTGCGATCGACTTCATTCGGATCGGCCGACCGAACAGGCCGTCGATGATGTCGCGCTTGAGCGATTGCACCGCCTGACTGAAAGACCACTGATATCCGATGGCGGCGAATTGTTTCGACGTCGCCTGCGTCTCGGCCATGCGCAGCGCGTCGCGCAGGGTGCCGGCGATCGGCTTTTCGCAGAGGACGTTGGCACCGCGCTGCAATGCGAAGCAGGTCTGCGTCGCATGCAGGTGAATCGGCGTGACGATGAGCATCAAGTCGACGCTCGACTGCGCGAAAAGAGCCTGCATTGTCGCGTGAATCGGCACTTTCAGACGTTCGAGATCGCCAATCCGCTTGCAGCGCTGCGGCAGCGGATCGACCACGCCGACCAGGCGCGCGCCGATCGATTCCTGCTTGGGCAGGAGCGCTTCAAGATAGGCGTCGCCGTATCCGGCAATGCCCGCCAGCGCGATGTTCACGATCGGACGCATTGAATGAAACCCTTCTTCCACTTCCGTGTCGTCGCCCCCGCGCAGACGCGTCGTCGCGTCGCGTGCCCTAGAAACTCGGCAGGGGCCGACCCTTCGACCAGACGTTTTCCGGTTTGCCCGCGGCGGTGCCGGCGTAGGTTTGTTGGGGGGACGTCACAACGAGATGGCCGGGTGAGAGAATCATCCAGTTTGCCAAATCGGTCGTCTTCGGATCGAACACTGTCGGCGCGGGGTCGCCCTTAGGGACGAAACCCTTGAGCAGGTAGACGCTGCCGTCGTGGAACAGCGCGTTCGCCTTGCCCTGCTGATGGGCCGTCCCCGCACGGGGCCAGGGACGGCTGCCGCTGGCGGTCGTGAGATCGGCGAGCGACCCGAATCGCTCATAGTCATCGTTACTGAACGCGTTGGTGGCATCGATGGCAACCAGCACGTTGCCCGGAACCTGCGTGCGCTTCTTGAACCTCGCCCAGTGCTCGTACTCAACGCGGAAATCCGTGCCGACTGGGCGGGCCGAGCCGTCGCCGTAGAATTTGATCGAGCGGTCGTCGCCGAGGTTGGTGTTGTAGGTGTAATCGACCGTGAAGATCGCCGTCGCATCCTTGATGCGTGTGGAAGACGGACAGCGCAATACCTTGGCGATGCGGTCGATGGTCTCCTGCTGCGAGGCGGCGTTATTTCCGATGCGCTTCACGCCCATGAGCGGCCCCATGACGTTGATGCCGCACCACATGTTGTCCTTCGACGAACCGTTCCAGACGCGCGACGGCATCGTGTAGCCGTTGTAGAGGTTCGTGTACATCTGCGTCATGGTGTAAAGCTGGCGCATGTTGGACGCGCACTGAACCGTCTGCGCGGATTTGCGCGCGCGCGACAGAGTCGGCAGCAGGATGCCGACCAGAATCGCGATGATCCCGATCACCACGAGCAGCTCGACGAGCGTGAATCCCGCTGGGCGGGGTCGTTGTTTTTTCATGGCGCTTTCTCCGGCGGCCGCACATCACCGCCCGACTTTTCCGATTTCCCGTCGACAACGGTTTTGCCGACATTTGCAATCTACCGCTGAAGAGTTAAGCTGAAAACGGATTTGCCTTGCGTTATTCAAGACATCTTTTTCGCTTTCGCGGCGGCCCCCTGACGGGTCCGACGCGGGGGTGCACTTTCCATGGCGCGGAACCGGAAGGACGATCGCAGCGGCGGCGGACGCAATGGCCGCAACGGCGATAACGGCAGCGTCGGCCGCAACGGGCCGCTGCGACACGTTGCCCTCATCGTCGAATCCGCCGTCGCGCCGCGCCGCATGATGCTCACCGGCGTCGCCCGCTATATCCAGGAGCACGAGCCCTGGTCGGTTTACCTCAAACCGTTCGGCGTCGAGAAATCCCTCGACAAGTGGCTCAGCCAGTGGCGCGGCGACGGAATCATCGCGGCGGTGAAAGATCCGGCCAGCGACATCATCGTCCATCGCGGCATCCCGGTCGTCGACGTCGTCGGCGTACTGCGGCACGAGCACGTTCCGCTCGTTCACACCAACGATCGCTCCGTCGGCCGACTCGGGGCCGAACATCTGCTCGAGCGCGGATTCCAGACGTTCGGGTTCTGCGAGTACACCGGCGAGTTCTGGTCGATCGCGCGGCGGGATGGATTTGTCGAGACCGTCAAGCGCGGCGGGTTCGACTGCGCGGTTTACGAAATGCCGATGCCCGGCCCCGGCGCGGGCGGGCCGGAAGTCTGGGAGCAGCAGCAACGCTCGCTGGCGCAATGGCTTCAGGGTCTCCCCAAGCCGCTCGGCGTCATGACGACGAACGACCTGATGGGCCAGCAGATTCTCGAGGCGTGCCAGCGGTTGCAGATCCGCGTGCCGGAGGAAGTCGCGGTCGTCGGCGCGGACAACGACGAGCCGATCTGCCGCATCGCCTCGCCGCCGCTCAGCAGCGTCATCATCAACGACCATCAGCGCGGCTATGAGGCGGCGGCGCTGCTCGACCGGATGATGTCCGGCGCGCCCGCGCCGGTCGATCCGATCTACGTCGAACCGGCCGGCGTGGCGACGCGCGCGTCGACCGACATCATGGCGATCGAAGACCAGGCGATCGTCGAAGCGCTCCGATTTCTCCGCGACCATTGCTGCGAGCGGATCAACGTCGACGACGTGGTCAAAGAAGTGCCGCTGTCGCGCAGCGTGCTCGAACGGCGGTTCCGCAAGATCGTCGGGCGGTCGATCAACAGCGAGATCGTGCGGCTGCGGATCAACCGCGCCGTGGAATTGCTGACGGAGACGGCACTGGAATTGAAAGTCGTCGCGCTCCGCGCCGGCTTCGGCACGCAGTCCTACATGAACGCGGTTTTCCAGACAAAAGTGGGAAAAACGCCCGGATCATTCCGCCGCTCAGCCCGACCGTGAGCGAAGCAACGGCTCACGAGATCAACCGACGCGCTTCTTCCACTTCTCAAACTCGCTCGCGACTTTTTCGCCCCAGTTTCCGTACCACGCGTACTTCGCCCGCCGCTCCTCGCCGACTTCGCTCAATTCATAACGTTTGCCGCCGTCGCGATCGGAGAACAGCGGGCGGTTCGTTTCGATTTCATAGAAGCGCGCCCAGATCGGCGGGGCGTTCGGGTCATCCGACAGCCGCCGATCGACGCCATATTTCAGGCTCTTGTCGCGAATCAACTCGTAGCGCTTTCCGCGGATCGCCGACTGCTCGAACCAGCTCGCCGCCGAGGCGATGGCGCGCTTCACGCCCTCGTCGGGATGCTCGATCTGCATGAGCAGCAGCGTCACGTCGGCGGATTCGAACGAGGCGATCGACGGCAGCTCGTACGCCCGCGCGCTCGTTGGCGCGAGCGTCGTCGCGTCATGTTGCTGGCACCAGCCGGTCAACGTCCCGTCCGGTTTTTTGATCTGCATGTTCAACACGCACTCGAGGCCGCGATCGAACGATTCTTTGGCGCGTTTGCGGTCTGCTTCGCGCGCCAACGCGAACTCGCCCTTGCCCTCGGCGACTTCCTTGAGCAGCAGCATCACGCTGGACATCAGCTTGTCGTTGAACGTGATGTGCCGGCCGTAGTTCTGCTGCAACGGAAATCGCTGCGGCCAGCCGCCGTTCGGATATTGCGCGTCGAAGATAAACTTGAGCCCGCGCTCGAATGCCTGGCGGTACTTTTCGTCCGCGGTGGCGGCGTAGGCGCGGGCGAGGAGGCGGATCTCGCTGTAGGTCGCGCCGTTGTCGAATGTGCTGCTGGTCCGCCAGGCGTCTTCCTGATCGTTGGCCGCGCCCGGCCCGCCACGATTCGCCGGCGGCAGGTCGGCCGGGCGGGCGATCTTCGGATCGTACGCCTTCCACCATCCGCCCTCCGGGTTCTGCCAGGAGACGATGTGGTCGGCGAGCGCTTTGCCGTCCGCCGTGTTGAACCACTGCGTCGGTTTCTTCAGCGCGTCGCTCAAGACCGGCTCGGCCGGCGGCAATTCCGCGGCCAGGGTCGCGGAGCAACCGGAGAAGACGATCATCATCAATATCAAAGCCGTTCGCATCATCGTGGTTAGAAGTTAAGAGGGCGGCGTGCGCTTCTCCAGCGTTATTCCGTTTCATTCTTGCCGCAGGCTCTTTCGAGAATCCGGCGAGCCGAGGCTGTAAACTTCCACGCGCACCATGCCGTTCTCCGCAGGCTTAGTTTCCGTGACGTTTCGCCAGCTCTCGCCGCGCGAGGTGGTTGAGGTCGCGCGGGGCGCGGGTTTGACGGCGCTGGAGTGGGGCGGCGACGTGCATGTGCCGCCGACTGATCTTCAGCGGGCGCGCGACGTGCGGCAGATGACGGTGGACGCCGGCCTGGAGGTCGTCGCGTACGGCTCTTACGTCCGCGTTGGGGAAGAAGATCCCGGCGGTTTTCCCGCGGTGATCGAGACCGCGAAAACGCTCGGTGCACCGGCCATCCGCGTGTGGGCGGGTCGGCGTGGATCGGCCGAGGTGGATTTGGAATACCGTCGGCGCGTGATCGATCAGACGATTCTCCTGGCCGAGCAGGCGGCGAAGGCGGACATCGTGGTCTGCTACGAGTTTCACGAGGGAACGCTCACGGACACAGATGCGTCTGCGGTTGAACTCCTGCGTGAGACGGCGGCCCATCCCAACATTCGCACCCTGTGGC
This sequence comes from Phycisphaerales bacterium, assembly GCA_034666045.1. GTDB lineage: Bacteria > Planctomycetota > Phycisphaerae > Tepidisphaerales > Tepidisphaeraceae > JAICTV01. The sequence goes on along the minus strand of JAXDMN010000012.1, from coordinate 1,528 downwards.
AGCCGCCGCACGAGCAGACGATCGAGCGCTGCGTCGAAAGTTTAATAAGCATCCTGCCATGGCTGCACCACATCCACGTTTTCCACTGGCCGCGCCGGCGCGAGCGCGCGCCGTTGAGCGACGGCGCTGATCGATGGTCGGCGTATCTCGACGTGCTCCGCGAACACAATCGCGCTTGCCCGCTGTTGCTCGAGTTCGTTCGCGATGACAATCCCGACCATCTCATGCACGACGCCGACACCTTGCGCCGGCTCATCGTCGGCGGAGGATTTTGATGTCAGTGGCGAATCCTGAAGCGGTCGTGGAGCGCCTCGTCGGCTTTCAGCGCGAGGTGCGCGATCTGGTGATGCGGTCGCGCACGCAGTCGCGGCACGAAGTGAGCCGCTCGTCCGCTGCCGACACGATTTACGGCATCGATACCGAAGTCGATCCGCTGCTCGAAGCGTTCTGTGAGCGCTGGGCTGAGGAAGACGGGCCGCTCGTGCTCGTCGCCGAAGGTTTGGAGGACGCGAACGGCCGCGAAGTGGAATCGCGCGTCTTTCCGCACGACGCGAACGAAAACGATGCGAAGCTGCGCCTCCTCGTCGATCCGATCGACGGCACGCGCGGCATCATGTACGACAAGCGCGCCGCCTGGGCGTTGGCCGGGGTCGCGCCGAACAACGGCGCGGGCACGCGGCTGCGCGACATCGATGTCGCCGTCATGACCGAACTGCCCACCAGCAAGATGGGCCACGCCGACGTGCTGAGCGCCATCCGTGGCCGCGGCGCGGTCGGGCGGCGGGTCGATCTGCGCGACGGACGCGAAACGCCGCTCGCCCTCACGCCGTCCGCGGCGGAGGGGATCGCCCACGGCTTCGCGATGGTCAGCAATTTTTTCCCCGGGACGAAGGTGTTGTCATCCGAACTGATGGAGCTCATCGCCGCCACGTTGATCGGACCGGCCGACGTCACTCGCGCGACGGTCTTCGACGATCAGTACATTTCCACCGGCGGACAGTGGTATGAGCTCATCGTCGGCCACGACCGATTCAACGCCGACCTTCGCCCGGCGTTCTACCGCATCCAGCGCCAGTCGGCCGGCCTGTGTTGTCATCCGTACGACTGCGCGACCGCGCTGATCGCGGAGGAGGCGGGCGTCATCCTCACCGACGAGTGCGGCCACCCGCTCGACGGACCGCTCGATACGACGACGGGACTGTCGTGGATCGGTTACGCCAACAACGAGCTTCGCCGCCAGATCGAGCCGCTCGTTTTGCAATTCCTCAAAGAGCGATCGCCCGGCGGAGATTGATCCGTCCGCGCTCCAGGTGGCGCAGCACTTGGCATCCCAATCGGATCGTGTGACAATCGCCCCGGGTGAAGCGAGCAGCGGCGATTGTCTGTCATTTGTTGATCTGGCTCGGCTCCCCGTTGATTGTTCGCGCACAGACTGACCCGAGCATGGTCCTCAAGCCGTGGGAGGAGGGCCAACTGTTCGAGACGGAGTCCGACCTGCGGCTCATCGGCTCGAGCGCGGTGCGGCCGG
>JAXDMN010000011.1:0-7977 GCA_034666045.1 Phycisphaerales bacterium | reverse complement strand
GTGGGCGACCAGGGGAGGGCGGACGTGTCGGTCTTGATCTGGTACATGCGGGTTCCTCCTGTGGCATAACGGACCAACATTCAACGGCCGGCCGAGCGCCGAGCCGCGTTGGAATCACCAGGACCGTTCCGCCCGGCCGGTCCGTTGCAGTGCGGGGTTATCTGGCGGCCGAGTCGCCGTCGTCATGCTCGCTCGGAACGCGATACCGCCCACGGACTGCCTGACTCAGAACCAAGGAGGCCGGAATCAAACCCATCGCGCAAAACAACGGGAAGATGATCCATCCGTTAGGCAGCTTTGGAGCCAAGCAAAGCCCGACCGACGATGCAGCGACTGAGGCGACATACCAAACCGCCGCGAAAACATGGGCAGCGCGAACAAATCCGGCCGGCATCTCATCTGGATGCACGAACACGAAGACGACAAGCGGGAGAAGGGCGACCACCATGATCACCCAGATCGGAAGGATCGGCTTCCAAAGCTCGGCCATGATGGCGGTCATTGCCAAGCTGCCGATGCCAAAGGTGAACTTGTACTTGGTGTTCGACCAGTTGAGCATGACGCGACCTTCGCCTCTGCCAGATAACGTGAGGCCGATCAGCGGCCGACACGGCGACCGCGACTGTTCATTCTACTGCGACCGGTCCCGCCGTGGCGGTCCGCTGCATTGGCTTGTTATGCGGCGGGTTCGACACGGCGCCACACTCCGGACATCGATCGGGCGTGGCGCGAAGGTCGTAGCCGCAGGAGGAGCAACGCCCACTGTTCCGCCGGTGACGGGAACGAACGTAACCGATCAGCCATGCCGCGGGACTCGCGGCGAACACCAGCACGACGAACCAATGAGGAACGCAGAGTTGCGGCCGCCCGTTGCTGGTCTTCCATGAGAAGTCGGGGTAGTTGTACATCCCTCTCGGTGCGATGTTGGCATCCGTCATCCATGTGAAGTGTGTAGGCGGGGCGGCGAAGCCCAACCGGCATTGACCTCGTACGGACCAAACGTTGACAGAGCGGTACATCAAGTCATCACGGACGAAATGGCTCCGCACCCACAGCACCACCGCCGCCGCGCACAACAGCAATGACACAACGACCGCAATGTCGAAGGCTCTCCGCCGCATAACGTAGTGGCCGTTGAGCGGCCGGCGCGACAAGCGCCAACCTTGGCAGATCATACTCCCGCCGGTCCGCTCCAGCGGCGGGTTATCGTGCCGGCTGGTCGGGCGCGGTACCGTCCGGTGCGGGCGGGATCACCCCCTGCTCGCGACCCTGCTTCACGATGCCCGCCGCAACGTCAACACAACGAGCGCAAATGTACGCGCGGCCTTGCAGCCACTTCCATGGCCCTTCAATCTGCGGCCCCGTTTCGCGGTTTGTTCTGCCACAGTAGCTACACGTCGTGAGGGACCGCCTTGGCAGAGGCTGACGTCGCTCGTAGCTGAGTGTCGGAGTATCACCCATCGCGTGTGACTGAGGCACGATAACGTAAGGCCGATCAGCGGCCGGAGCCGCGCTCCAGCAACTTTCGGACGACAGAAACTATACCCGCGGCTCCGGTCCGCTGCATTGGCGGGTTAGCTCGCTCTAGCGGAGCACCACGACTCACCCCGCAACGCCGCGATGTTGCCCGCGTGAAGCAGAAGCCAGAGGCGGACCGCCTCCTCGCGGCCCACCTGCTTCGTTAGTTCGAACTCCGGCTCGGCGTCATCCTGGTCGGCGTACCGTGTGAATCGCATCTCGCCGGTACGGTACAGGTCGAGCGTTGTCACTGACCAGCCCTCGCCCGCGGGCTCGCCGTAATTGAGCCATGCGTTGGGGTGCTCGGCGTAGTCCGCTTCCGAACACGCAGGGTTTGTCTCCACGAACACCTCGTGGATCGCACGCTCCATGTCGGCCGGCGATGGATCGTCGGTGCCGTCGCCGAACCGCGCGATGAGTGTAACTGTGGGCATTGGAGAGCGAGCTAACGGAATGCCGTTGAGCGGCCGCGGCGGCGCACGCGCGACGCTTGACCGCAAGTGGAGTATACCGCCGCCGCGGTCCGCTCCAGCGGCGGGTTATGCGACTTTAGTTCGAGCGCGACCACATGATCCCACAGAAGATGCACGTGCCCATCAACAGAAAGCCGATGAAGGTCCCGATCATCGCAATATCTTGGGTCGAAGCCAAACCGTACTTCTGCTCCCGTCGCCGATGTGCGCGGGACCTAAGGACTTCAATGGCGATCGGTGTGGCGAACATGCAGACTCCCGACACAACGGTCGCATTTTCCCACGTGAGGAGTCGCATAACGGACCAACGTTCAATGGCCGGCCCCGCGCCGACCGACCCTCCATCTACCAGTAACGCTTGACGCGGGGCCGGTCCATTGCAGCGTTTGGTTATGCGGCAGTCGGCTTCGCCCGCCTGCTCGCTCGTTTCACCAGTACCTCAACTCATGGAGCAGCGACGGCACCGTGATCAGCACCACGAAGAGGCCGAGAAACACGTTGATCGCGAGGCCCGCGATGGGCAAGCCGCGATACCGCCGCCGCTGGAACATCGACACGACGCCCAACACAGTGCCCACCGCCGGCAACATGAATGTAGACGCAAGGAGTTTGTAGGCCGTCATGTCAGACGCTGAGCGTCCTTCAATCGCCCAATGAAAGACCGCCACAAACGTAGCAGCCCCTGCAACCGCAACCCAAAACGATGCGATTCCCACGCCCGACCGCCGCAACGGTGGCACGGGCGCATATCCGATTGCTTCAACCGAGTGTTGCTGCCGCATAATGTAATGCCGTTGAGCGGCCGTGGCGGCCCACGCGCGACGCTCGACCGCAAGTGAAGTATACCGCCGCCGCGGTCCGCTCCAGCGGTGGGTTATTCGGCAGCCGTTTCGCCGAGGACGCGACGGTACGCCCCAGCGGCGAACGTGAACGGCCCGGCTTCCGGGAAACGCGTCGTCATCGACTCGTCGTAGTTGTTCTCGTGCTGGAAGTCGGCCCAGATGATCGTATCGCCCTCCAAACGAAGGGCGGCCGTGATCGCCCCGCAGCCGAGGTCGGCACACTCGGGGCAGACGAACAGCATGACACGATCATCGCCAAAGTCCGCCGCGGCATCGCCCGTCAGTACGCGTACGCTCTCGGCGTTCCAGTCCCGGTGATCGCGGTCAAGTCGCCCGACGAGGTCGCGCTTTGTCGCGCCTAGTAAGTCCGCGAGCGACCGGCCGTCCACCAGGAAGTCGAATGTCCAGCGGCCCTTCCAGGTCGCGCCGCCGGAACTTCCGCCGACGCGGTGGATAAGGGCGAGTTGGAGCGTCGAACGCTTCATGGGGGCCGCTGCCGCATAACGGAATGCCGATCAGTGGCCGAGCCGGCGCCGCACCGGCTCTCGAACCACAAGAACATTACCCGCCGGCTCGGTCCACTGCATTGGCGGGTTATGTCGCAGGCCGCTTGTCCGGCGAATCTGCTCGCGGCCTTCCAAGCACGCGGCTGAGCGAACTATTTATGTAATAGAACTCCGTACTGTCCAATTGTTGTTCAGCCGTCGGCGGATCGACAAATGGTTGCCGCTTCAACTCCTCAGCCTGCTCCCGTTCCCGCCGCGCTCTCCAGTTTTCGGGCAGCTTCGAGAGTAATGCCAACTCGGTGGGAAAGGTCTGACGCCGGTAATCTTGCAGGGGCATCGGATCCCGCTGCCGCACCTCTTCTGCCAGCGTCTGCACGAGCGTGAGCGCCGCATCATAGACCACATCATCTGATGTTGGCGTGGACATGACGTCGTGCACGATGAGACGCTCGATGTACTTCATCTGGAACTGGCCATCGCTGTAGCCAATTTGGTAGCCGTCGTGTTGGTTGGTGGATTGGGTGGCAACGACGATCCAGTTGCCGGGTTCCCGTAGCGTCGCCGCCATCTGATTCAAGGCATCGGCGAGCGACGCGACGTGTTTGGCGGCTTCTTCCTGCGACATAACGTCAGGCCGATCAGCGGCCGCCATGGCGACCCCGCCCACTCATTTTACAGCGCCCGTTCCCGCCGGGGCGGTCCGCTGCATTGGCCGGTTATGTCGCAGCCGGGAAGAGCCGTTACGCGCCGATCACCCGCGCGACCACCAGCCCGTCCACGAAGATTGCGAGAACCGGTGCTATCGAAGCCAACATGTGGGGCACGACGGCGCCACCTGCGTGGCGTCGCGCGAGCGGCGTACATGCGAATGACGCCACGCAGAGGATCCCATTTGTGATCGGTCCCACCACAAACACGATGTGTAGCGCATGTGCGCCCCTGTCGTTTAGGGCATCCCCAACGAGCAGGAAATTGAGGAACGCTACGGATGCAGCGACTACAAGCGCCAGCTTGACGCTGCGCCCGTTGGCGAGTCGGCGTTCGCGGCGCACCGGCGAAGCGTAGTCGAGTTTCTGCGACATAACTGTGATTGACCTGACCGGCGGCGCAAGATAGCGGCCCGGCGCTGCGGGGCAGGATACCGCGGTAAGCGCGGCGGCGGCAAGCCGTTCCCGCGAACGGAGGGCGGATACGGGTGGCGCGAAACCTTGCGCGGCGCGAAGCCGTGGCGTGAAAGCTTGCGCAAGGGACGGCCGAGGCGGCGGTCGCGCGCCGCCGTGCCGTTCCGGCGGCTTGGCGCCGACCGAACCCCCCGCCCCTCACTTCGTTCCCCTTTCTTGCCCCCGGGGGCGTGCATGCGCCGCGGGCGCGGCCGGGGCGGGGATCGTACGCATGTCGGATCCGGCCGCGGGGAAAGTCATTGAGATGTACGGAACGTGCGTCCGCCGCCTGACGCCAGCCCAGCGGCTGCAACTCGCCCGCCTGATCTTCGACGGCCTCGCGGCGGATGGGCAGAGCGCGGCGGTGACATAACCGCTGCGCGGGAAGTTCAAAACTCAAGTTCCAAGCTCCAAATAATCTTCAAACTACAAACTTCAAAGAGCCAGGTAGTTTTCGAATGTGCAGTTTGAAGTTTGAGTTTTGACGTTTGAAGTTTGTTTGGAGCTTGGAGCTTGAAATTTTGAGATTCTGCCGCCGCTATCACGTCACCCGCGCCACAATCATCGTCACATCGTCCGTGCGCTTCGAGATCCCCACGAATTTCCGCAGCTCCCACAGGACATTCTGCGCCACCACTTCCGCTGTCGCGCCGCCTTTGTGAAACGCTTCGATCAACCGCTGCTTTCCAAACGGTTCCTTGTTGAAATTCATCGCGTCGGTGACGCCGTCGGTGTAGATCAGCACGATGTCCCCGCGCTTGAGCTCCATCAGGTTTTGTTTGTAGGGCTCGTCCGCGTTGACGCCCAGCACCATGTTGTCGGTGGCGAGCTCGATGATCTTCTCGTCGCGCAGGATCATCGGCGGGGCGTGGCCGGCGTTGCAGTAAGTGAACCTGCGGCTCGCGGCGTTGTAGACGCCATAGAACAGCGTGACGAACTCCGTCTCCTTCGTATCGCGAACGAGCATCTGGTTCAGGCGGCCCATCACTTCATACAGGTAGTAAACGTTGTCGACCTGCGCCCGCAGCGCCGCGCGGACGGACGCCATCGTCAGCGACGCGGGGACGCCCTTGCCGCTGACGTCGGCGATGACCACGCCGAGGTTGTCGTCCGGGAGCTCGATGAAGTCGTAGAAATCGCCGCCGAGCGTATACGCCGGGACGTAGACGGCGGACAGCTCGAGCCCCGGTGTCTTCGGGGCGACTTGCGGGATCATCCGCTGCTGCACCTCGGCCGCCATCGAGACCTGTTTTTCCAGCGCCTCCGCTTCGATCGATTCGGTGATCAGTCGAGTATTCTCGATCGCCGCCGCCGCCTGCGCCGCGACCGCTTTTAGCAGATCGATCTGGAGCTGGGAAAAAGTTTGCTCCTCGGCGGTGTAGACGCGCAGCACGCCGACCGCCTGGCCCTTGTAGCGCATGCCGGCCGACAGCATCGAGACGACGCCCTCGCGCTTGGACTCCTCCGGATATTGCGTGCGCGGATCGGTCGCCAGGTTTTTGACGTACTCGTATCCCTGCTCGCGAAGGGCGATGCGGTCGATCTCGGCGCGGCTCAATCGCACCGGGCCCTTCGCCAGATATTCGGCGGAAAGATTGTGCACCGCTTTAATAATCAGCTCATCGTGCTCCTGATCGATCAGGCGGATCGACGCGGCCTTGGTGCCCATCACTTCGCTGACGATTTCGACGGTGCGCTGCAACACCTTGGGCAGATCGCGCGCTTCGCTGAGCAGCATGGTGAGGTTGTAGACGACCGTGAGCTCGTTGATCCGCTGGCGAAGCTGGTATTCCTGAAAGCAAAGCCGTGCGATCGCGTTGGCCAGAAGGAACAGAAACTGGATGGCGGCGGGGCGCGTGTTGCGGCTGCGGATGAGCTGCCCGATCAGCGTGCGCGTTTTCTTCGGGTCCATCCCGAGCTTTTCCGCGAGTTGCGCGATCCGGGCGTCTTCGATCCCGGGAAGCGCGCCATTGGGGAGCATGCGGATCGTCCCGAGACGCTTGCCGCCGACGATAATCGGCGCGCTGTACTCGCGGCCCTCTTTGGTCGGGCCGTCCGCGCTGATGCTTTCCTCGGCGGCGGCGAGGGTTTGCTGGCGTTTGAGGAATTCGCTGGTCGGCGCGGGTTGCGTGAGGCGGTTGCCGTCCGCGTCGGTGATGATCGCCTTGACGTTGGCGACGGCGGCGAAGCTGTCCTGGATCTCCTGGAGCGTTTGCACGTCCATGAAATCCGTCAGCCGCAGGTTTTCGCTTTGGAGTTCCGACATCGCGTGATCGATCGTGCCCGGGCCCGCCCGCGCAGACGATTGTAGGTGCAGATCGCGCGTATTCAATGCGAAGGGGCTGCCGCTAAGATCACGCAACTTCCACGCACCTTCAAGGAGCAATTCATGCCCGAGCGCAACGTCAACGGCACAACGATTTTCTTCGAAGAATCCGCCCGCGCGGGCGGCGGCGGCGGAGCGGGAGTGCCGATCGTGCTGTTGCACGGATTCCCGCTCGACTCGCGCGTCTGGTGCGCGCAGCGCGACGCCTTGTCGAAAAACAATCGCGTGATCACCCCGGACCTGCGCGGCTTCGGCCGATCCTCGTCGGCGGATGCGTTCACCATGGAATCGATCGCTGACGATGTCCACGCGCTGCTGAAAGAGATCGGCGCGCTGCCGGCGATCCTCGGCGGCTTGTCGATGGGCGGGTACGCGGCGCTGGCCTACGCGAAAAAATATCCGGCCGACCTGAAGGGGCTGTTGCTCATCGACACCCGCGCCGAAGCGGACACGGCGGAAGGCCGCGAAGGACGGCAGAAGATGATCGACGCCGTCCGCGCCAAGGGTTCGTCCGCCGCCGCCGAGGCGATGATGCCGAAGATGCTCGCGCCGGACACGCCGACAAAATCGCCGGACGTTGCGCGCGAGCTGCGCACCATCATGGAATCCCAACCGCCGCTCACGATCGAAAACGCACTGATCGCCCTGCGCGACCGCCCGGACTATTGCAAAGACCTTGCGTCCATCCCGGTGCCGACGCTCATCCTCGTCGGCGAATCCGACGCCATCACCCCGCCTGCGATGGCGGAGACGCTCAACAAAAATATCCCGAAGTCGAAGCTCGTGATCATCAAGAACGCCGGCCATATGTCGCCGATGGAGCAGCCGGAGCAGGTGAATGACGCGATCCGGAATTTCGTTCAGTCAATTTGAAGAAGGGTTCACCACGAAGCCACGAAGACCACGAAGCGGACCCTTTCATCCTCAACGCCCATTGCGCATAACGGGTGAAGGATGTGGATTTGAAGACAACCGCTTCGTGCTCTTCGTGGCTTCGTGGTTAACTACTCTTTCCGCGACTAGAATCCCCGCATCATGAATCGCGAAAAACTCGCCTGGCTGGTCAGCATCGGTCTCATCGCGGTGCTGGCGCTGCAAATCCCCGGGTCGCTGGCGACGCGGGACGATGATTACTCCTTCGTGCGCACGCTG
>JAXDMN010000010.1:0-3435 GCA_034666045.1 Phycisphaerales bacterium | reverse complement strand
CTTTATCGGGCGCGGAACAAGGTTCACGAGTTGTTGCCGCAACGATCGCGGCCGCGCAAGCCGTCGAGGGAATAGGCGATTGTTTAAAGGGCAGTGACACGGATGGAACCGATCCACGAAATCCACGATCCGGAGCTGCGCAGCGCGATCAAGCGCGTTCGCGGCGATCACGTCGCCGATCAAACGCTTCGGACGCGCGTCGCGCAATCGATGGAAGCGGCGCACGCGCCGTCGTCATCGTCCTCCTCGTCGTCGTCATCGTCGTCCTCGCCGTCGTCATCGTCCTCCTCGTCGTCGTCCTCGTCGTCCTCGTCATCCGCGCGGCGATGGATCATGCGCCTCGCGATTGCGGCGTGCTTGTTCATCGCCGGCGGCGTCATCGAACACGTGCGGCACAAGGCGGAAGAGGCGCGCGAGTACGCCGATGCCAACCAAGGCTTACTTGTGGCGATGGTGAAGTCGCATGGCGAACCGGCGGACGGGGCCGACGCGCAGCCTGTGAGCGATGTCACAGAAGCGCGCCGCGTTCGCGATGAATTGTCGAGCCGGCTCTCGCATCAGCCGCCGCTCCCTGACCTGAATTCACTCGGCTGGTCGCTCAAAACCGCCGCCGTCCGCCCGCTGCAGGGCGCCGTCGCCGCCCGCATTACATTCGCGCACGGTGACCGCCACGCAACACTCTTTTCGCTCCCACGCTTCGCCCTCACCGGCGCGACCGACGGGCATACGTACGACCTCATCGTCGACGGCCACCCGATCAGCGGCTACGTCACCGCCGATGGCGTCCACTGCATCGTCGGCGACGCCGCCACGCCGCTCGCGGACATCACCGCGCTCCGCAAGCACCTGCAACAACTCTAAAAAATTTTGCGACCGGCCCGAATAACTGACGCCGGGACGATGTTATTTGATCGTCCACGCGCCGAGGTGCGCGGTCGTTTTCAAACCAGGAGGCTATCGCATGCGTCAATTTTGTGAACCACTCGAAGATCGCCGGCTTCTGTCATCCGTCGCGCTCAGCAACGGCACGCTCACGATCACCGGCAACAACACCGCCGACCGAATCGAAGTGCAGAAGCGCGCCGACAAGGGCCAGCTCAAGGTCGAGATCAACGGCACGGAAAAGAGCTTCACGCTCGCGAGCGTCAAGAAGATCGTCATCAACTCGCTCGGCGGAAACGACTGGATCGAATACAGCGGCCGCGACGGCGGGCTCGCAATCCCCGGCCTGATCAACGGCGGCGACGGCAACGACTCGATCTCAGGCGGCCTTGGCAACGACTCCATCTCCGGCGGCAACGGCAACGACCGCATCCAAGGCAAGGCCGGCAACGACATCATCTCCGGCAACGCGCAGAACGACCGCATCGAAGGCGGCGACGGCAACGACATCATCAGCGGCAACGGCGGCAATGACGACCTGTTCGGGAACAACGGCAACGACCAGTTGAACGGCGGCGACGGCGAAGATGATCTCAGTGGCGGCGCCGGTCGCGACTCCGTCCGCGGCAACGCCGGCAACGACGACTTCGACAACAGCGACTCCGCGTCCGAAATCCTCGACCGCACGGCGGCGGACAACGGAGCGAACCACAACCTCTGATCGCCGGATTTCCCACGACTCGCGCGAACCCCCGCGGCCGCCCCCCGAGCGCGCCGTGCGCGAGTCTTTCCCCCGAAGGGGCGACGGCCACCGTCGCCCCTTTTTTTGCGCGCCGCGGCCGCCCACGCCCGCGCGCCGGAACTTCTGCCGCCCGCTGCACCTGCGCGCCGTCCCTTCGCTCCGCACACGCCGATTGCCCGTCGCTCTCCGCGCCGCGGGTTTGTCCGCCCTCACTCAGATTTGTCGCCTGTAAGACTTTTCGCAGTTGTGCCTGCCTGATTCACTAATCTATAACCTGCGCAACACTTCGGGGACTCTCGGCATTGCTCCGAAGGGCGTCCACTTCATCTCACGCGGGAGGAAACGCACATGCGGAAGATCAGGACTAGCGCGGCCCTCGCGGCTGCGGCGCTGGCGGTCGGTTTGTCGCCGTCGATGGCGTCCGCGGCCATCACCGTGCAGACCACCACCAACGCCACGACCATGGTCAACAACCTGGTGGGCGGCGGCACCGGCATCACCATCGTCGCCGGATCGGCGACTTACACCGGCGCGAACATGGCGTCGGGGACTTTCACCGGCGGGAACTTCCTCGGCTCGCAATTCACCTCCGGCGTCGTGCTCACGAGCGGCGACGCCACAAAGCTCGACGGCCCGAACGGCGGCACGAGCGATTACAGCACCAACAACGGATTCGCCGGCGGCAACACGCGCCTCGACGCGATCGTCACGCCGCAAGCAACGCACAACGCCTCGACGCTGACCTTCAAGTTCATCCCGACATCGGACGTGATTTCGTTCCAGTTCGTCTTCGGCTCCGACGAGTACAGCGAATTCGTCGGCAGCTCGTTCAACGACGTCTTCGGGTTCTTCCTGAACGGCCAGAACATCGCACTCATTCCCGGCACGACCACGCCGGTCGCCATCAACAACGTCAACAACGGCAATACGAGCAACAACACGCCGGCGAAGAATTCGCAGTACTTCACCGACAACATCAACGGCGGCCTGGACACGAAGCTCGACGGCCTGGTCGGTCAGAAGATCGCGCTCTTCGCCACCGCGAGCGTCACGCCCGGGCAGGAGAGCACGATCGAGATCGCAATCGCCGACACGACCGACAGCAGCTACGACTCGGCGGTGTTCCTGCGTTCCGGGAGCTTCATCGACGAACCCCCGCCGCCGCCGCCAACCGGCATTCCCCTGCCCGCCGGCGTCTGGGGCGGCATGAGCCTCCTCAGCGGCCTGGGGCTGTTCTCCAAGATCAAGCGCCGCCGCAAGAGTTGAACGACCGCGAGTCTGGCGCAGGGCTCTTCAATCCGATCTCCGCATAACAAATGAATCGCCCGCTCCATCGGGAGCGGGCGATTTTTTTGTCCTAGTACGGGTGCTCCAACGTTCGCTCGTCGCCCGGACCCCGGTTTCGCGCGCCCGGCGAAAGGGTGTCAAAGAAGCGACAGGAAAAAATGCCAGCGAAGGATGTGCGTGATTGGTCGCGCGGCGCCCAGGTCCATGCAACACTTTTTCCCGCGCGACGGATCGTGGTTGTCGCTAGCCTTTGGCCGGCCATGACTTGCGCGGCGGGCGAAGTCGGGACAAATGGATATTGTTGCCGGGTGTTGCAATTTGATGCATCCCGCGTCCGCCGCGACGTGTGCGGCCGGGCGCGGAGATCGCGCCCTCCATCTTCTCCGCCGCGCTGCGCGGTGGTCGCGACAAACGCGCAGCGCGCCCGGGGCGCAGCGCTGGAAACGCCCGGAAAACGCGCGGGAAAATTCTGCGGTCGGCCGATTTTCGCCGCCCCGCGCGCTGCGCGTTTGGGACGACGTATG
>JAXDMN010000009.1:0-24500 GCA_034666045.1 Phycisphaerales bacterium | reverse complement strand
CGCTCAGCCCTCGCCGGTGCCCGCGCCCGGCACGCCGACCGATTTCAAGGTCGAGCTGCGCCAGGATGGGGCGGTCATTCTTAAATGGAAGTGCCCCAACCCGCCCGGCAGCCAGGGGACGACCTACGACGTGCGCCGCAAGGTCGGTGCACAGGGGGGGTGGCAGCACATCGGCGCGACCGGCATCCGTACACTGACGGACGAAACCGTGCCCGCCGGCTCGTCGCAGGTGACCTACGAGATCACCGGCTTCCGCTCCACCCGCCGCGGCAGCCCGGCGAATTTTATTGTCAACTTCGGCGTCGGCGGCGAGGGCGAGATGACCGCCTCCGTCGTCGCCACCCCGCGCACAACAGACCCGCGCATGACAGACCCGCGCATGGCGGCGTAGAGAGACGCGCGATGGCCCAGCGCACGCCGTTCTTCATCACCGCGCCGGCCCGTCGGCGACGCCCGCGCCCCGTCGCGCCCGCGCCCACGCCCACGCCGACGCTGGTGACGATCGTCTCGGTCACGCTGATCGATTTTCATCAGGTGCGGTTCGTTTTCTCCGAGCCGGTTTCCTGTGATGGCTCGGGGAACGAGCAGATTATTATTACCAACGAGCTCGGGCCGGAGACGTCGGTGGAGAGCGTGCAGGCGGACGAAAACACGATTTTATTCTGGTTCGAGAGCGGGTTCATCGTCGTCGGCGATGCGTGGGAGCTGATCGCTGTGCCGAGCGGTCTCGATTTTCATGGGCGAACCTGCGCGGTGCCGCAGGGTGGGGTGGTGGGGTGATGACCAAAAAAGCGTCTTACCGCAGAGGCGCAGAGGACGCAGAGAAAGGCATTCCGCAAAAAAGAATCCTCTGCGCTCTCTGCGCCTCTGCGGTGAATGATCCGGCTCGGTTGGGCCGCTCGGGCAAGATGCCCAAGCCACGTGAAAAGAACGGGCCGCTCTTCGTGCGCTTCGTGACTTCGTGGTTAATCTTCCGTACGTCGGATCTGCGCCAGACGCGATGGATCAACGGGCCCGGATCAGCAGCTCGTCCGTGATGCCCAGTTCCAGCCGTTTTTCGTTGATATCCGCCAGAAAACGCGAGCCGTCCTGGTAATAGCCGGCCGTTGGCGTCACGGTCGGCAGGTGCTGCTTCCAGAACGCGTTGAAGCGGACCATCAGCGCCTCGCGGATGTATTTGCTGAGCATCGACGCGACGGCGACCGGCAGGCACTGCGCCTCCGCCTTCTCGCAGAAGAGGATGCGCACGATCTTCCCGCGCCCGCCCTTTTGCAGCAGCCGATATTCCGCCCGCGATTCTTCTTCCCGAATAATCTCCAGCGACCAGTCTTCGAACATCAGACGCAGCAGCGCCCCGTAATGCGAACGCCCGCCCTGGCGGTCGCAGAAGATGACCAGGCCCTTATCGCCGAATTTCTTTAATAGGTGGTCGAGGTGGATGGCGGAGGTGGAGAAGAGGGCGGAGCCCTTGTTGTGCGTCGCGCTGATCAGGTCATTGAGCCGCCGCTCGGTGACGACGCGGGCGCCGAGATAGCAGCAGCGCGTGCCGGACTGGTCCATCTCGCTGCGCAGCGCGTTGGCGAAGAGGCGGATCGATAAAAAATCCTGCTCGAGGGGAAATCGTTCGCCGTCGAAGGGCTGGTACCACGGATATTGCCGCAGGTCGTCGAGGACATGCTGGGCGGTGTGGTTGAAAAAATCTTCCAGGCCGCCGAGTTCGTGGGTGCACGTCGCCAGCAGCGCCAGCACCGCCCGCTCGAGCTCTTTCAGGCCGGAGTCGTAGGCGTAAACGACCTTGCTGTCGTTGATGTGAAGTTTTTTCGCCTGCTTCGTGCGGTTCTTGCTGATGTGCTTCTTCAGCCGCCGCCAGACGCAGGGAAGATCATCGTCTAGGTGATCTGCATCGACGAGCTCGAACGCGCAGCAGCCGACGACTAGCGGCCCAAGCAACGGCCCGTAACCCGCCTCGTCAATCCCTGCGAGAATCATGCGGCCTTCCCTGCCAGAACCGTTTAAAACCCTCGTCCCTTTCCCCCGCGCGCGGCAATATACCGTGTCCCGGTGAAAACCAGCATCCTTGCGTGCGTCAGTAACAATGAAAACTGCTATCGAAGATTCGCACGCGTGAGGCCGTCATGACGCAAGTGAGCCAGGTCAACCTGCTGAACCAATACGCCACCCGCCGCGACGCGGAGGCGTTTGCGAAGATCGTCGAGCAGTACCAGCGGCTGATTTTTTCCACCTGCCGCCGGAAGTTGCACAACTCACAGGATGTCGATGACGCGGTGCAGGAGACGTTTCTGCGCCTGGCGCACAAGGCGGGCGAGCTGCACAGCAACATCGGCGGGTGGCTGCATCGCTGCGCGGTGAATGTTTCGGTCGACATGAACCGCCGGCGGTCGGCGCGGCAGAAGCACGAGCACGCCGCCGCGACCGACAAGCCGCTTGGCAAAGAGAACGCGCAGATCGAATGGTCGGAGCTGCGCGAGCATCTCGACGCGGCGCTGGAAAAACTCGACGCCGAGCAGCGCGAGCTGATCATCGAGCGTTTTTTCGTCGGCCGTCCGCAGGTGGAGATGGCGGCGGAGGTGGGGGTGTCGCCGTCGACGATGACGCGGCGCATCGAAAGCGCGATCGAAGCGATGCGCGGGCATCTTCAGTCGATGGGAACGAAGACGGTCGGGGCGGGGGGGGCAGGGGGGGCGATCGCCGCGGCGCTGCAGGCGGAAACCGCATCGGCGGCGGTGCCGGCGGCGCTGACGGCGAATCTCATGAAGATCGGCTTGAGCGGAACGGGCGGCGGCGCGGCGGCGGGCGCGGGCGGGGCGGGCGGCGCGGGCGCGGGCGCGGGCGGGGCGGCAACGGCGAGCGGCGTCGCCGCCGGCGCGTTCATCGGATCGGCCGCGATGAAACTTCTGGTCGGGCTTGCGGCGGCGTTGGTCATCGCGGCGGGGTCGATCTTCGCCGTGGTGAAGTCCCGTCCCGCCGCGCCCGCGCCGCAAGCGCCGCCGCCACCGGCGGCCGTCGCCGATGTCGCCGTCACCATCGCCGCGGTGCCGACCGCACAGGGGACGGTGGCGCCGCCGCCGCGCTGGCAATCCACGACCGTCGCCGCCGGCGCCGCCGCGCTGGAAGGAATCATCCGCGACGGCGGCGGCAATCCGGTCGCCGGCGCGACCGTCACGCTTCAAGGCGGAACCTACGACACCACCAAGACCGACGCGAACGGCCACTACGCCTTCGCGACCGTGCGCGGCGCGGGCGAGTATCGCATCGCCGTGCAGGCGGCCGGATTCGTCGCGCTCCAGCCCTACGCGACCGGCGAGGCCGGCTTGCAGCTCACGCCGCAGTCGAAAGCGCGGCGCGACATCGTTCTCCAGCGCGGGGTGAAGGTGCGCGTCGCGGTGAAGGACGTCACCGGCGCGGGCATCGCCAACGTCGGCGTCGATACCAACCTGCGCGGCGGAAACTATCGCACGCAGCCGGCCGAGCGCGTCAACACCAACGAACTCGGCATCGCGAGCCTGACACTGCCGGTCTCGACCAACACCTACGTGCTCGGCGCGAGCAAGGACGAGTTCGAGCCGAAATCCGCGCTGGTGACGCCCGAGTCGGTCGACAAGCCGGTGGACATCGAGATCGTCATGCTCCCGGGCCTCGCGATCAAAGGCGTCGCCATGTGCAAAGACGGCAAGCCGGCCGCCGGTTGGGAAGTGTCGGCCAAGCCGGAGTGGTGGTCGAGCAACTACATCCCCAAGAGCGCGCCGATCGACGAAAACGGAAATTTCACGCTCAACAATGTCGGCTCCGGGAAATACGAGCTGACGGTCTGGCGCAAGTCGAGCGACGGCGGCGGCACGTCTGTCTCGAATGCGTCGTATACCTTCCCGCCGTCCAAGCAGCCGATCCGTATCGACATCGCGCAGCCGTCGCCGGCGTCGATGGTCAAGCTGACCGGCAAAGTGAAATTCATCGGCGCGCCGTCGGAGAGCGTTTCGGTGACGGCGATGTCCGCCAACGGCGGGTGGTTCCACTCGCGGGTCGTGCCGGCAAGCGAAGCGCGCGCTCGCGCGCCGCGTCCGCGAGCGTCGTCGACCAGCCCGGCGACGCGCGCTGCGCCTGCGCCGCGCCCGCCGAACAACAACGAAGGAACCTTTACCTTCGAGAGCATTCCGCCCGGCGTCTATCGCATCTCGTTCGAGTCGACCACGATCGAGCCGCTCGCCCTCGAGAACGTCAAAGTCCCGGGCGAATTGCCGGAGGTGATCGAACTGAAAATCGTGGGCAAGCCCAAGCTGAGCGGCGTCGTCGTCGACGGCGAGACCGGCAAGCCGATCCCGCACTTTGCCATCCGCCTGAACAAGACCGAGACGATCGGGCGCGGCGCGAACTACGTGCAGGAGCCGCGATGGATTCAGGTGAGCAACCCGGACGGAAAATTTGAGGTCGAGCTGGTCGGGCCGGGCGTTTATCAGGCGCAGGTCTCGCTCGAAGGGTACGCATGGGCGTGGAGCACGCCGGTGCGCATCGAAAAATCCGGCGGGAAGGGAAATGTCGAGCTGAAGGTGACCAAGGGCGGCGCGCTCAGCGGCGCGGTCTTCGACATGGCCGGCAAACCGGTCGCCGGCGCGAAGGTGATTGCCTTCTCGATGGCCAAGGCGGTCGGCATGCGCATGGAAGGTCGCTTCGAGGGCGACGCCGGCAGCGTCACCACCGACGCGAGCGGTAAATTCCTGCTCGAGCACCTCGCCGGCGGCGCGGACGAGAAACTCAAGATCGTCAGCCCGAATCACGCGCCGCAGATTGTCGAGAAGCTCAAGGTCGTCGAAGGGAAGACGACCGATCTTCCGCCGATCAAGTTGATCAGCGGCGGGGCGGTCGAGGGCATCGTTTATGACGAAGCCGGCAAGCCGCAGGCGGGCGTCGCGCTTCAGTTCCAGGACTCGAGCGGCTACAGCGGCGGCAACGACGAAGAAGCGGGGCGACTCGCCGCCGTCACGTCGGATGCGAGCGGAAAGTATCGCGTCGATCATCTCGCCAGCGGCGACATCATTTATGTCAACGTCGCCGACCGATGGCAGCGGATGGGCGTGACGCGGCGCGTCGGCCGCCCGATGGAAGGCAAGGTCGCGAAGCTCGATTTCGGCGGCGCGCGACCGGTGAAGGGTCGGCTGCTTTCACTGAAGAAGGAGCCGGTCGCGAATCAGCGCATCGAACTCGCCACCGATTCGCCGCACTTCAGTGCGGTGATGGTCAATGGCAAGACCGACGACGCCGGCAACTTCACCTTCGCCGGTCCGCCGGTGGGGCGCTACACGCTGTACGTCATGTCGTCCAACGAGCGCGGTGAGTGGACGAAGGTGCGCGAGTTCGAAGTGGGCGATGAGCCGCTCGACCTGGGCGAACTGTCGAACGACGTTGGCGAAGTCGCGATCACCGTTGCCGCTGACGACCCGACCGCACTGAAGTCGATCCCGTACATGACCGTCTCGACCGACAAGCCGGACGCGATCTACCAGGACAGCGTCGCCCGCGCGGGCCCGGATGCGCCGGCGGGCGCGAACTGGAGCGCGAAGAACGTGCCGGTCGGAAAATTCCGGGTCACCGCGCATCTGCGCGGCGCGAGCGAAGACGTTCCACAGATCCAGGTCACCACCTTCTTCGAGCGCAAGGCGGGCGACGCGCAGACGCCGGTCAAGCTGCACATCCCGCGCGCCACCGCGGCACTCACCGTCACGTCGACCGCGCCCTCCTCGAGGGCCGACGGCCGCGAGGACATGATCCTCATCCGCAGCGTCGACAAACGCGTCGAAGCCTACGGCTCAGGGAATTCCTCGCCGCCCAAGCCGATCAAAGTGCCGGCCGGCACGTATCACCTGATCGACCCGTTCACGATGAGCCCGCGCGCGGACATCGAGCCGATCGTCCTTAAAGACGGCGAATCGCGCGCTCTGACGATCGCGCCGCCGTCGGCAGCATCTCCCGCGGCGAAAAACGCAGTGGCGCCGATCACCGTGCAGATCGTCTATTGGACGCCGGACGGCGTGCTCGTCACCAGCGGCGAGCGAAAGCTCGAGGACGCGAGCGGCAAACCGCAGGAGCCGCGCGGCTTCGGCGGCATCGGCCGGCTCTTCAAAGTCACGCCGGGCAAGTACAAAGCGGTCCTCGAACGCCCGGGCAAGCCCCCGGTCGTGAAGGAAATCACCGCCGCCGCGCCCGATCCCGCCGTGCCGGAAAACATGCGGGCGCGCTGGTCGCCGATCCACGTCCTGCTCGATTGAACCATCCCGGCGGCGGGCCGTAGAAACGGGTGCGGCTTCCGCCGCTTGACAACGCTTTGCGCCGGAATAAAGTGCATGGCTCAGCGATTCCGGGGGCGTAGCTCAATTGGTTAGAGTACCGGACTGTCGATCCGGTGGTTGCGGGTTCGAGCCCCGTCGCCCTCGCTGGTAATGACGAAATTCCCCGCCCTTTCAGGCGGGGTTTTTTGTTATCCTCGCCGCCCGTATGGCGAACCCATCTGTGCGCGGCGTCAAATTTGTTCTCGCCATCGTCTTTGCCGTCGGCGCGCAGGCGGCCGCGGCAACCGCAACGATTCCGCCGCTCTACACGCCGGCCCCGTCGTTCAACCTCAACTCGCGCATCACGAGCACGACCGTCTTCCATTGGTTCAGCGCCAACAACGGGCAGCTCGCCGGTCCCTGGCGTCCGCCGGAAGGGCGCGCCGCGTGGGACGGCAGCGTCCCGTTCTGGAAGGGGCAGATCAAGGACATCATGGACGCGAACATCGACGTGATGTACGTCCACCTGATCCCCGGCATGACCACGTTCGCACCGGAGAACCAGCGCGTGAACCTCTTCACCGCCGCCGCGCAGTTGCGCGCCGAGGGGTACAAGACGCCGCGCATCGCGCCGTTCCTCGATCCGATCATCACGTGGGAGCCGGACTTCGGCTGGGGCCCGATCGACGTCGCGACGCCGGCGGGCAAGGACGCCTGGGCGGGGCAGTACGTCCGCTTCTACCAGCAGTATTTTTCGGTGAACACCGACGCCAGCGCAGGCGACTTCATCGCGAAGATCAACAACAAGCCAATCATCAACACCTGGCTTGCCCCGACGTCGCACGTGCAGAACATGGGCAGCCTGACGCGCGCCGACGTTGAATCGCGTCTGTCGGCGCAGCTCGGCCCGCTCTTCGCCAGCGGCGTTCACGCCGTTCGGCCGGTGAACGCGCCGGCGCCGACATGGTCGGACGAGGCGATGGTGCAGTTCGAATCGAACGCGCAGTACCTGTTCACCGCGCCCAACGCCAACGGCGTGAAGACCGCGCAGGTCAAGCCGGGCTACTGGGACCAGAACATCCGCACGCCGGGCCAGATCCTCAAGCGCGACGGCGGCGTGAACTACAAGAACGCGTGGAGCCAGGTCAACTCGATGAAGACCGCGGGCGAGCCGCTCTATCGCGTGAACATCGAATCGTGGAACGAGTACGACGAAGGCTCCGGCATCCACGCCGCCTCGCCCGGCGCGCCGTACATCGCGCCGTCGAACACGAGCGGCAACACCGACACGTGGTCGACGACGAACAACCCGCGCGAGTACATCGACGCCACCGCCGCCGGCGCGCGAAGCTACAACGACACCCCGGACCGCGACGCACGCTTCCTCTTCGTCGATTTTCCGTCGGAGATGTTCGTCGGTGAGCGCAAGAGCGTCACCGTCATCGTCCGCAACGAGGGCGACATCCAGTGGCCCGCGAATCAGTCGTATAACTTCGGCCAGCAGGATTTTCAGCCGGGTGAGGTCCGCTTCATCGACCAGCCGAACTGGCGCGACTTCATCATCGGCGCGGAGAACGAGATTTCGACCTACGGCGGGATTTTCCGCGGCCGGCCGGTCAAGTTTGAGTTCGACCTCGTCGCCCCGGCGACCGCCGGCACTTACCAGACGCACTGGGGCATGGTGAATGAAGGCGTCACCTGGTTCGGGCAGACGCTGACGGCGCCGATCACCGTCTCCGTGCCTGAACCGGCGGGCGCAGGGTTAATTCTTGCATCGCTCGCGTCCTTCGCAGCGCTTCGTCGCCGCCGCCGCTGGTCGCGCGCCCGCGCCCGCGCCTAGGATCAGCCGGAAGGAGCGTCTCATGACTCCCGATGTGAATAATGTTGCCGCGCCGTTGCTTTCGGCCGGTGCGACGGCACCGCCGTTCACGCTCTCCGCGGGGCCGGACAAATCGATCTCACTCAAACAGTTCCGCGGCCGTGCGGTCGTGCTGGTGTTTTACCCGGCCGACTGGAGCCCGGTGTGCGGCGATCAGCTTGCGCTTTACAACGAGATCCTCCCGGATTTTGCGGAGCTCGACGCGCAGGTGCTCGGCATTTCCGTCGATGGGCCGTGGTGTCACCGCGCGTACGCCGAGGCGCGGCGGCTGCGGATTCCGCTGTTGAGCGACTTCGAGCCGAAGGGCGCGGTCGCGCGGTCGTACGGCGCGTACGAAGCCGCGGGCGGCATCTGTCGTCGCGCGCTCTTCGTCATCGACGGCGACGGCATCATCCGCTGGAGCTACCTCTCACCGTTCGATGTGAACCCGGGCGCCGATGGAATCCTCGCGGCGCTGGAGAACCTGCAGGGAAGGACGGTTTCATGAAGCTCGATCAACACGCGCCGCCGCTGGCCGTGCCGGTGAGCGAGAAGGACCATGCGCAGGGGCCGGCGGATGCGCCGATCGTGCTCGTGGAGTACGGCGACTACGAATGCCCGTATTGCGGGCGCGCGTATCCGGTCGTGAAGGAGCTTCAGCGTCGCCTGGGCGATCGGCTGCGGTTCGTGTTTCGGAATTTCCCGCTCAACACGCTTCACGAGCACGCCGGCGTCGCCGCGCAAGCTGCCGAGGCGGCGGCGTCGCAGGGGAAATTCTGGGAGATGCACGACATCCTCTACGAGCACCAGGACGAGCTGGCCAACACCGACATCGTGCAATACGCGCTGAAGGTCGGCGTGGAGATCTACCAGTTCGAGGCGGACCTGTCCGGCGAAAAATACGCGAAGCGCGTCCGCGACGATTTCCGCGGCGGCGTCCGCAGCGGCGTGAACGGAACGCCCACCTTCTTCATCAACGGCCTCCGCTACAACGGCGAGCACACGCTCGACGCCATGCTCGCCGCGCTGGAAAACGCCGCGCCGCGCAAGTAGCCTCGCCATCCATGCGAGTCTCATTCGTAGTCGCTTGCCTCGTCGCGGTGTCGAGTTCTACCACTTTCGCGCAATCCCCAAAGAAGCTCATCGAGTTCGGTTGGGACGAACCCAACACTGCGTTCATGCGCAAGCACATCGCGGAGATGGAGAAGACGCCGTTTGACGGCACGGTCTTCGACATGAACTTCAAAGCGGACGACGGCTCGATGCAGAACTACGTGTGGCACTGCTGGAGCGCGCGTGCATTCAAGGAATCGGACTTTCAGCAGGCGATCGACGACCTGAAGAACACGCCGTTCAAGAAGTTCACGCACAATTTCCTTCGTTTCAACACGTCCCCGGGGAACGTCGACTGGTTCGACGACGCCGGTTACGCCGCCATCGTGAACAATGCGCGCCTCGCCGCGAAGATCGCGCATGACGGCAAAGCCGCCGGCATTCTCTTCGACGACGAGCATTACAACGAGCCGCTCTTCAACTACGCGAAGTCGCGCCACGCGAAGACGAAGTCGTTCGACGAATACGCCGCCAAAGCGCGCCAGCGCGGCCGCGAAGTGATGACCGCTTTCCAGGAAGGATTCCCGGACCTGCACATCATCCTCACCTTCGGCCACACGCTGCCGCACGCGCAAGCCGGCACCGACAAGGCGAAGCTCGCGCAAGTCGACTACGGCCTGCTCGCGCCGTTCCTCGACGGCATGTTCGATGCGGCGAATAGTAAGTCGAAGATCGTCGACGGTTTCGAGATGTCGTACGGATATAAAGACACCGCCCAGTTCGACGCGATCAAGCCGCTGATCGAGAAGAGCGTCATGCAGATCGTCGGCAGCCCGGAAAAATTCAAGCAGCATTCGTCGCTCGGCTTCGGGCTGTGGATGGACAACGACTGGCGTAACAAGGCGTGGGACGAAAAGGATTTTTCCAGGAACCACTTCACGCCGGAGCAATTCGAAGCGAGCGTGCGCAAGGCGCTGGCGACGGCGGACGATTACGTCTGGATCTACACCGAGACGCCGAAGTGGTGGGCGGGCGCGGAAGCAAAGCCGGAGAAATTGCCCGCTCCATACGACCAGGCGGTCCGCCGCGCGGCCGGGAAGTGATTCGCGATGCCGGACGAGCAGACCGCCACGATCCGCCTCAACACTGAGAACATCGTCGGCGAAATCTCGCCCAACATTTTCGGCGGGTTCGCCGAGCATATGGGTCGCTGCATCTACGGCGGGATCTACGATCCGCAATCGCCGCACGCGGATGCGCGCGGATTCCGCACGGACGTGATCGCCGCGTTGCGCGAGATGCGGCTGGCGGTGCTGCGTTACCCGGGCGGGAATTTTGTCAGCAGCTACGATTGGCGCGACGGCGTCGGCCCGCGCGACCAGCGCCCGCGCCGCCGCGAGCTGGCGTGGAACTCGATCGAGACCAACCAATTCGGCACGAACGATTTTCTCGACTTCTGCCGCGAGCTCGAGACCGAGCCGATGCTCGCGGTCAATCTCGGCACCGGCGACATCGCTGAGGCGGCGAACCTCGTCGAGTATTGCAACGCCCCGACCGGCACGCTCTACGCCGATCTCCGCGCCAGGCACGGCTACGCCAAGCCGCACGCGGTAAAATACTGGTGCCTCGGCAACGAAATGGACGGCCCCTGGCAGATCGGCCAGCTCAGCGCCGCCGCTTACGGCGAGAAAGCGCGCGAGGCCGGCAAGATCATGCGCCGCATGGATCCCTCGATCCGCACGATCCTTTGCGGCTCATCCGGCCCGTGGCTGAAAACGTTTCCCGACTGGGACCGCACCGCGCTCGAGCACGCGTGGGAGTTTTCCGATTACCTCTCGATCCACAACTACGCGACGAATTGGGAAAACGACACGGCGAGCTTTCTCGCGTACGCCGTCGAGTTCGAGCGCCACATCGACACGCTGGCGACGATCCTTCGCGAGACGAAGCAAAAGCTCGGCGCGAAGAACGACATCTACCTCAACCAGGACGAATGGAACGTCTGGTACAAGGACCGCGACGGCGACAGCAAGTGGCGGGAAGCGCCGCCGCTGTGCGAGGAAACCTACAACCTCGAGGACACGCTCGTCGTCGCGCAGTGGCTGAACGTTTTCCTGCGCAAGTGCGACGTGCTCCGCATGGCCTGCATCGCGCAGATCGTCAACGTGATCGCGCCGCTGAAAACACGCCACGATGCCCTGCTTCGCGAGGCGACGTTTTACGCGTTCGTCATGTACGCGCAGAACGCGCGGGGCGTTTCGGTGACCCCCGCGATCGAAGGAGCGCCGCGCGTGAAGACAAAACGGTTCGGCGAAGTGCCCGCGGTCGACGTTGCTGCGACCATGGACGAGGCGGGCGGTCAGGCGCGTGTATTCATCGTGCATCGCGGCTTGAGTGAGACGCTGAAGACGGAAGTGGTCTTCGAGGGAACGAAAATCCCCGCACGCGTGACCGGGGCGGAGCAGATCTGGGGTCTCGATCCCAAGGCCGCGAACACATTCGATCGGCCTGACGTGATCCTCCCGCGAAAAGTCGCGGCGATGGGGTTTAAGGATGGTCGCTTCTCAATCAAACTGTCGCCGCTGTCGGTGACGCTGGTGCAACTGGAGATGTAAAGAAGAAGTTCACCACGAAGCCACGAAGAGCACGAAGCGATTGTTTCAATCCAAAAATCCCACGACGCGACCTCGAGAGTAGTTGTTGGATTTAGAGCGGCGCTTCGTGCTCTTCGTGGCTTCGTGGTGAATCTTCCTCTCTTCGAATCCACGCCCCACGATATTTCGCCGGCGGTACCGCCCGTCGCGTTGGCCGCGTTTTGCTTCGCCGACGACTTGTGATTCGGGGGCGGTGCGAATCGTGCGGCGGCCGGGTTCTAATGGCGCGTTTTTACTCGCGGCCCGGCCACCACTTAGGCCGGTTTTTCGGCGGTTCCGGCGTGAAATAAGGACTTACGGCCGGTCCCCCTGATCAGGGGCGTCACAACCGTTTGACTATTCAAACAAGCGTTTTAAACTCCTGTTCGCATGACCCGTGCCGAAGCCGATCAAGCCGTGACGCGACAGCGACTCCTCGAAGCCGCCGGGCAGGAGTTCGCCGAGCGCGGGTTTCGCAACGTCACCGTCCGCGACATCTGCACCCGCGCCGAGGCGAACGTCGCGGCCATCAACTATCACTTCGGCGACAAGGAGAAGCTCTACGCGGCCGCGGTGCATTACGCGCACCTGTGCGCGACGCGGCACGATGTCGTCGGCGCCGTCGCGGCCGCGAAGGCGTTGTCGCCCGAGCAGCGCCTGCATGCTTTTATTCGCACGTTCCTCACCGGCATCCTCGAAACCGGTCGCCCGGCATGGCATGCGAAGTTGATGGCCCGCGAGATCGCCGAGCCGACCGGCGTGCTCAACGAAATCGCACAGCAGACCGTTCGCCCGCGCCTGCAAGCGCTGTCGGCGATCATCCGCGACATCATCGGGCCGCGCGCGTCGCAGCAGACGGTGATCAATTGCGCCCGCAGCGTCGTCGGGCAGATCCTGTTCTATCACTTCGCGCGGCCGATGCTCGTGCGTGTCTTCCCGAACGAGCCGCTCGACGCCTCGCGGCTCGATGAGCTCGCGTCGCACATCACGAGCTTTTCGCTCGCCGGCCTGCGTGGGATTGCGGCGGACCTGAAAAAGCTGCCGAAAACCAAGGGAAAGCGGGCCCGCCGATGAACATCGTGGCGTTGAAAATGCTCGTCGGCGACCGCGCGAAGTACTTCGGCATCATCATGGGGCTGACGTTCGCGTCGCTGCTGATCACGCAGCAGGCGGCGATTTTTCTCGGGCTGATGACGCGGACGTTCGGCGCGATCACCGACCTTTCGTACCCGGACATCTGGGTGATGGACGCCAAGGTGCAGTTCATCGACGACATCAAGCCGCTCCAGGACACGGAGCTCTTTCGCGTGCGCGGCGTCAGCGGCGTCGAGTGGGCCGTCCCGCTTTACAAGGGCCTGCTTAAAGCGCGGCTGAGCAACGGAAATTTCCAGACGTGCAACGTGCTCGGCCTCGACGACGCCACGCTGATCGGCGGGCCGCCCGTCATGGTCAAGGGAGAGCTCGCCGACCTGCGCCGCAGCGAATCGGTGATCGTCGATGACGAAGCCGCGAAGGGAAAACTCGCGCACGTGCGGCAGGACGGATCGTTAGACCCGCTGAAGATCGGCGACACGCTCGAGCTGAACGATCATCGCGCCGTCGTGGTTGGCCTGTGCCGCGTCTCGCGCACGTTTCAGTCGCAGCCGGTCGTCTACACGACCTACAGCCGCGCGACGACGTTCGCGCCGCGCGAACGCAAGCTGCTCTCGTTCGTGCTCGTCAAAGCCAAGCCGGGCGTCGACCCGCACGAGCTGTGCGCGCGGATCACGCAGGTAAGTGGTCTGGCCGCGTACACGCGCGAAGGGTTCAAGGAGCTGACCTGGAAATATTTCGCGAAATACACGGGAATTCCCATCAATTTCGGCATTTCCGTGCTGCTCGGGTTCATCGTCGGCACCGCGATCGCCGGGCAGACGTTTTACAATTTTACGCTCGACAATCTCCGGCATTTTGGCGCGCTCAAGGCGATGGGAACCAGCAACGCCGTCCTGCTGCGGATGATTTTCCTCCAGGCGGTCGTCGTCGGCCTGATCGGCTACGGGCTCGGCGTGGGGGCGGCGTCGGTGTTCGGGTTCATGTCGAAGGACAGCGAACTCGCGTTCTTGCTGCCGTGGCAATTGCTCGCGCTCACCGGCGTCGCGATCACGCTCATCTGCGTCGCCGCGTCGCTCATCAGCATCCGAAAAGTGATCCAGCTTGAACCGGCCGTTGTCTTCAAAGGGTAAGGAGCTCTTTCATGCGCACCGTGATGCTCGCCGTCTTGATCGCGATGATCGGTTGCACTTCACCGAAGGAGAGGCCCAAGGATGCGACGATGACGTCATCGCAATGGCGGCCGCTCTTCAACGGCAAGGATTTGTCCGGCTGGGAGACCTGGCTCGGTCGGCCGCACATGAGCGTGACCGGCGTTGACCTGCCGAAGGATGAGAAGGGTCAGTACGTCGGCGTGGTCGGTTTGAACAACGATCCGAAACGCGTTTATTCCGTCGTCGAAGTGGACGGCGCGCCGGCAATTCGCATCTCCGGCGAAATCTTTGGGGCGCTGACGACGACCGAGGAGTTCGAAAACTATTGCCTGAAGTTTGAGTTCAAATGGGGCGACGAAAAATTCGAGCCGCGCACGAAGGCGATGCGCGACAGCGGCATCCTCTATCACTGCGTCGGCCCGCACGGCGGCCCCCCTTCTCCCTCGGGCGGCGGATCGCGCGCGTGGATGCAGTCGCACGAATGCCAGATCCAGGAAAGAGACACCGGCGACTACTGGTCCGTCGCCGACGCGATCGCCGACATCGAGGCCGAGCCGATCACGATCGACGGCAAGCACAAGACGGTCGTCTACAAGCCGGGCGCGGAGAAGTGGACGATCCCCAACGTCGAAAAGCTCACGCAGAAGCGCGCGATCAAAAGCCTCGACAACGAGAAGCCAAGCGGCGAATGGAACACCGTCGAGATCATCTGCGTCGGCGGGAATGCCCGTCACGTCATCAATGGCAAAGAGAACATGGTCATCACCAACAGCCGTCGAAAAGTCGACGGCCAAGAGATCGCGTTGACGAAAGGGCGGCTTCAGTTTCAGTCCGAGGGTGCGGAAGTGTTCTATCGCAACATCATGGTGCGTTCAGACTTATCGAAATAACAAAAACATCGTTGACAAAGTTAACAGTGTAAACAATACTTCTGCCGTTATGGGAACCAAGGAACGACGAGAGCGGGAACGCGAAGAGGTGCGCGAGAAGATCCTCGACGCCGCTCGCGATCTGTTCGTGCGCGACGGGTACGAATCCGTCTCGATGCGCAAGATCGCAGAGGCGATCGAATATTCGCCGACGGCGATCTACGCGCACTTCGAGGACAAGGCCGCGCTGATGCAGCAGCTTTGTCAGAACGATTTCCAGTCGCTCGCGCACGTCTTTCACGACCTGGCGCAGATCGAAGACCCAATCGAACGCATTCGCCAGACCGGCCATACGTACATCCGCTTCGCGGCGAAGCATCCGAACCATTACCGCTTCATGTTCATGACGCCGCACGCGGAGATCCAGGGTCAGTGCGAGATCCAGGAAGCGTACGAGAACGATCCAAACAAGAACAACCCGAACGAGAACAGCTACCTCTTTCTCCTGCTCGCGTGTGAGCAGGCGATCAAGGAAGGGCGGTTGCGGAAAGAACTTCGTGACCCGCAGCTCGTCGCGCAAACGTTCTGGGCCGCGGTGCACGGCGTGGCGTCGATCGAGGTGACTTTTCGCAACGACCCCTGGATGCAGATGGCGGACCTCGAGACGCGCGCGGCGACGATGATTGAGGGGATCATCCGCGGTCTGGTCAAGGAGGGGCGGTCATGAACCTCATCGCCCTGAAAATGTTGGTCGGCGACCGGTTGAAATACATCAGCCTCGTCGCCGGCATCGCGTTCGCCGCGCTGCTGGTGACGCAGCAGTCGTCGATCTTCACCGGCTTTGCCCGGCAGATGAGCGCGTGGATTCGCGACACGAACGTCGCCGATTTGTGGGTCATGGACGAGCAGGTCGAGTTCGTCGACGACTTCAAACCGATGGCCGAGACCAAGCTGCAGCGCATCCGCAGCGTCGACGGCGTGCAGTGGGCGGTGCCGCTGTACAAGAATTACCTGCGCACGCGGCTACCGGACGGCACGGCGGTGCAGACGCGCGTCGTCGGGCTCGATGATGCGACGCTGACCGGCGCGCCGGAGATCGTCGAGGGCCGCGTGGAGGATTTGCGCCGAGATCGCGCCGTAATGATCAACATCCGACACGCCAGCACGCTACTGGCGCTGAAGCGCGACGGGAACAAGCCGCTGAAGATCGGCGACCGGATTTCGATCAACGACAACGAGGCGATCGTCGTCGGTTTTTATCGCGCGACGCGCGAATTCTTCTGGGATCCGGTCATCTACACGACCTACACGAAGGCGCTCAACTGGGCCCCGCGCGAGCGCAAGCAACTCGGCTTTATCCTGGTAAAAGCCCAGGAAAATCAGGATTTGACGCAGCTTGCCGAGCGGATCAAGAGCCAGACGGGACTCGTCGCCTATACCGGCGATCAATTCGCGAACAAGACGATGACCGACCTGCTGTCGCGCACCGGCATCCTGATCAACTTCGGCATCACGATCGCGCTCGGGTTCGTGATCGGCGTGCTCGTCGCGGGGCAGACGTTCTTCAATTTCGTCCTCGACAACCTCCGCCACTTCGCCGCGCTGAAGGCGATGGGGCTGCGCAACCTCGCGATCATCCGGATGGTGCTGCTGCAACTGCTGACGGTCGGGCTGATCGGCTACGGCATCGGGCTGGGCGGGGCGGTGATCACCGGCGCGATCTTCTCGCGCGTCGGGCTGGCGTTCGAGATGCCGTGGCAGATCCCGGTGCTCGGTGCGGTGGCGATCCTCGGCTGCTGCCTCGGTGCGGGCATCATCAGCTTGGTGCGCGTGATGCGGATGGAACCGGGAATCGTTTTCAGGGCGTGATGACCATGACAATGCTAGAAAATGCAACAGCGACCGAGATCGCCGTCGCCTGCCGGCGCGTGACGAAAACTTACGGCACGGGCGGATCGGCCGTCACCGCGCTGCGCGGGATCGACCTCGACGTCCGCGCCGGCGAGCTGATGATGCTCGTCGGCCCGAGCGGCTGCGGGAAGACGACGCTCATCAGCGTCATCGCCGGCATTCTTGATCGCGACGCCGGCGACTGCACAGTCTTCGGGCACGATTATTCGCAGATGACCCAGGGCGAGAAGACGCGCTATCGCGGCGAGACGATCGGGTTCGTCTTCCAGGCGTTCAACCTGCTGCCGACGCTGACGGCCGCCGAGAATGTCTCGATCCCGTTGCTGATCAACGGCGCGAGTCGCGCCACCGCGATGAAGAAAGCAAAGGAAATGCTCGCCCGCGTCGAGCTGGGCGATCGCGCTCATTCGCTCCCGTCGCAACTGTCCGGCGGACAGCAACAGCGCGTCGCGATCGCGCGGGCGTTGATTCACGATCCGAAATTGATCGTCTGCGACGAGCCGACCAGCGCGCTCGATCATGAGACGGGTCACAAGGTGATGGAGCTGCTCAAGGACGTGGCTCTGAAGGAGGATCGGGCGCTGGTGATCGTGACGCACGACGCCCGCATCTTCGAGTTCGCCGACCGCATCGCCAGGATGGACGACGGGCGGATTATGAAAATCGAGAACGGCGATGATTTCGCCGTGAATGGAAAGTAGCCATGATTCGCAAGATGATCTTGCCCGCCCTTGCCGCGTTGGGCGTGTTGTTCGCGGTGTATTCGGTCGTGACCGGACAGCGCCAGGTTCCGCCCGCGCAGCCGGTGACCGAGCCGGCGCAGCCGAAGTACGCGAGCTACGTCGCCGGCGCGGGGATCGTCGAAACGAGCACGGAAAACATCGCGGTCGGCACGTTCGTGCCGGGCGTGGTGACGGAAATGTTCGTGAAGGTCGGCGACCAGGTAAAGGCGGGCGCGCCGCTGTTCAAGGTAGACGATCGCGATCTGCAAGCCGAGCTCGAAGTGAGACGAGCCTTCGCCAAATCCGCCGCGGCGCGCGTGGCGACGGAGAATGCGTCGCTGGCCGATGCGCGGAATCAGCTCGAGCGCTGGCAGACCGTCACTGACGTGCAGGCGGTCAGCAAGGACGAAGTCGACCGCAAGCGTTTCGCCGTGCAGATCCAGGAGGCGAAACTTGCGCAGGCGCAGGCGGAAGTGCAATCGGCCGAGGCGCAGGTGCGGGCGACACAGATCGAGATGGATCGACGCGTGATCAAGGCGCCGGTCGATGGCGAATTGTTGCAGGTAAAGGTTCGGCTCGGCGAATATGCGCCCGCCGGGTCGCTGGCTCAGCCGCTGATGTTGATGGGCAATACGAAAACGCTGCACGTGCGCGTCGACGTCGATGAGAACGACGCGTGGCGCGTGCGGGCCGATGCGCCGGCGACCGGATACGTTCGCGGCAACCGCGACATCAATACGAGCCTACGATTCGTCCGCATCGAGCCGTACGTCATCCCCAAGCGCAGCCTGACCGGCGACAGCACCGAGCGCGTGGACACGCGCGTGCTCCAGGTGCTATACGCCTTCGAAGGCGGCCAACTGCCGATCTACGTCGGCCAGCAAATGGACGTCTTCATCGACGCCCCGCCGGCGAGCGGGAAGGCGATGGCGTCGGTGACGAGGAAGTGAATTGAATTGAAGAGAGAAGAAGAATGTCATCCTGAGGTACTCCGAAGGATCTGCGTGACCAGACCCAGATCCTTCGGAGTACCTCAGGATGACAGGGCCTTGAATTTGGACATTATGAAATCGATCAAGCACATCGTGATCCTCTCCGCCGTCCTCGTCACCGGCTGCACGGTCGGCCCGAATTACAAGCCGCCGCAGGTCCGGGTGCCGGATCGGTTCAGCGAGCCGGCCGCGACGCAACCCACCACACTGGCGACGACGCAGCCGGTCGCGTCTCCCGCGGCGTGGTGGACGACGTTCGGCGACGAGACGCTCAACCGCCTGATCGACGAAGCGCGGCGGTCGAATCTCGATCTCCGCACCGCCGAAGCGCGCGTGCGCGAAGCGCGGGCCGCCCGCGGCATCGTGACGGCCGATTATTGGCCGGATGTCGATGCGGCCGGTTCTTACAGCCGCTCGCGGACCAGCAAGAACACGACCTTCGGCAGCTTCGGACCGCGCGAAACGGACCTCTGGCAGGCCGGCTTCGACGCGGCGTGGGAGGTCGACGTCTTCGGCGGCGTGCGACGTTCCGTGCAGGCGGCAACCGCCGACATCCAGGCCGCGGTCGCGGATCGCAACGACGTGTTGCTCTCGCTGCTTGGCGAGGTGGCGCGGAATTACGTCGAATTGCGCGGCTTCCAGCGGCAGATCGCGATCGCCGAGTTCAACGTGAAATCGCAGCAGGACACGCTCGAGCTGACGCGCGTGCGGCTCAACGCGGGGCTCGGCACGGACCTGGCCGTCGCGCAGACCGAAGCGCAGGTTGCGGCGACGCAATCGCAGATCCCGGCGTTTCAGACGCTGGCGCAGCAGTCGATTCACCGATTGTCCGTGCTGCTCGGGCGCCCGCCCGGCGCGCTGATGGCGGACCTCGAGCCGATCAAAGCGGTGCCCACGCCGCCGGCGGAGATTCCTGCGGGCGTTCCGAGCGAACTCCTTCGTCGACGCCCGGACATCCGCCGTGCCGAGCGGCAACTCGCCGCCGCCACCGCGCGCATCGGCGTCGCGACCGCGGACCTCTTTCCGCACTTCACGCTCACCGGCTCGCTCGGCGTCGAGGCGACGCAATTCAAAGGCCTCGGCAACAGCGACAGCATCTTCTGGTCGGTCGGCCCGGGCGTCCGCTTCCCGATCTTCAATCGCGGCCGACTCAAATCCGCCGTCGCCGTGGAGAACGCGCGGACGGAACAGGCGCTTGCGCAGTACGAGCAGACGGTTCTGCGTTCGTTGGAGGAAGTGGAGAACGCGATGGTGGCGTATCGAAAAGAATTCGTCCGCCGCGCATCGCTCGCCCGCGCGGTGGCGTCGAGTCAGCGGTCGGTGCAGCTTTCGCAGCAGTTGTATCAGCGGGGGCTGACGGATTTTCTCAACGTCCTCGATGCGCAGCGTGCGCTGTATCAGAACGAAGATTTGCTCGTGCAGAGCGAGTCGAATGTCTCCGCGAATGCGGTGGCGCTGTTCAAGGCGCTGGGCGGCGGGTGGGACGTCGACCAGCAAGTCGCGGCGCGGCAATAAAAGAAGATTTACCACGAAGCCACGAAGGGCACGAAGCGGTTGTTCTGAGTCCAAAAATCCCACGGCGCGAGCACGCAGTTGGTTATTTGGATTTAGAGCGACGCTTCGTGCTCTTCGTGGATTCGTGGTTAAATTCTCTTCCTGATGTAGATTGGTAGCGGATGTCCGATCCCACTCCTAACGTCCCCGCGAACCAGTTGCGCCGCGAGTACACGCGCGCGTTCCTGCTCGAGAAGGACATTCTTCCCGATCCCATCCAGCAGTTCGATCGCTGGTTCACTGACGCGACGAACGCCGCGGTCACTGAAGCGAATGCGATGACTCTCGCGACCGCGGACGCGCAAACGTGCGCTCCCTCCGTCCGCGTCGTGCTTCTCAAGGGCTTCGACGAGCGCGGCTTCGTCTTCTACACGAACTACGCCAGCCGCAAGGGCCGCGAGCTGGCGGCGAATCCGCGGGCGGCGCTGTGTTTTTACTGGCAGCCGCTCGAGCGGCAGGTGCGCATCGAGGGGACGATCGAGAAAGTCCCGCGGGCGGAAAGCGAAGCGTATTTTCACAGCCGGCCGATCGGGGCGCAGATCGGCGCGTGGGTGTCGCATCAGAGCGACGTGCTCGAATCGCGCGAGGAGCTCGACCGCCGCGATCGAGAGCTGCTGAAAAAGTTCGCGGGTCGGCCGGTGCCGCTGCCGGACAACTGGGGCGGAATTCGCGTCGTGCCGAGCGTGATCGAATTCTGGCAGGGGCGTCCGTCGCGGCTGCATGACCGGATTGAATATCGCCGCAACTCCGCAGGCGACGCGTGGCAGATTCGCCGGCTCGCGCCGTGAGACGAAAGATGCTCGACTGATGTCGCACACCGTCCTGTTCCTCTGCACCGGCAACTATTATCGCAGCCGATTCGCGGCGATCCTGTTCAATCATCTCGCGCGGCAACGGGGCATCGATTGGTCGGCCAGCTCGCGCGGATTAAAAATCGGCTGGCCGGGGAATCACGGCGCGCTCTCGCCGCATACCGAGCGGCGGCTGGCGGAGATGAACATCAACTTCGACGACAGCCGGCATATGCCGCTGCAATGTCGGGAGTGTGATTTGGCGGCGGCGGATCTCGTCGTCGCGCTGAAGGAGGCGGAGCATCGCGCGATGCTGGCGGAGAAATTCCGCGGCTGGGAGGAGCGCGTGAGATATTGGCATGTGCATGATGTGGATGCGGCGAAGCCGGAGGATGCGCTGCGGGAGATCGAGAAGCTTGTGCGGGAATTCATAGACGACCTCCGCTCCTACACGATGTCACCCTGAGGTGCTCCGAAGGATCTGTGTCGCTTGCCCGGGGGAGGGCAGATCCTTCGGAGTACCCCAGGATGACAATGGCGCGTAGGATCAGCGCCGTGACTGATTTGCTTGACACCCACGTCTACTCCGTCATCGGCGAAGCCGGTTTCACGCGTCTGGTCGCGGCGTTCTATCGGCGGGTTCCGACCGATGACATTCTGCGCCCGATGTACCCGGAGGACGACCTGGCGGGGGCGGAGGAGCGGCTGCGGGATTTCCTGGTCCAGCGATTTGGCGGGCCGATGGCGTACTCGGAGCGGCGGGGTCATCCACGGCTGCGCATGCGGCACGCCTCGTTTACCATCGACCAGCGGGGCCGGGACCGCTGGGTTGAGCTGATGGAAGCGGCCATGGCGGAGGCGGATTTGCCCGCCCCGGCCGTCGCGCCACTCCGTAAATTCTTCCACGACGCGGCGACTTTCATGATCAATCGTGACGCCTGCTGAAAAGATTATCGATTCTTATCGGACGCGTGGTATTATCCGGGCCGTCCGTCCGGCAGGGCCACGCGCTGTACGCGTGCGGTCGGCGGGCCGTGGGTTCACATCGTCCGAAGGAGTGTCTTATGGGTATGGGAACGATCAAGGTAGCGGCGTGCGCATTGTTCCTCGCGGCGGCGGGCAGCGGCTGCGCGAGCATGCAGGAAAAGTTCGGCCTGGGCAGCGAAACCGCCAACACCACTGAGCAAGTCGCGGGCAACGCGATCGACGCGCAGTCGGCGGGCAGCACGATGAACGTGAGCGACACCGGCGCCGGCCGACAGATCGGCTCGGCCGCCGGGAAGGAAGCGTTCAAGAAGATCCCGTTCTTCGGCGAGAAGATCGGCGCCGCGGTCGGATCTAAGGTCGAGAAGGGCGTGCACAAGGCGGTGCAGAAGCCTGCCGCGGCCGCGCCGGTGCAACCGGTCGTGGCTCCCGCGCAGCCCTAAGATTGCGGCCAACGCAACGCGCAAATGAAACGCTTGCCGGTTCGCCCTCATGACGAGCCGGCCAGCGTTTTTGCGCGCGCTCCGTCCACTGCCCCGAGTTCGGATGCTCGGATACTTCAGGTATAGTGCCGCGCCTGCGAGGCACCGACACAGACATGAGCGACACCGACATCCGCGCGTTCGAGCCGGGCGATCTGTCCGGCGTCCTGAAACTGCTCGCCGACGCGATGCCGGCGGATCCGATTTCCGAGACGCGCTTCACGCGTCAGGTGTTACTCGATCCGAACTTCCGCGCGGAAGGCGCGCCCGTCGCGACGCGCAACGGCAACGTGATCGGGTTCTGTCTCGCGATCGCGCGGCAGACGCCGCTGGAGAATGCGCCGAGCGACGCCGATCGCGGCTACATCACGCTCCTCGCCCTCGCGTCCGGCGCGCAGCGGCAGGGCGTCGGCACGCAACTGCTTCGCCACGCCGAAACATATCTCAAATCGCAGGGCCGATCGCTCGTGATGATTGCGTCGTACGCGCCAGGCTATTTCATCCCCGGCGTTGATGTGAACGCCTACGCGGGCGCGCTCCAATTCCTCAAAAAGCACGGCTACGCGGAGGTTTATCGCCCGCTGGCGATGGAGGTTTCGCTGTGGGATTTTTCCGTGCCGCAATGGGTGCAAGAGAAGGGGCGGGCGTTCGCTCTGAAGCCCTTCGAGCCCGCATTGACGCTGCCGCTGCTCGATTTCGTGCGGAAGGAGTTTCCGGGCGACTGGGTGCGCGTCGTGCGCGAGACAGCGACGAAAATCCTCGCGGGCGACTCGCCGACACGATTGATCGCGGCGCTGGATGGTGAGCAGATCGTCGGGTTCGCGCACTATGAGAACGAGCGGTTTGGTCCGATTGGGGTCGCGTCCGCGCAGCGCGGGCGCGGGATCGGTCAGGTGTTGATGTTCGCGACGCTGCAAGCGCAGCGCGAAGCGGGTTTCCGCGCGGCATGGTTCCTGTGGTCAGACGACAAGACGGCGGAACGCATCTACAACGTCGCTGGGTTCAAGGAAACGCGGCGCTTTGCGCTGATGAAGAAGGCGCTGGTGTGACGTTTCGCGCGCATTCCATTTAGCCGCGCGCCTTGCGACGCGCGTAACCGCTCCAATAAAAGTTGCGGGGACTCCTGCGGACCGCGCTCACGCACGTCGCAAGCGACGTGGCTAAATGGGGGGAGCAGAATCGTGTTGCGGATGATTCCAGGGATTAGTCACGATGCGCCGAGCCTCTTCAAGTTCTCGTAGCTTGTCTTGATCGACTCGAGCGGATCTTTTCCGTATGTGTTGTCCTGCTCGACCGCGCCATAATGCACCCCGTTCTTAGTTGCTGCTTCCAGGATCGCTTTGAAGTCGAGGATGCCCGTTCCGACTTCCGCGAACTTCTTGTCGTCGCCCGCGGCCATATCCTTGAGGTGCAGCGCGATCACGCGGTCGCCGAGTTTGTTGATGCGGGCGACCGGGTCTTCGCCGCCGTGCTTGACCCAGTAGACGTCGATCTCCGCCTTCACGAGATGCGGCTCGGAATTCTCGAAGAGGATGTCCAGGCCACTCTTCCCGTCGAACTTTTGAAACTCGAAGCTGTGGTTGTGATACGCGAAGTCGATCCCGCGCTCATGACACGCCCGGCCGACCTGGTTCAGCGACTTGGCGACCGCCTTCCAACCCTCCGCGTCTTTGCGACGCGCTTCCGGCATCCACGGGCAGATGATCAACTTGCTGCCGAGCGCCTCGTTCTCGTCCATCACCTTCTCGACGTCTTTCTCGAGCACCTCGATCGGTGCGTGCGCCCCGGCGACGCTAAGGCCCGCGTCATCGAGCGCCTTCTTCGCCTCGGCGGCCGTCTTCAGGTTGCCATAGCCGGCCATCTCGACCGACTTGTAGCCGATCGTTGCCACCTGCTTCACGGTGACGGCGAAGTCCTTGGCGATCAGGTCGCGGACGGTGTAAAGCTGCACGGAAATCGGGATCACGTCATCACCTTCTGGTAAGGGCTGCGACCGGTCAGGATGCCCGGAACCTCCGCCCGCGGCAACCCCGGCGTCCTCGCTTCTGTAATCTGCTTGACAACAAATACTTACGGTAAGAAATGGCGACTATCCGCCCGAGGCTGCTACAGGCGGTACTGCCG
>JAXDMN010000008.1:0-9392 GCA_034666045.1 Phycisphaerales bacterium | reverse complement strand
CACCGGCGCGGGCGCGGGCGCGGGCGATTTGGGCGGATCGGTCATAACGGGCACCGCATTGGCGACGACTTCCGCTTCCGCTTGCGGTTTCGCAGATCCGGCCGCATCGTCTGCGGAGATGATTGGTACGTCGATGTCGACAGACACGGAGACGAGCACGTCGCCCGGGATGTAGCCGAGCAATTGGCGGACTTTCGCGACGTGCTGTTGCTCTGATTTTTGTCTTCGCTCGAGCAAATCACCGGAGCTACCGCCGCCGGCGTCGAGATTGTCGGAACCGGAGTTGAACGTGGCGCCGTCGATCGTGACACGGACGCGCTCGCGCGTGAGGTTCGCGATCACGCCGGTGAGGACGTTTGCAGCCGCCTGCGAGAGCTGCCGCGGGTTCGCGGAACTGTCGTGGCTGGTCTGGATGTCGACCATCGCGGCCGGCTGCACCGTTTCGCCGCCGAGGTGGCGCTCATTGGTCGGGTCGATCACGACGGTCGCCTTGCGGACGCCTTTCCAGGTGCCGATCACGCGCTCGACGGTTTCCTCGCGATAGTGATGGAACATCTTGTCGGTCTTCGACGGCGCGTCCCAAGCGGTCATCTGCTTGACCAGCGCGTCGAAGGCGCTCGACTTATCCCCCCCGCCGCTAAGGATGCCGGCATAGAAAAGATCCGACAGCACTTCGAGCTTCGCATCGGCCGCGACGAAGACTTTGCCTTCTTCGACTTTGTGGGCCACGCTCTTCGCGTCGAGGTGCTTGACGATGCGGTCAATGTCCGCCTTGGCGAAGGCCTGATCGAGGACCGGCTCCATCTCGCCGCCGGCAGCGCTGCGCGCGGACGATGACGACGAAGCGCGACTGAACGCCCACACGCCGGTGGCGATCATCACGGCGCACAACGTGCCGGCCAGAAGTCGGCGCGCAGGAGTCAGTTCGGCCAGCGCGCGCTGGAGCCGATCGAGCTTCGCGGTGAAGTTGTTCATGTCCCACGCCTCCGTGCGTCGCCATCGAGTGCGCATCCTTGCGCGGCAGGCGACCCCTCAGTTCAGGCAGCGGCGGGATTCACGTTCCCCGCGCGCGCTGCCTGCGTTGGAAGATTATGACACGTCCACGTGAACGGGACGTTGTTGCTGCGGTTGCTGGCCGTGATGCCGGCCGGCGATGGGTTCGCCTTCTTCGCGCCAGCGCTTGATCTTCATCCCCAGCGTCCGCACGCCGATGCCCAGCGCCGCGGCGGTGCGCAGGCGGTGGCCCTTGAACTGCTCGAGCGTGCGCAGGATGACCTGCTTCTCGATGTCCGCCAGCGGCTTGCCGGCGAGATTTTTTGCAGCGGCGGCGAGGCCGTCAGGATTCGTGCCATCGCTCGTCGCCGCGACGTCGCCATTCGACGAATCACTGGCGCTCGCGGCGGTCGCAGAGCCCGGATGGCGCAGCGATTCGTTTTCGATCAGGAGTTGCTGATAGCGCAGCGCCCGCTCCGCCGCCAGCTTGATCTCATCGCGCGAGCACGGCACGCGGAGCAAGTCGTACGCGCCCGCCTTGACCGCTTCCACCGCCGCCGGCAGCGAATCAGCGCTGGCGAGCAGCACGACCGGCACATCGGCTGGCGTCGTGCCCGCGGCGAAGAGCCACGGCTCGACGAACAGCACGTCCCCCTCTGCGTCGGCGGCGCCCGCAAGCGATTCCGCCCGCACAATCTCGTGGCCCGCCGCGCTCAGCGCAGCCGCCACGTCCTGTCCAGCATCCGTACCGGCAACAATGACGATCCTCGCCATAGAGATTCCCTTCCCGATCCTTGCGGAGGTCGAATTAGTGCGACGAAACGATCTGTGGAAGATCAGTTCGTCACGAATATACCACGATCGACGCGTCGCCCCCGGCGGCAGATACCGAGCTGCACGCGATGCCGGCACAGTAACCGACGCGCGCCGACGGTTCCACGGTTGCGCCAGCGGCGGCTCATTCCGCGCGACCGCACCCACCCGTTTTTGCTCGGCGTCCATGACGCCCAATTGCTGATCTTCATCGCCCGCGCTCCCGGAGGCTCCACGTGTGCCCGCTACAACTTGGCCCATTCGCCGTGCACGGCATCCATGCCTGCACGAATCTTATTTCGGCCTTTAAAATTTCAAAGACAACTGCGACTCGCTCGGCTGCCCGCCGACACCAAAGCTGAATAGTCACCAACCACTCACCGCGTTGAAGCGCCGCCGCCCGTGCCGCTCCAGTGCAGCCATTGCTCGAAATAGGCTTTCGACATGACCGACGCGCCGCCCGCGTTTTCGGTCGTGTTGTGCGGCTCCAGCGCGCCCGGCGGCAGCGTTTCGAGCAACCGCCGCGCCTGATCGTTCGCGGCGCGCGCGTCTTCCGGGCGTTTCATCGCGCTGAAGGAGTTGACGATCTGCACCGACGCCGCCAACGCCACCGGATCATCCGGGAATGCCGCCACCACCGCCTTGTAACGGCCGATCGCATCGGCAAAGCGACCCAGCTCATAATCGCAGTCGGCGCGACGAAGAGCGGCAAGCTTCTGATGACGGCGGTCATTAACCCGCGCAAGCTGCTGCGGTTGTTGCTGCGCGGCGGCACCATATAACTGCCCGGCCTGCTCGTACAAGCGAGAAGCGTTCAAGAGCTGAGATTTTTTTGATTCGACCGCTTTTGTGTGCGCCGCGGCCGCGTTTTGGTCGCCGGCGGCGCTGACGCTGAGCGATGCGAGCTGCACGTTGATGTCCTGCGCGAGCGAGCGGTAACACTCGGCAGCCAAGAAGCTTGCCTCCGCCGCCCGGCCGTCGCTGGTGAACTTCTGGGCGAACGATTCAAGCCGCCCGGCCGCCTTTTCCAGCCGTCCGCTGCGGTGATACAACGCGCCTAGCTCGAACAGGGCATTCTTGTATTGCTCGCCCTCCGGTTTGCCGTCCGCGATCGGCACGAGCACCGCTTCCGCCTGGCCGAATTTCTGTATGCCCTGGCTGATGTAAAGCAACGCGAGCGGAACCGCCGCCTGCGCCGCGGCCGGTGATTTGGCATACGCGCCCGCAAGTCGCTGGTACGCCGAGATCGCCTTCTCCACCTGCGCGGCCGATTCATAGCTCCGCCCGAGCCGCAACAATGCGTCCGGCGTGATCGGGTCAGTCGCCTTCTCCGTCACGAACAATTCCAGCGTCG
Organism: Phycisphaerales bacterium; assembly: GCA_034666045.1. Classification (GTDB taxonomy): domain Bacteria; phylum Planctomycetota; class Phycisphaerae; order Tepidisphaerales; family Tepidisphaeraceae; genus JAICTV01. The sequence continues at coordinate 6,232 of JAXDMN010000008.1, read as the reverse complement.
CGACGATCGCCTGCGGGTTCGCGGCGCGCTCGTACAAGCTCATCGCCTTCCACATCGCCTCGCCGTACGACTTGTCATTGGTTGCCATCAGTGCGCGGCTGTAAGCGAGCTGCGCATCGGCGGCTTTATCGTTTTCTTCGCGGAACAACTGCTCGCGACGAAGCCGTTCGGCGGGGGCGGCGTCGGAAAGCGAACGCTCGATCTGCTCCGCACGCTTCTCGTGCGCCTCCGAAAGCCTCGCAAAGAAACCGGCGGGCGGATTGGCATCCAGCGACTGCTCGCAATTGAGCAACTCGATCGCCCCCTGCTGATTTCCCTTGCCCGCCAGCGTCGCGGATGCTTTCCGCAGCGATGCGAGAGCTTCCTCACGCAACGTCGGCGTCGATTTCGCCTGCTCGGTTGCCGTTCGCAGGTCAAACAGCCCCTGGTCTTCTTCGCCCTTCTGGATTCGCGCCAGGCCGCGCGAGAGACGCGCCAACGGCGCGACCGTCGACTGCGGAAAGCTCGTGATCACTGTATCAAATAGCACTGTCGCCAGCTTCGGATCGCTGCGCTCCATCGCGATCTTCCCGAGCGCGTACGCCGCCTCCGCATCGAGCGGATGCTGCCCTCGAAAAGTCGCCCGCGCCGCGCCGATCAGCTTTTGTGCATCATCGAGATTTCCGAGTTTCCAAACGCACACGCCGAGCCGATAGCGCGCTTCCGCCTGCGCAATCTCGTTCGCGTCGAGGGCGATTGCCTCATCGAGCAGCCGCTTCGCATCGACGAAATCGCCGCGGTCGATCAGCAACTGGGCCTTCGTCAACTTCGCCCAGGCTCGTTCAGTGTCGGCGATTTCCGGGGCGGCGAGGTAGGCATCGATCGACGCCTCCGCCGGCGCCCAATCGGACGACGCGAGTTGCAGATCGATCACCTTCCGCTGGAGCCGAATCGCGCGGGCCGGATCCATCGCGATCGCCTGGCGGTACTGCGCGACCGCCTCGACCGGTTTCCCGAGGGATTCGAGATTTTCGCCCATTCGGCGATAAATTTCGCCGCTCGGCTGCACACCCTGCGCCAGCGCGATCTGCGTTTCTTCGATAATTTTCACGTGAACGGCCGGCACGCTCTGCGGCCGCTGGCGTTGTGCGGCGTCGAGCGCCTCGGCCAGCGCGAGATGGACCTGTCCTTCGACTTCGCGCGGGAATTTTTCCGCCGCCATCAACCGGCTGATCGCCTCCGCCGCCGCGTCCGGGCGGTCATCGCACAGGTACGCGCGCGCGACGGCGAGTTTCTGGTTGAGCGTGATTTCCGGTCGGCCTTCGACGAAAAGGATGGCGGCGCAGACGAAGAGGACGATGGAGGCGAAGAGCAGTGGCAGTTGCCAAAGGTGGGAGAGTCGACGCCGTGCGTCGCCTGAATACATGGCTTCCGTGCCTTTCCCCGATCCGACTGAGCCAAGCGTCCGATGTGCGGCAATCCATTGCGCGCGACGTTTCAGACACTGCCCGGCCAAGACGCAGCCCCGCGTCCCGCCGCTCGCGGATGGTAATTCCCCATTCCAGAAACGCAAGAAGCAAGTGTCGCGTTCGTTAAAAATCTGCGCGCCGTTCACACCGTCGCGTACTGTGATGCGACTTGCACGTAACGCATGCGCGTTTCGTACAGCGCCGTATCGAGCATCTTCTGCTCATCCGGCGTGAGATTTCCCTTCGTTTTCTCTTCGAGCACCCCGAGCAGGTCGATGTTGAACTTTGCCATGTCGAGGTTCACCTGCGGCTCCGCGCCGCGCGGCGCGAGCTCACCAAGGTAAAGCAGTACCTGCGTCATGAGCGAGTTCACGAGCGTCGCAAAGCTCGCCTCCGGGATCGCGCGCTCACGCGACGCGCCGGGCGCGCCAGCCCGTCCCCGGGCCGGTCCCGCAGTCGCTCCCGCGCCCGCTGAAGCGGACGATCCGGGAGCTGCGCCAGCGCCGATCCCCATCCCCGGCGCTGGTGCCGTCGCTGTCCCTCGCTCCCGCTCCGCAGCTCGCTTCTGCTCGTCCTCCGCAAGTCGGCGCTTCTCTTCCTGCGCCTGTTTCTTCCAGTCCGTGTCGATGTGAAGCGAGGGTTTTTCGTCTGCCATGGCTGTTCTCTCTCCGGCCGGTGTGCGAAATGCGTGGGCGGCCGCGTCATCACTAGCTTAGGAGCGCCTTCCTCCTCAACGCAAGGCCGACATCTCGAAGCGTTGGGTTCGCAGCACGTGGTCTAAGGGAGGTTGTCCATGCCCGCCGCCGTGGAACCGCTCGAAACGCGCACCCTCTTCGCGATCTTCGCCTCCGATCCGACCTTCGGCGACGGCGGGCACGTCAGCCGACGGCGACACCGATAGCGGCCTCGGGACGAACACGGCGGTTCTCTTCGATGAAAATCGACGAGCTGCTGAACGTCAGCTCGTAGCCGCGGCAGGATCGCGCAGCCGCATTGGCTGCGACTTCGCGTACGTCAGCGAGCGCCACGCCCACTCGAGCGGGCCGAACCTGAAATACTTCAGCCACGCCGTGCTGAAGATGATGTTGATCGCCCACACCGCGGCGAGCACGTACAGCAGCTCGTAGCGTTGCAGCCGGCCGAACAGGCCGAGTCCGTATCCATAGAACACCAAGGTGCAGAGCACGGACGTCAGCAGGTAATTCGACAGCGCCATCCGTCCCACGCCGGCGAGCGCGCGCGTCGCGACGCGAAACGCGCCGCTCTTGCAGATCAGCATGACGACCGCGACGTGCCCCGCCGCGATGCTGAAGCGGACGATGTCCGCCGGCACGCGGATGTAGCGAAACATCGTCACCAGATCGAACCCGCTGCGCGCCCAGCGCAGCGCCATCACGCTCCCCAACGGCACGCCGATCCCGTAACCGATGACCGCCATCCACGCGTAGAAGCGGAAACTCCGCGACGCGTCGAAGACGCCGAGCTTCATCAGGCCCATCCCGAGGATGAGCATGCCCGCGATGTCCCAGACCAGGTAGCGGTAGAAGACTTCCGATTGGAGCGAAGCGGTCGTGCCCGCGTGGTACTTGAGGTTTGCGACATAGCCGCTGCGCGTCGCGTCGATCTCCGCCTGGATCTGCCGCGCGTCCGGCTTGTAGAACGTGTACTTCTCGCGCGCGTCGCGCATCTGCTCGCGCTGCTCGCCGGTCAGCGGCCGGCCGGCCTGTTCCATTTTCTCGTAAGTGGCGATCCGGTTCGAGATCTGCGCGAAGCGCTGCGCGCTGCGCAGCCCCTGGGCCGAGTGGATCGCCAGCAGGAGCGCGCCGATGATGCACAGCGTCCGCCCCGACAGCTTGCGGAACGGAAAAAGCGCCAGCGCCACGACGCCGTAGAAAAAGAGGATGTCGCCGAACCAGATGAAGTAGGCGTGCAGCACGCCGATCACGATGAGCCAGAGCGTTCGGCGGTAATAAATGTCGGCGACCTCGACTCCGCCGCCGCGCTTTTCCGCGCGCGAGGTCAGGATGATCACCGAGGCGCCAAACAACATCGAGAAGATCGCGCGCATCTTCCCTTCGAACAGCACGTGGTTGGTCAGCCAGACGGCGAAGTTCGCGCCGCTCGCGCCGCCGTACGCGGTTGGATCCGTGAACGCCGCGAACGGCAGACCGAAGGAGTTGATGTTGATCAGCAGGATGCCCAGCAGCGATGCGCCGCGCAGCACGTCGAGCGATTCGATCCGCTCCTCCGGCCGCACCGGCGCGATGAGCGGCACCGGCGTTTCGCGCACCGGCGTCTTGCGCGACGTCGTCGGCGGCGGCGCTGTCCGCACGCTAGTAGGCGCAGGCGCGGGCGCTGGCGGCGCAAGCTCCACCCTGACCGTGGCGACCCGCGACGGCGGCGCAGATTGAGATTGATCGACCTGCTCACCCGGCAGGGCCGACGCGACGTCCGACATGAACTTCCCTCGCCCCCTCGACCCACTGAAGTGCGGTCAGTATAGCGCGGACCGCGCGCTTGCGCATCATGGAAAACGCGCAAGCCGCCACTCTTCAGAAAAAATGTCTTTTTTTCAGGTTGGAGGCGGCGCGTCCGGGTCGGTGTCGGATTGGAACTCGGCCCAGGCTTCTTTGAGGACCTGCGCCTTCTCCGCGACCTCGTCGACCATCGTCGTGATGTCCTCGGCGTTGGGCTTCTCGCCATTGGTCTTCGCTTCGCCATCGTCGAGACCGGCGGCCTTCGCCAATTCCGTGAGCCTGGCGGCCTGACTAACCGATGCGGCGACACCCGCCGCTTCGTCCATCGGCGGTTCGGTGCCCGCGGCGATGGCGGCAGCATCGGCGGCGGCGGCGGCGGCAGTGGCAGCGGCGATCGCAGCAACCGCTGCATCCGCGGCGGCGACCGCGGCATGCTGCGCTTCCGCGACGACAACCGCATCCACCGGCGCGACGGCCGGCGGCTGCGCGATCGCCGGCGGTTGCGCTTTGGCGGCCGGGGCGTCGTCAGCATCGTCGCCGAGAAGTCCCGCATCACCTGACAAATCCGTCAGCGGAACCAGCGAATCGTCCTCGTCAAACGTCGCCGACAAGCGCGGGTCCGGGCCCCCGCCGTCCGCGACGCTCCCGCCGCCGGGCGCGGTGCCGCCGATCGGAACCAGCTCGTCGTCCTCGTCGAACGTCGCCGACAGATTTTTTTCGTCCGATTTTTTCCCCGACGCTCCCGCAGCGGCGTCCCAGTTCGCACGGAACGATTCGTCCAGTTCGTCATCGAACAACGCCTCCGGCTCACCTTCCAGCTTGATCGGCTCGAGGTCGCTCGACGAACCGACCGGCTCCGTCAGCTCCGGCAGGTCATTGGCGGCGGATCCTTTCGACGTCGCCGCGGTCGACGCGGTCGTCGGCGCAGACAACTCGCCCGCCGAGATCGGCGCGGCGTCGAGATCAATCGGCTCGAGCTCGTCCGAGGATCGCATCGCGTCTTCCGACGACTCGGCCGCCCGTTCGAGAACCGGCTCGATGACCGGCTCGCTGAGCGATTTGACTGCGGGCTTGTCGGTCGCGGGGGGTTCTGCAGGTCGCTTGGGTTTGGAACCGGTTGCGGCCGACCCGGCGGCAGCGGAAGCTGCCGCCGCCGCGCTGGCGATTGGGGTGATCGCGGGGGCGATCGCCGATTCCATCGAGATGCCGATCCGCGATTCCGCAGGTGAGATGGACGAATCCATCGCCGGGTCGATTGGCGATTCCTCCACCTCGACAAATTCGACTGCCTGCTCCGCGTCCGGCTCCAGTTCGCCATGAAACGACGGATCGATCGACGGCGCGACAGCCGAATCCATCGCGGGCTGGATCAGCGATTCGCCAGCCGTCTCGGCCGACACGTCGACCAGCGCATAGCGCAGCGAAATTTCCCCGACCAGCAATTCATCGCCCGGGTGCAACGGCTCGCGATGAATCGGCCGCCCGTTCAGGCGTGTCGTGCCCTCCGGCGCGAACGAGTGCACGTGATGCTGCCCGTCCATCTCGAAAATGATCGCGTGCACCGGCGCGAGCGACGGATGCTCGATGCGCACGTCGCACCCCGCGCGCTGCCCGATGAGCAGTGTGCGTCGGCCGGTCGTAAACGGAAAGCTTCCCGCGACGCTGCGCAATTCCGCCGGCGCCGCAACAGCAGAAGGCGCATCGCTCGTCGTGGCCGGCGCACCGTTCCCGGACTTCGCGGGGCGCTCGCCTTTCTGACCGAAACCCGACAGGCACTTCAGCGTGTATGAGCCGATGCGCAGGATGTCGGTGTCGGAGAGTCCGACTTCGCGCACCGGCGAGCCGTTCACTTCCACGCCGTTCGTGCTCGCGAGATCGCGCACGTAAACGCGGCGTTGCTCGCGCACGATCAGCGCGTGCAACTTGCTCACCTGCGGCGATTGCAACGGGAGATTCGCGCGGCCCTGCCGGCCGACGACGCAGACCGGCCGGTCGAGACCGACCGGCGGATGCGTACCTTGATCGGCCGCAACCTTGAAGATCGGAAGATTCTGTGACACTTGTTTAGGCAACGGCGCGCGCACGGAACGCGGCTCCTTCCTACCCTCCACCGGCCAACGCACCCGCGCGTCCCGGCGCACCGCGCTGGCAGACTATCGCGGCGGCCGCTTCGCGGTCAACCTCCGCGAAGCGAGCCGAACGAGAAGGCGCGACCGAAAAGGCGATTCATTCGCCCCATCTTCACATGCGCGCGAGCGCGATCGCCGGCGGTCGCGACAGCGAGGATGGAGAATGGAAGAGGGAGGA
>JAXDMN010000007.1:0-9206 GCA_034666045.1 Phycisphaerales bacterium | reverse complement strand
GCTGCGAAGCTTGCGGGCTTCCTCATGGGTTGCCTGGCCGCACTCGTCAGAGTCGAAGACGACCTGCGTCACACCGTCGCGGTCGCGCAGGTCGATGAAGACCAGCCCGCCGTGGTCGCGGTAGCTGTGGACCCAGCCAGCGAGTCGGACTTCTTTGGGAACGTCGGATTTGCGGAGTTGGCCGCAGGTATGGGTGCGGTAACGCGTTTCGATAGCTTCCATGTTGTCATTTGCGATTTGCGATTTGCAATTTGCGATTGGAAGGCAAGTCCTTCAATCGCAAAATGGCAATCGCAAATCGGCAATCTCCAAGACGTAACAATTCGGGGGAACGGACGATCAACGCGGCCGGGCGCGGGACCGGCGGCAAGTCGCCGCGGGGTCACGCGCCTAGATATTGACGTCAGCCAGCCTGACTGCTTTGAGGTGCATGGTCATCAGTGAAATATCATCGGCTGGGGCGTGCGTCAACCGTGAGGGCCACTACTCCCTCTTCCCGGTACGCCGGGGAGAGGGCGGGGGAGAGGGGTGAGGTGCGCGTGGAGTCAGTCCCGCGTTGGATTCGCAGTTCCGTCGTCGACCGGCGAATCGAACGGTCAGCGACATGGAACGCCGCTCGCCCCTCTCCCCAACCCTCTCCCCGGATTACCGGGGCGAGGGAGTAAGAAGGGTCACTTCGCCGGCGACGGCGCGGAATAATTCTTCCACGGCTTCGCCAGCCACGTGCGGAGGACTTCCTGCGCGGGTTTGTCCTCCGGCGTGTATCCCTTGTCGTCATTCCCCACGTCGCCGGGCGTCCATTCCCAGCAGATGAAGCCGCCTAAGCCCGGCTTGTCGTGCCAGGATTTGAAGAAGCCTTCGTACAGTTTGCGCTGAAGCTCGCGGTCGACGCCGAAGTCGTCGGTGCGCGTGTAGTCCCACGGTTCGTGGGCGGCGTTGGCCATGCTGCACCAGCCGATTTCCAAAAACAGGATCGGCTTGTTCATCTGCTTCTGCCACGCGAGCAGGTCCTTCTGGATGTACTGCCAGTTCTCGACCACCTTGTCGACGCTGACTTTTTCCTTCAGGTGATTGCGGCTGCCGGGCGGATCTTCGTCCAGCGACCAGTAGCTGTTCATCCCGATCAAATCGAGATCGTCCCAGAACGGGATCGACTTGTAGTGATCCCAGTTGGCGGAGTAGGTGAGCTGGCCATGAAAGACTTCGCGGACGGCGGTGATGGTTTTCTTCCATTCGCCGTGCTCTTTTTCGGCGCTGACGAGCTCCGAGCCGACGCTGAGGACGTCGACCTTGTTCTGCTCGGCGATCCAGGCGAAGTGCAGGAGCATCTCGCGATAGCTGTCGAACCAGTCGGGCCAGTAGGCCGGCTTGATCGTGCCGCGCCACTCGTTGCCTTCCGGCTTATCGAGCAGGACGATAGGCATGAGGATGACGCGGAGATTTTTCTTCTTCGCGTGCTGGATCAGCTCGGCCAACTTTTCCGGCGTCGGGGTTTTGCGCATGTCGAGCCAGACGAGCGAGGTCGTCCCGTTCTCCATGCGCGTGTCGATCACCAGCGAGACGGTATCGCAGCCGAGGGCGGCGATCTCGTCGATGCTTTTCTTGTACTTGTCGATCCAGTCGACGCGCTGGATCTGCATCCCGGCGCCGCGGTAGGGCAGCCCGTCGAGGAAGCGCGTCGCCACCTTCGGCCCGCCGGCCCCGCCCTCAGTCGACAGCTTCTTCGAAGCGGTCGCATCCGACGGCAGCAGGACGCACCCGAGCACAAGCAGGTAGACCGCGATGGCGGCCCCAATGATTCCACGGGCGTACATGGTGTGTTTTCCTCGCAGGCGGAGTTCGAATCGCTGCAACGGCGACATAATAGGGAACGCGCGCGAGTTGCGGTAGTCGCGGGGCAAGAAGGTGATGGACGAGCGCTGATCGACTCGTATTTGCGTAGCGGTCGGGCCGAAGGCGCACATTCCTACATCAACCGACCCACCACAAACTCCGCCATCATGTCCAGCACCCGTCGCGCTTCCGTTTCCGGCAGCACGGAGATCGCCGAACGCGCCTTGGCCACCAATTGCCGCGCCCGCTCGCGCGCATACTCGATGGAATGACTCGGCAGGATGAGATTGCGGATGCGATCGATCTTGTCCGCCTCGCGGCTGGCGACCAGCGAGCGCAGCAGCTTGCGATGCTCCGGCGGCGCGGTCCGCAAAAAGTGAATCACCGGCAGCGTCATCTTCTGCTTCTCGATGTCGATGCCAAGCGTCTTCCCGACCGTCTCCGCGTCCCCGACGATGTCCAAAATGTCGTCCTGGATCTGGAACGCGATGCCGAGCGAGCGGCCATACGTTTCCAGCGCCGCGACCTGCGTTTCGCTCGCGCCGGCGAACGTCGCGCCGAGCAGGCAGCACGTCGAGCACAGCACCGCGGTCTTGCGCGTGATGATCTCGAGATACGTCTGCTCGTCGAGATCGAGATTGTTGCGATTGTCGATCTGAAGCAGCTCGCCCTCACAGACCTGATTCGTCGTGCGCGCGATGACCCGGCTGGCGAACTGCGAATCGAGACTCGAGCAGAGGTGATAGCTGTGGCTGATCAGGTAATCGCCGAGCAGGACGGCCGCCTCGTTGCCGCGCAGGTGGTTGATCGTCGCGCCCTTGCGGCGCAGCTCGGCCTCGTCGAGCACGTCGTCATGAACGAGCGTGGCCATGTGAACCATCTCGACGACGGTGGCGATCGTGACGTGCGCGTCGGTCAGCTCGCGCGGGCCGCACGCGCGGCCGCTGAGCAGGACGAGCATCGGACGAAGCATTTTCCCGCGGAAGCGGCTGACGTGCTTGACGAGATTGTTGACGCAGGCGAGATCGCTGGTGAGCTCTTCGCGGAATCGGCGATCGACCGCCGCCAGTTGCGGGGCGATGCATTCGGTGATGGTTGAAAGCGCGGCGGTGGTCATGTCGGCGCGGATTATATTGGCGCGCGCGCGGGCTGCGAGCGGGGGATGGAACTTTCGGAAAGTTTGAAAACAGGGTGCGCGGGAGTAATCAAACAACGGTCATCCTGAGGTACTCCGAAGGATCTGGCGCCGAGCGTCGGACAACGCAGATCCTTCGGAGTACCTCAGGATGACAGTGCTTTACTTCAGGATGACAATGGTTTGCCTCCGGATGACAACTTTCTCAGTTCCGTACCAACCTCGCGCATCACATCGCGCCAATCCCCCAGTTTCCGCTGCCGAAACAAGCGCATCGTCGGATACCACGGCGAATCGGCTCGATCGATCAGCCACCGCCATTCGCCCGCCGCCGAGAGCAGCGTCCACGTTGGCCGGGCGAGCGCGCCGGCGAGGTGGGCGATCGCGGTGTCGACGGAAATGATGAGATCGAGGTTCGCCATCAGCGCGGCGGTGTCCGCCCAATCCCTTAGATGTGGCGTGTGGTCGATGAGTGACAGTCCGTTCATGTCCGCGTCGCCGTCGAGTTGGAGGCGGTAGAACGAGACTCCCGGCAAGCCGGCGAGTGGTTTCAGATCGGAAAACTTCGCGGAGCGATATCGATCGCGCGTGTTCTTCGGCGAACCGGCCCAGGCGATGCCGACTTTTATCCCGCCCGCGCGGCCCTCGACGCCGTCGCTCGCGATCCGCGATCTCCACCTCTCGATCAGCTCCGCCGGCGGCGCGAGATACGGCACGTCGCGCGGGATCGTCTCCAGCGTCGTCTCGAACATCAGCGGCAGCGACATGAACGGGCACTGCACGTCGAGCGGCGGCAGCGATTCTCCCGTCTCGACGATCTGCGCCACCCCCGGCACGCGCTCGAACAGCCGCCGCAGCGACGGCCGGCAGCCGACGATGATTTTTTCGGGCCGGCAGCGCGCCGCGATCATCGGAACGTAGCGGACGAACTGCAACGCATCGCCAAAACCCTGTTCGGCGTGGACGAAAATCGTCCGCCCGTCGAGCGGCTCGGACAGCCCGCGCCACGGCGGGATGCGGTGATAAATGTTCTTCGAGTTCACCACCTCCGGCAGGCGAAAGCGCCACTCGACCTCCGGCCAGCCGCGCGCGAAATCGCCGCGATGAAGACGGGCCATGCCGAGGTTCATGTGCGCCCGCGCCAGGTCCGGCGCGAGGCGCAACGCCTCTTCGAATCGCCCGATCGCCTCGTCGATGCGCATCTGTCGCAGGTGGACGCAGCCGAGGTTCACATGCGCGGCGGCGTGACATGGATCGAGCTGAATCGCGCGTTGCAGCGGCTCGACGGCGTCGTCCGCGCAACCGCCGGCGAGAAGAGCGTCGCCGAGATTTGTCAGGTTCTCCACCGAGTTGGGATCGAGCTGACGCGCGCGTTGGAGGAGAACGATCGCGGCGTCGAGGTCGCCCTGCATGCGGCGGACGCTGGCGAGACGGGCGACGGCGGCGGGGTGATCGGGTTTGAGTTGCGTGGCGCGCAGGAGCGACGCGGCGGCTTGATCCAGTTCGCCCGCGGTCGCGGCGGCGTCGCCGACCCGATAAAGCGCGGCCGCGAGATTCCGTTTCGCATCCGCGTAATCGGGGCGCAGCTCGAGAGCGCGCTCGAGAGGCGGCAGCGCGTCGCCCGGCCGCCCGGAGACGAGCAGTATCGCGCCGTAGTTGTTCAACACGTCCGGCGAATTCGGCTCGACCGCCGCCGCCCGCGCCAGCACTGCCACCGCGTCGGCGTGGCGTTTCGACATCGCGAACAGGACGCCCAAGGCGTGCAGCACGCCGGGGATGTCGCCGTGCGAGACCGCCAGCGGTTGCAGCAGCGCGATCGCCTCATCGAGGCGTCCGGCTTGTCGCAGCGCCTCGGCGGATTCGAGAGTTTTGGTGAGGTCGGCGTGTGACATTGCGCTGCGTCGCCCGTTCGCAGTGTACGCCCCCGCGCCGACATCGGCACGCGCCCGGCGTACAATCGCGGACGCATGGACGTCGTCTACCTCGACAACAACGCCACCACCAAAACCGCCCCGGAAGCGCTTTCGGCGATGATGCCGTTCCTCACCGAGTGGTACGGCAACCCGTCGAGCGTCCACCGCTTCGGGCAACGGGCGCGGCAGGCGATCGACGAATCGCGGGCGCGCTGCGCGCTACTCGTCGGCTGCGGGGAATCGGAGCTGATGTTCACCGCCGGCGGGACGGAATCGATCAACAGCGCCGTGCGCGGAATGTTCGCGGCGCGGTCGCCGCGGAAGCGAATCGTCACCACGACGGTGGAACATTCCGCGACGCGCGAGCTGCTGGCGCAGCTTGCCAAGGAAGGCGCGGAGATCGTCGCCGTGCGCGTCGATCGCGACGGGAACCTCGATCTCGACGAGCTCCGCGCGTCCGTCACCGATGACACCGCCCTGGTCACCATCATGTGGGCGAACAACGAAACCGGCGTGCTCTTTCCGGTCGAGCAGATCGCGGAAATTTCCCGCGCGCGGCGCGTGCCGTTTCACTGCGACGGCACGCAAGCCGTCGGAAAAATCCCGGTGAACCTCGTAACGCTCGCCGTCGACGCGTTCAGCTTCGCCTCGCACAAATTCCACGGCCCCAAAGGCGTCGGCGGCCTGTTCATCCGTCGGGGCGTGCGGATTCGGCCATTGCTGATCGGCGGCCCGCAGGAGCGCGGCCGGCGCGGCGGTACGGAAAATGTCCCGGGCGTCGTCGGCATGGGCGCCGCCGCCGAGTTGGCGAAGGCCGCGCTGCCGCAGATGTCGCGCGTCGCCGAATTGCGCGATCGCCTCGAGCGCGCGATCCTCGAAAAAATCCCCGACACGCATCTCATGGGCGGCCGGGAAAATCGCCTGCCGAACACGACCAACATCGCCTTCGCCCGCCTGGAGGCAGAGGCGATTTTATTGCTGCTCAGCGAGCAAGGCATCTGCGCCAGCGCCGGCGCCGCGTGCAGCAGCGGCAGCCTCGATCCGTCCCACGTGATCCGCGCGATGCAGATCGAAGACAAAATCGCGCACGGGGCGGTGCGGTTCAGCCTCTCACGGTACACGACGGAAGCGGAAGTCGACCGGACGCTCGAGGTGCTCCCGCGCGTGATCGAGCGGTTGCGGAAGGTGCTGCCCGTCGGGACGTAGGGAGAAATCCGAATGACGAAACCAGAAATCCGAATCAAATCCGAATGACGAATGACGATGCGCATCTTTTTTCGTCATTCGCACCTTCGTCATTGATTCGGATTTCTGGTTTCGTCATTCTGGTTTCCCACCGGTTTCCTCCCAAACTGGACATCCCCCTCCTTTCCCCCGACACTCGCTTCCCAATGCTCGCCGCTGTCGGTTCCTCCACGCCGGACATCGTCTTTCTCTTCGCCGTCGCGGGGTTGGTGCTTTACATCGCGTCGCGGGCGGCCGTCGATGCGCTCACCGCCGCGAACGATCCCTCGCCGGGGAAGCTCGCGGTCGGGCACTGGATTCCGATCGCGTGGACGGCGCTGCTGGCGACGGCGGCGGGGCGGCCGGAGGTGGGCGTCGGCGTCGCGCTCGCGACCAGCGTCGCGGCCGTCGGCATGGTCATGGGCGTGCTCACGTGCATCTCGTCCGACCCGGACGCCGGCCCGCGCGAACGCCCGCAGGCGTGGCCCTTCGTCGTGCCGGCGGCGCTGCTCGTGCTGATCGCCGGCTTCAGCGGCGGACTCACCTGGTGGCACGCGCTGATGATGCTCGCGCTGGGCGCGTGCGTGCTGAGCGTGTGGCTCGCGCGGACGACGCCGACAACCGCGACGCCAACGACAACCACGCCAACGTACGCCACCACATCGGATGTCCCGCTCGCGGCGTTCGATGGGCCAAACACGCCGCCATCACCAGCGCAGACGACGAAAATTCCCCCGACGAATCGCGGCTGGCGCGCCGCGCAGCTTCTCCTGGCGATCGCCGTCGCGGCCGCGGGCGGATGGCTCGCCTATCGCGCGACCATCGTCGCCGACGCGCGCACGCGCATCGCCACCAGCGGCCTGATCGCCGCCTGCGTCATCAGCCCGCTGCTTGTCCTGCCGATGCTCGGCACCGGCGCGATCGCCGCCCATCACGGGCGACTGTCATCCGCATCGGCGGGAATCGTCGGCGTCGTGCTCCTGAACCTCTGCGCGCTGTTGCCGCTGGTGATCCTCACGCACTACGCGCGGCAGGTCGTGCTCGACTGGGACAAGATCCAGCCGGTGCTCGACTCCGCCGCCACCACTGAGCCGGCCGAGACGATTTACAAACTTCGCGCCATGCCGTTTCCGCTCGCGGTCTGGCGCATCGATACGGTCCTGCTGCTCGTCTTCGGCCTGCTGCTGATCCCGGTCTCGCTCGGCCGGGTGACGCTGCGCAAGGCGGAGGGGCTGGCGCTGACGATCATTTACGCGGTCTATCTGCTGATCTCGACGGCGCTGGCGATTCGACTGTGAATATGCTGGCGCGGACGCGGCGCGAGACCTTGCGGCCGGCATCGCAACTCATACCATGCGCCGGATGCAACCGTACCTCGACCTCGTCGCCCGCGCGTTGGAAGACGGCGAGCCCCGCGCCGATCGCACCGGCGTCGGCACGCGCAGCCTGTTCGGCCGGCAGATCCGCTTCGATCTCGCCGATGGTTTCCCGCTGCTGACCAACCGCAAAATCCATCTCAAATCGATCGTCCACGAGCTGCTTTGGTTCATCAAGGGCGAAACCAACACCGCCTACCTCAAAGAGAACGGCGTCAGCATCTGGGACGAGTGGGCGGATGAGAATGGCGAGCTCGGCCCGGTCTACGGCAAGCAGTGGCGGCGCTGGGCGACGCCGGACGGGCGAGATATCGATCAACTCGCGCAGGTGATCGATCAAATCAAGCGCGACCCGACGTCGCGGCGGCTGATCGTCAACGCCTGGAACGTCGCCGACATCCCGCGCATGGCCCTGGCGCCGTGCCACGTCATGTTCCAGTTCTACGTCAGCGGCAGCGGGCGATTGTCGTGCCAGCTCTACCAGCGCTCGGCCGATCTTTTCCTCGGCGTGCCGTTCAACATCGCGAGCTACGCGCTGCTGACGCACATGATCGCGCAGGTGACCGATCTGCGCCCGGGCGAATTCATTCACACGTTTGGTGACGTTCATCTGTACGAAAACCACCTCGACCAGGCCCGCGAACTCTTGCAGCGCGAGCCGCGTCCGCTGCCGACGCTGGTGCTGAACGAAAACATCCGCGACATCGACGCGTTCACGTTCGACGACATCCGCGTGGAAAATTACGACCCGCACCCGCCGATCAAGGCGCTGGTGGCGGTGTGAGCGACGATGCGACCGAGGCGGCGCCGCCGCGATTGGAGCTGATCGTCGCGATGGCCGCCAACCGCGTCATCGGCCGCGGCGGGCAATTGCCGTGGCGCCTGCCGGATGACCTGAAACATTTCAAGCAGCTCACGACGGGCCATCCGATCATCATGGGTCGGCGGACGTACGAATCGATCGGCAAACCGTTGCCCGGCCGGCGGAATATTGTCATCAGCAAAACGCTTGCGCAGCCGCCGAGTACGGGCGTCGAATTGGCGCGATCGGTGGATGACGCCCTAACAATCGTCGCCGCTGCGTCCGCGTCGCGCGCGTTCATCATTGGCGGCGCGGTTCTCTACGCCGCCGCGCTGCCGCGCGTGCAGGTGATGCATGTGACGGAGCTCGACGAAGCGGTCGATGGCGACACATTTTTCCCGCCCGTTGACCGATCGCAATGGCGGCTGCGCGATGACATCCGCCACGAGCGCGATGACCGCCATGCCTTCGCGTTCTCCTTCCGCACCTACGTCCGCCTGTGAAACCCGCGCCAGTGACTCGCGGGCGTTACTGCTTGGGCGGCGCCGGCGGCAACGCCAAGCGGACGCGCTCGGCCAGGAGCTTGTAGCCTTCCGGATTGAAGTGCAGCTTGTCGGCGATGAAGAGTTCCGCACGCGCCTGGCCGTCCGCGGTGAGGGTCATGTCGTAGGTGTCGGCGTATTTCACGTGCGGCTCGGTTTTCGAGTACGCCTCGACCAGTGAGTTGAGTTTTTTGTTTTCATCGCGCTCCGTCCAGCGTGCGGGCGCGGGGCTGAGGCTGATGAAGACGATGTCGGTCTCGGGGAGTTTCGCGTGCACCGTCTTCACAAAGTCCTGGTACTCGCGAAAGACCTGCTCGGCGGATTTTCCGGCGTGGATGTCGTTGCCGCCGGCGCGTAATAAAACCATTTTGGGCGCGTGCG
>JAXDMN010000006.1:0-4791 GCA_034666045.1 Phycisphaerales bacterium | reverse complement strand
CTGCAGAACTATATGAATCCGGAAGTCGCCGTGACGCGGTGAGATCCGCTGCGAGCACGCGTGTGATGGTGAAATGCGTGCGCGAAAAAAAACGGACCGGAGGGGAGCCACCGCCTTCGGTCCGCTGCATTGAATAACCGTCTTGGACGACAGACGAAGATAACGCGCGTTCTGGGATCGTCAACAGGTGACGTGAACAAAATCATCCGCGCGGCGCCGGCGTCTTCGGTGTCGTCGGTGGGGCGTGCGCGAGCAATTCACGCGCGAGCGGGGCGATCTGCTCCCACAACTTCACATCGCGCGACGCGAACACCAGGTTCGTCTTCAACCAATCCAGCGGCGAGCCGATGTCGTGACGCCGATTCTTCAGCACGACCGCGTGCACCGTTTCGCCGCGGCTCATCAGCATGCGGATCGCGTCGGTGAGCTGAATCTCACCGCCGGCGCCGGGGGGCGTGGCGTCGAGGCAATCGAAGATGCCGGGCGTGAGCACGTACCGCGCGGCGATCGCGAGGCGGCTCGGGGCAGAGGCGGCGGTCGGCTTCTCGACCAGCGTGTCGAGCTTCCACACGCCCGGGCGGATTTCGCGTCCGCCGACGATGCCGTAGCGCTCCACTTTATCGGCCGCGACTTCTTCGACGCCGATGACGGAGGTGCCGAGCTTGTGATGAGCCTCGATGAGCTGCCGCGCGGGCTGCGTGTGGGCGCCCCCGCTGAAGATCGCGTCGCCGAGCATGCAGAGGAACGGCTCGCCGCCGACAAACGCCCGGCCATGCCGCACGGCGTCGCCGAGGCCGCGCTGGTCGAGCTGGTCGACGGCGTGCATCTTCACCTTCGCCATCAATTCGCGTATCGACGCAAGAAGCCCCGCTTTTCCGCTCTTTACGAGGCGTTTTTCCAGCTCTGGGTTGGGCTGGAAATGCTGCTCGACCGCCCGTTTCGCCGGCGAGGAGATCAGCAGCACGTCGGTGATCCCGCCGCCGGCGGCTTCTTCGACGACATACTGAATCGTCGGCTTGTCGAGCACCGGCAGCAGCTCTTTGGCGACGGCCTTGGCGGCCGGCAGCATGCGCGTGCCCAGGCCGGCGGCGGGAATGACGGCTTTCGTGAGGGTCATGAAATCATCTTCGCGATCAGCCCGCCCTTGCGGCAAAACTCGGCGAGGGCGATCTGCTGCCGCGCCATCGGCAATGCCCACACGACGAGGTTGGAATAGTAATCGTTCCCCCACGCCGGCGCGCCGGTGTCGTGGCGGATGAGACAATGCTGGTCGAACGGCATCGCCTGGTGCTGATCCATCGTTCACGCCTGCCACAGCCGCTCGAAGTCGGCCGGCGTCATTTGAACATCGCGGAGGATGCTCCGCAGCGTCCCGATCTTCAACGGCTGATTGCCATGAACCGGAACTGTCGTGCGGCGTGAACGGCCGTCGTCCATGAAATGATGCGAGCCTCGGATGCGGATGATGCGGAGTCCTTCGCGCTCGAGAAACCGCACCAGTTCCCTACCGGTCGGCCGCGGAAGCTTAGCCACGGGAAAGCTCGGCGAGATCCCAGTCGATCTTGCGGACGGTCGGACGTACGACGCGCGCGAGCGCATCCTGCAGTCCGAACGTTTCGACGTAGCCAGCGAGCGCGACTTTCAAATCGGCAATGGCGTCGTCTTCGGTTTCACCCTCGCCGTAGGCTGGGATATCCGGCACCCGTGCGGTGAAGCCGCCCTCGTCCGGGTCGGCAATGATTTCGATGGTGAGCTCGGCCATGCAACCTCCGCTTCAAGGTGATTGTAGCGTCTACGCCTCGTAAATCAGCGGGCGCAGGACGGTGCAGCGCAGGGCGGCCAGGGCGTCGACCAGTTCCTGGTATTGCCGGCCGCTGTGATAGAGGCCGCAGATGGCGCCGCCGCTGCCGGCGAACTTGGCGCTGGCGCCGGTGCTGCGCGCGACTTCGACCATGCGCAGGTTCTCCGGCGCGATCGGCATGATCTGCTTGCGCAGGTCGAAATTCTCGTTGGTCACGTTGTGCAGCTCGTCCCAGTCGCCGCGGACGAGCGCCGCGCGGCCGCGGTCGGTGAGGGCGCGATACTTCTGCATCGCGCCGACGACGACCGAATCGCCGCGCTCGAACAGCTCGCGCAGGTTGCGGTGCGGGATGTCGCTGATCTCCGCGCGGCCGGGGTCGTACGCGACGTAAAGCGGCGGAAGTTTCGGCGGCTTGAGCTCCTCGTAGATGCCGTAGCCGCGGCCCTCGATGAGCTTGCGCTCGAAGTCCATGTAGACGATGCCTTCGTACGTCTGGATGACGCGATCCTGAAGCCCGGCCTGGATGCCGAGCTCCTCTTTCTCCGCGGAGAGGATGAGCGCGGGCATTTTCTCGCGCGCGATCTCGACGTTGTAAAACTCCATCAGCGCGCGGAGCGTCGAGGTGACGATCGCACTGCTGCCGGCGAGGCCGACGAGGCGCGGGATGTCGCTCTCGAACGACAACGTGAAATTTCGCCCGTGCAGCTCGATCTCGTTGGCGCGGCAATACTCGTGGAACTTTTTGACGATGGCTTTTTGCAGCCGCAGCCCGCCGTAGTAGCCGTGGAGTTTCACGTCGCGGAGGAAGGCGCTGACCGTGTCGAATTTCGCGTAGTCGCCGTGCGTCGGGAGGATCTCGAAGTTGGGGCTCTCCCACAGCTTTGTGGTGCAACGAAAGTTGCGGACGGAAAAGGAAATCGTCTTGCCGAAGTATCCGTCGGACGGATTGCCGACGAGGCCGGCGCGCGCATAAGCGTGACAGGTGATGATCATCGGATGACGGCGACTACGAGACAGCCTGCTGGAAATGCGCGAGGTCGATCATTTTGCGAATCGGCATTCCTGTTCGCGCTTCGCCGCCCATGACCGGGAGCTCGCGAAGCGCCGCGCCGGCTTCGCCCAGTCGCCGCGCGACATACTCGGTCATTTCCAGTTCGACGCGGATGCCGTAGTGATCGAGCATGCGCTTGCGGATCTCTTCACCGTCCACCGCGGCCTCCTTCGGAAAAAAGCCATCGCGCGAAACAGATGTGACGCAGATTACCGATCGCTAACGCCGCAAATCATACAGGAAATAGGCGTCGGTTGCATTGTCGTTCATGGCGGCGACGCGGCGCGGCTCCCAGTCGGGCGGCAGCTCGTGCGCGAGCAGAATGTATCGCGCGCCGTACCGACGGGCCACGTTCGCGTAATGCTCGGGCTGCCGGCCCTCGTAGCGGCGGTGGATTTCCTTCAGCGTGCGGTCGAACGGCCGCGGGAGCTCGCGAATGTCGAGCATGAGAACCTGGCCGAGCCGCTCGCGCCATTCGGGCAATTCAGCGCTGAGCTGCGGGACGCACTTGTAGTTGACGACGATCGCCCGCCGCGCGCGGAGGCGAAACGCCTGTTCGTCCGGCGGGATGAGGAAGACCGCATCCGCCGGCGTGTTTTTCTGAATCCAATCGCATGCGGCGAGGTATTTCGCATCATCATCCGGCATGCGGAACAACCCGACATACGGCCCGCGCGCGACGCACGCCGCGATCATCGCGAGGCCGACGATGGCTGACATCGTGGTGATGACTCGCTCGCGCTTCATCGCCGACACGATCCACATCGCCGCCGCGACGCACGTGAGCAGCTTCACGAAGACGCTGAAGCGCCACAGGCTCAGTTGCACGAGCGTGTCGCTGACGTACCAAACGCCTGCGCCCACAAAGGCGACGACGAGCAGCAGCAAAAGAAAGTTGACGATGCGCTGCGCCTGGGCCGGTGCGTTCGCCGGCGGAGTGGGATGATCCTCCACCTTGTGAAACCACATCCACGCCAGCGGAATCGGCCAGAGAAAACTGACCCACAGCGCGATCGGCCACGAAAGCGGGGCGTAATGGTGGGGGTGACGAAGGTTCACGTAGATCTCGATGAACTCCGCCAGCGGCATCTTCGGCCCGCGCTGCGCGATCGCGATCAGCGCCGGCACGATATTGATGAGGGACAGCTCGATCATCGCCGCCGCGGCGAACCATTCCATCGCCGTCGGCCGGCGTCGATCCGACAGCCACGCGCGCGTCGCCAGTACGATCCACATCGCCGGCGCGACGATCGCGTAGTTGAGATGAAACAATCCGCTGAGGCCGAACATGACCGCGGCCGCGGCGCGCCGCCCGGTCATCCAAAAATAGATTCCCCACAAAAACGCGACGCTCGCGATGTTGCTCGGGAGGAATGCGCCGTCCTGGAGGAACTGGTACATGCCCAGCCCGATTCCGCCGCCGGAGAGGTGGAAAAGCACTTCCGACAGCACGAACGCCGCGACGCCGCCGCCCATCGCGCGGACGATCCGCCACCACGCGACGTGCAATAAAACCGCGAGCAGCACGTGCCCGACGAGAAACGCCGGCTCCACGATGCCGAGCATCATCAGCCCGCGCGTCAGCAGGCCGAAGGCGGCGTGATATTGCAGCGTCTGCGTGGCGAACCAGTCGTTTTGGAGGACGTTCGGCGCGGTGTGTCGCAGCGCGTCGATCAGGTAGACCGTGTGGTTGCTCTTACCGAACTGATAGCCCTGCATCGTCAGCGTCAGCATCACGCCGAAGGCGATGGCGAGCGCGGCTTCGATGCGGGCCCGGGAAAGGGCGGGTGCGGATGCGTGCGAAAACGCGGGCCGAAGCGTGGTGGCCGAAGTCGTCATGCGAAACGAAAGGGCGGCGCAGTGGCGCGGCGGTAAGAGTGTCTAAGAAGCCGAGGAGACGAAGCTTGTCATCCTGAGGTACTCCGAAGGATCTGCGTTG
>JAXDMN010000005.1:0-18636 GCA_034666045.1 Phycisphaerales bacterium | reverse complement strand
ATTTCGCCCGCGAACGGGCGGTGGCGGCTGTGTCGTTGCGGCTTCGTCAACGGGCAGAACCGGGCTGGCCTGCGCCAACACGGCTGTCCCGGTCGCGGTCACTGCTGTGCTATCCATTCCCTTCACTTCCGTTCGCGAAAGCGGAACGGTAGGCAGCACGCGCGGCGGAGGCAACGCAGCTTTCCCGTGCAGCGCTCAAATGCATGTCATCCTGAGGTACTCCGAAGGATCTGGCACGGATCGACGAGTCACGCAGATCCTTCGGAGTACCTCAGGATGACAATGCTTCTGATACGTCGTCAAACCTCGCGATCCACCGCCAGCGCGATGCGCTTGATCGCCCTCATCATCGCGTCGAACTGCGGCGGCGTCATCGACTGGGCGCCGTCGGTCATCGCGTGCTCAGGATCGTTATGAACTTCGAGAATGAGCCCGTCCGCGCCGCACGCGACCGACGCCCGGCACATGCTGTCGACGAGATCGCGCTTCCCTGTTCCGTGTGAAGGATCGACGACCACCGGCAAATGGCTGCGCTTGTGCAGCTCCGGCACGATCGCCAGCGGGAGCGTGTTGCGCACGTAGTCCTCGAACGTGCGGATGCCGCGCTCACACAGGATCACCTGGTGATTCCCGCGGGCCATGATGTACTCGGCGGCTAGCAGGAACTCTTCGAGCGTCGCGCTCATGCCGCGCTTCAACAGCACCGGCGTGCGCGTCTCGCCGACTTTCGAGAGCAGGTTGTAGTTCTGCATGTTCCGCGCGCCGATCTGCAAGACGTCGGCGTATTCGACGCACGCGGGGATCTGCTCGATGCTCATGACCTCCGTGACGATCGCCAGCCCGGTCTGCTCGCGCGCCTCCGCGAGGTATTTGAGGCCCTCTTCCGCGAGCCCCTGGAATGCGTACGGCGAAGTTCGCGGCTTGAACGCACCGCCGCGCAAGCCGATCGCGCCCGCTTCTTTCACCGCGTGCGCGATCTCGAGGAGCTTGACGCGATCCTCGACGCTGCACGGCCCCGCGATGACGCCGACCTTCTTTCCGCCGATCGTGCCCGCCTTGCCGATCGGAATGACGCTGCGGTCCTTCTTCACTTCGCTCGACGCCATCTTGTATGGCGCGAGAATCGGCACGACCTTGTCGACGCCTTCGACGGTCTCGAGGCGTGACTTGTCCTTGAAGCGATCGTCCCCGATGACGGCCACCACGGTTCGCTCGGTCCCGACGATGACGTGATCTTTCAGTCCCATTTCGCGCACCAGTTTGACGACATGCTCGACCTGCTGTGGGCCCGAGCCGGGTTTCATGACGACGATCATTGTCGGCCTCCAAACGAGTCGTATTGCCAGCGCATCGGATGCTCCGTCGAAACGATTGCAACAAAAAAGCCCCAGGACCCGCGTCCTGAGGCTCGTTTGAATCGTAGTAATTGAGAGCGGCTCAGTACGCGGGATGTCCGGCGGGGGTAAAATAGCCCCAAAACCAATAGCCGAACTTCGCGGAAACGCCGATCACGTTGATTTGAGATTATCACGCCGCTGCGCGATGTCAAACGAACCTTCGCCGCGCGGGCGATTTGCCGCGGGCGGTACAATCGCGATAGACTGCCTTGTCAGCCGTCGGCGAATTCCGGGGCGTAGCTCAGTTTGGTAGAGCGCCTGGTTTGGGACCAGGAGGCCGCAGGTTCAAATCCTGTCGCCCCGATTTCCTTTGATCTTGAAACGTCTTTTTGGCGCGGCCATCACCTCCCGCGCGTCGCCCGCCGTCATGAAGTCGGCCGCGCGGGAAAACCGTTGATGGTCATTGCCGCCCGGCCCGTCACGCCCGCCGCGTTTTGCATCGCCGACGACTTGCAACTCATCCGCGCCCCGAATCGTTCGCCGGCCGCACCGGGCCGACGCGTTTTTTATTCCCGGCCCGGCCATGCGTTAGGCGAAGAAATTTCGACTCCCGCGCGAAAAATAACGACTTACAAACGTCGGCCGGAGTGGTAGGAAATTCGAGTTTTCGCGCGCGGCCACGTCCGCCTAACCGGTTAACTGCGCGGTTAACACTCGGCCGACCCCTCGGCCGCGCCAAAAACATCTCAAATCATCCCGCCGGCCTCCCGCCCGCCGACGCGTTTCGATTCCGAATTGATGATTCGCGCCGCCGATTGGTGTGAGTTTGCGATCGGTTAACAAACTGATCGAGAACCGTCGCAGTGGGTGCGAAGCGCCGCGGTAGCGGAGAGTCGCACCTAGACCTGGTGTTGCAATCGCTCCACGCTCAAATCATCCGACACCGCTTTCACGAGTTGATCGCCGATGGTGTGAAGCTGTTCGACAAGAGGTCGCGCCTCTTCCAGTTGGCCGCGGGCGGCGAAATCTTCGATATCTGATGCGACGCGGCCGGCCATCGTCGAGAAGGCGGCGACCATCCCGCACAACTTGTGAGCGGACTCGCGCAGGTCTGCGGCATGTTGATGTTCGAGAGCGTTTCGAATCGTCGCGAGCTGGACCGGCAAAGTCGTTCGCAGACCCTGGCAAATTCCGCGAAGGATGGCTTCGTCGCCGCCGCATGCGGCCAGGAGAACGCGCGAGTCCAGCAGCCCGTTGTCACCGCGATCGGCGGATGGGAAGGCTGCCAGGACGCTGTCGATTGTCGTCCACAGGTCATCGACTTTGATCGGCTTGGCGAGGAATCCGTCCATGCCGGCAGCGAGACAGTGTTCGCGGTCTTCGTTGCGCGAGCGCGCGGTCAGCGCGATGACGGGTAGATGCGCGCCGGTGGTCTGCTCGCGCGCGCGGACTGCCTGGATCACCTCGAAACCGTCCATCTCCGGCATGTGCACGTCCAGCAGGAGCAGATCGAAATCGGCAGCGTTCGCAAGCGCGAGCGCCTGCCGGCCGTTGCTCGCAACCTTCACCGTGTGGCCGCGCTTTGCGAGAAGTTTCTCCATGAGCTGGGCGTTGAAGTCACTGTCCTCGGCCACCAGGATGCGCAGGGGTAAGGACGAATCCGAAGGCGGCTCGAGCTTCTTGTCTTCATTCATCCGGCTGCCTTCAGCCTTCATCCTTTCCGTCGTCCGACTCATGATCGAATAGATGGTATCGAGGAGCTCGTCCTGCTGGACGGGCTTGAGGAGGTGGCCTTCGACGCGGAGTTCCCGGAAACGCGCCAGGTCGCCCGGGCGATCGCCCGAGGTGAGGAGAATGATGCGGCTGCGCGAGAGTTCAGCTCTCTCGCGGATTTTCGCGGCCAACGTGAGCCCGTCGGTGTCGGGCATGCGTGCGTCGAGCAGGACCAGCGCGTGGGGCTTGCCGATGGCGACGCCGTGCCAGAGGGCATCCATGGCGGCCATTCCGTCGCCGACGGACGTCGGTTCCATCTGCCAGTCGCGTAACCACAACTCCATGATGTCCCGGTTGGCTGCGTTGTCGTCGACCACGAGCACGCGCAGGTTGTGGAGCAGTACCGGCGGCGCCGCGGCAACCGCCAGCGGCTGGTTCGCCTGCCGCCCGAACCGCGCGGTGAAGGAGAAGGTGCTCCCGCGATTCACTTCGCTCTCGACCGCGATGCTTCCGCCCATCAGTGCCGCCAGTTGGGCGGAGATCGTCAGTCCCAGTCCGGTGCCGCCGTACTTCCGCGTCGTCGACGTATCCTCCTGTTCGAACGCGCGAAAGATCGTCGATTGCTTTTCGCGCGGGATGCCGATGCCGGTGTCACGGACGGCGAAGCGCAGGATGACGTCGCCGCCGCCGTTGCCGTTGCCGTTGCCGTTGCCGTTGCCATCGCCGTTGGGCGCGAGTTCGCCGGCGGCGTCGACCTGCACGACCACTTCGCCGCTTTCGGTAAACTTGATCGCGTTGCCGACGAGGTTCAACAGGACTTGGCGCAAGCGCCCGGCGTCGCCGATCAGCGCGTCGGGCGCGTCGGCGTGCACGTTGCAGACGAGCTCGAGTCCCTTGCGATGGGCGCGCATGGCGAGCGCGCGCAGCGTGTCCCCCACCGCCGCCCGCAGCGAGAAATCACCGGCGTCCAGTTCGAGTTTGCCCGCCTCGATCTTCGAGAAGTCGAGCAGGTCGTTGATGATTCCGAGCAGGTTGTCGGCGGCGGATTTGACGGTCTTGAGGCTCTGCCGCTGGTCGTCGCCAAGCGGCGCTTCAAGCACGAGTTCGGTCATGCCGAGAATGGCGTTCATCGGCGTGCGAATCTCGTGGCTGACGTTGGCGAGGAACTCGTCCTTCGCCCGATTGGCCGCCTCCGCCGCCTCCTTCGCCCGCCGCAACTCCTCTTCCAGCCGCTTGCGGTCCGTGATGTCGACGGCGCTGCCGATGAAACGAATGGGTTTGCCGCCGGCGTCGCGCACGGCCACGCCCCGTGTGAGCATACAGCGGTAGGAACCGTCCTTGTGCAGGAGCCGGTGTTCAAGCTCAAACTTGTCGGTCTCGCCGGCCAGGTATTTACGAATCGCCTCTTTGACGGCAGCGCGTTCGTCCGGATGGACGCGGGCTTCGCTCATGAGTGGAGCGTCGGGAGGGACCTCGGACCGTTCATAACCGAGCTGCTCCCAGGCGTTGGCGTAGTACCGACGGCCGCGTTGGAAGTCGCCCTCGGGCATGTCGACTTCCCAGATGGCGATGTTGGAGTTGAATAACCCCAGGTGAAGGCGTTCGTTGGCCAGGCGAAGTTCCTCCTCGTGTTGCTTAACGGTTGTGATGTCGGTGGAGGTGCCGAACCATTTGTAGCTGTCGCCCCTGCTGTCCGGGACCACCACGCCGCGCGTCTTGAACCAGAGATAGGCGCCGTCGAAGCGGCGGAAGCGGTGTTCGATCTCGTACTCGCTTTGTTTCGCCTCAACGGCGGCCTGCCAGGCTTGCTGCGTGCGCGCCTGGTCGTCCGGGTGCAGCATCTCCAGCCAGCCCCAGCCCAGCACGTCGCTCTCGGGACGGCCCATGTACTGCTCGATCTGCGGGCTGCCATAGTCCATGAAGCCGTCGGGTCGGGCGGTCCAGACGAATTGCGGCAGCGCCTGCGTCAGATCGCGCCAACGCTGCTCACTTTCGCGCAGTGCCTCCTCGGCGCGCTTGCGTGCGGTGATATCCAACATCGCGCCGATCATCCGCACGGCCCGACCCTCCGCGTCGCGGATGACATAGCCGCGGTCGTACACGTCCTTGTACGATCCGTCGGCGCAGCGGAAGCGGTATTCGTCCACCCAGGAGAGTTCGTGTCCGTGGACCACACCATGGAAGAATGTCTCGACCGCCTCGCGGTCGTCAGGGTGAATGCGTTCGAGCCACCACGTCGGGTCAGCCTCGTTCGCTTCCAGAACGTAGCCGAATAACGTGAACACGCCCTCGTTCCACCAAACTTTGTTTGAAGCGAAGTCCCAATCCCACACCGCGTCGTTGGTCGCCTTGGCCAACGTGCGGAAGCGCTCTTCACTGACTCGCAGCGCCTCTTCTGCACGACTCTGCTCGATGGCGATCGCGACCGTGCGCGTGACGATATCCACCGTGCGCAGGTCGCGCGCGGTGGGCTGCCGGGGCTGGCGGTAGTACATCGCAAAGGTGCCGAGCACCCCGCCGGTGCTGGAGAGAATGGGCGCCGACCAGCACGCCCGCAGGTTGTGGGACAATGCCAACCCGGCGTATTGCGCCCAGAGCGGATCGCTGGCGATGTCCGAGACGTAAACGGGCTCGCGCCGGTATGCCGCCGTGCCGCACGACCCCGCGGAGGGCCCGATGGGCAGCCCGTCGATCGCGCGGATGTAACTCTGCGGCAGGCTCGGCGCCGCGCCGTGCCGAACGTGAACACCGTCCGCATCCAGCAGCAGAACCGAGGCGAGCATTTCCGCCTCTGTCGTCAGGTCCTCAATCGTGCGGCACAGGACGGCGAGGACGTCGGGCAGCGGTTCGCCCTGGATGATCAGTTCCAGAATCCGCTTCTGACCGTCCAATAGCGCCTCGTCGCGCTTGCGATCGGTGATATCGCGATTGCACTCCAGCACGCGCCAGGCGCCGTCGGCGTCGCGGACCAGTTGGTGCCGCGTGGAGACGATGACTTCGCGACCGTCCTTTGTCCGATGGCGCAGTTCGCCTTCCCAACTCCCGCCGGCACGCAGTTTCGTCTCGATTTCAGACCACGGAACCGGATGGACGGTTCGCAGCAACTCGTGCGAGCCGCGGCCGAGCGCCTCGCCCTCAGTAAAGCCGTACAGCTCCTCCGCGCCGCGGCTCCAGCTCTCGATCCCGCCGTCCAGCCTCCAGACTACGATGGCGTCATCCGACAGTCGCAGCAGCGCCGCCAGCCGCTGCACCGCTTCCTCGGCGCGCTTGCGCTCGGTGATATCTTCGAAAACGTTGATCGCCCCCGCGCGTCCGCCGTCAAGGCTGTACAGCGCTTCGATGTTCACGCTCACGATGACGCGCTTGCCGTCCGGCTGCTCGATGACGACTTCCGTGTTTCGCGTAGAGCGGCCATCGCGAATGCACGATGCGATAGGCGTGAGCTCGTGCGGCAGCGGCGAGCCGTCCAGTTTCCACAGCCGCACCGATCCGCAGAATCGGGAATCGTCCGTGACGAGTTGAGGCTCGCGGCCCCACAGCTCGGCGGCGCGCCGGTTGTAAAAGGTGAGCCGGCCTTCGGCATCACAGGTATAGACGGCGGCGGGCATGAGCGAAACCAGTTGCCTCATGCGCGCGTCGCTGGAGCGCATCGCGTCCTCGGCGCGCTTGCGCTCGGTGATGTCGCGGTAGTTGGCAACGATCCCGGCGACGCCCGGGTCTTCCAAAAAGTTCTGCCCGATCGCTTCCATGTCCCGCCAGGAGCCGTCCGCGTGCCGCATGCGGAACTCGGCCGTGACGAGTACCCCTGGACGGCTCCGAGCCTTGTTGAAGAACGCCCGCTTGGCCTCCAAGTCGTCAGGGTGAACGATCGGGTCGCTGAAGATGTTGTGGCCGATACGATCCTGCGGCGGATAGCCCAGCAGACGTTCGATCGACGGGGACTGATAGAGGATCGTGCCCTCGGCGTCGAAGAGGCTGATGATGTCTGAGGAGTTTTGGACCAGGGCGCGGAAGCGCCATTCACTGGCCCGCAGCGCCTCCTCGGCGTGCTTGAGCCTGGTAATGTCGATGATGACGCCCGTCAAGCGGATCAGTTTGCCCGCGGCATCGCGAACCGCCGCGCCCCGCTGGAGCATGATCCGGTCAGAGCCGTCCTTGTGGCTGTAGCGGACCTCCATCTCGAACTCGTTGTTTTCCCCGGCCAGATATCGCCGCCCCGCTTCAAAGGCGCGGGCGCGGTCCTCCGGATGGGCCAAGTCCAGCGCCACCGCCTCCGCGTGCGGGGGGCCGTCGTAACCGAGCTGCTCCCACACGTTCATGTACTGGAGATGGCCGTAGTCGGGATCGCCGTCGGGTGTCTCGTTGTCCCAAATCCCGACGTTGGAGCCGCGCACTGCCAACTCCAGGCGTTCCTTGGCCTGGCGAAGTTCCGCCTCGGCGCGCTTGCGATACGTGATGTCTTCGACAAGTCCGGCGACGCGTGAAATCGCGCCGCTTTCGAGATCGTTGATGGGAAACGCGCGGCTGCGGAGCCACCGAATCGCGCCGTCCGGGCGCACGATTCGGAATTCCAAATCGTTGAAAACCCCGTGTTGGCGCTGCTCCATGTTTTCGATGACGGCCGCGCGGTCATCCGGGTGGATGCTCTCGAGCCAGGAGCGAGGGTGGTCGTAGAGGCTCTGTGCGGTCCGCCCCCAAACTTGATCGAATGCGGGGCTGACGTACGTGATGCGCGTATGACCGAGGTCCGCCATCCAGAAGATCTCGTGGATGTTCTCCGCGAGTTGGCGGAAGCGCTCCTCGGTGTCACGCAGCGCGTCCTCGGCCCGCCGCCGCTCATCCGCCACGATTCGGCGCCGGGCGCGGTGCAGGGATTCGCTCAGGACGCTGATGAACGTGCCGCTCAGCACGAAGAGGAACATCGCGACGTCGTCGCCCGTCCCCTTGAGTTGCAGCGTGAAGCGCGGCTCGACAATGAAATAATTCGAGGCGATCGCGGAAGCGAGCGTCACTACGAATCCGGGCCAGAAGCCGCCGAAGTACGCGGCGATCATCACCGCCGGAATGAAAGAGCTGTACAGGGCTCGTTCGCCCAAGACCGAATGGAACCGCCATCGGAGAATCAGCGCCAGGACCAGGATCGGAAGTGCTACACCGTACGCGAGAAGTCGCGAGCGCGGACTTTCGTGCATGTGCCGGTCTCCCAAAGGGACCGCCTCGCCATGGTCCGCGGTCAAGCGCGTCCAAGCTTCGGTTCGGATTGCCATTCTATCCTTTTGAGAGCTCACACAGATAGCCGTCACCATGGCAATGACTGTGCCACAGGGCTTTCTGCGAAAAGGCGCGGCGGCCTAACGCTTGCGGGCGTGGTTCGCTTGCGGGCGTGACACTCGCCGGCGGACGGGTGGCTACAAATCCCGTCCGGCGGGCCATAAGTTTTACCGCCCGGCGCTTCGCAATTAATCGAGAGCCGCAATAGAATTCCCCATGTTCCGGCCCGAGCGCCGGATACCGAGCCGAAGGCGGGCGAATCATGGCTCATCTGCTGCTTATCGATGACGACCCGGCGGTGATCCCGGAACAGGTGCGGCAGACGTTTCCGCGCCCCACCAACCGGGTGGAAATCGCCTGTACCGGCGGCGCGGGGCTCGAGCACGTCCGAACCGATCCCCCCGACATCATCCTGCTCGATCTGGGCTTGCCCGATCGCTCCGGCCTCGAAGTCTTCGAGCAGATCCGCGCGATGGACGCGCGCATCCCTGTCATTTTCGTCACCATGGCCAAGACCGCCGACGCCGCCATCGAAGCGATGAAGCACGGCGCTTTCGACTACCTCTTCAAACCGCTCGATCTCGCGCAACTGCGCCGCGTGGCGGGCGAAGCGCTGGAAGTCGCGCGACGCATGCGCGCGCCCGCCTTGATCACCGAGACCCCGCCCGATCCCGACGTCGACGGCGCGATCTTCGGCGGCTCGTCGGCGATGCGCGAAGTCTACAAGGCGATCGGCCGCGTCGCCGGGCAAGACGTGACGGTGCTGATCACCGGCGAGAGCGGCACCGGCAAGGAACTCGTCGCCCGCGCCATCTACCAGCACAGCACGCGCGCGAAAGCGCCGTTTCTCGCGCTCAACTGCGCCGCGATCCCCGAAAACCTTCTCGAGAGCGAGTTGTTCGGCCACGAAAAGGGCGCGTTCACCGGCGCCGACCGCCGACGCATCGGAAAGTTCGAGCAATGCAACGGCGGGACAATTCTTCTCGACGAAATCGGCGACATGCCGCTTGCCTTGCAAGCGAAAATCCTGCGATTACTCCAGGAACAAACCTTCGAGCGCGTCGGCGGCAACGAAACGGTGCGCACCGACGTCCGCATCATCGCCTCCACCCATCGCGACCTGAAAGCCCGCGCCGCCGACGAAAAATTCCGCTCCGACCTCTACTACCGCCTCAGCGTCTTCACGATCCAACTCCCCCCGCTTCGCGAGCGCGGCGACGACCTGCCGATGCTCGTCCAGCACTACCTGCGCCGCTTCAGTCGCGAGCTCGGCAGAGAAATTCGCGACGTCGCGCCGGAAACGCTCGATCGACTCCGAGAATACGCCTGGCCCGGCAACATCCGCGAGCTGCAAAGCATTCTCAAGCAGGCGCTGCTTCAAGCCCGCGGGACCGTCCTGCTCCCGGCATTCCTGCCCGACGATTTTTCAGGTCAGGGCGGCCCGAGCCATTCGTCCAAGGCCTCGCCCGCCGAGGAGGATCCCGGCCTGCGCGCCTTCATCGGCCAGCGCCTCGCCGCCGACGCGACGGACCTCTACGCGGAAGTCCATCGCGAACTGGATCGCATCCTCCTGCCGCTCGTGCTCGACTCCACGGAAGGCAGCCAGCGCCAAGCTTCTCGAATGCTCGGCATCGCCCGCCAAACCCTGCGATTAAAACTCCGCGAACTCGGGTTGCATGTGACGCATTCGGTCGAGACGGAAGAGGAAGAGTGATTCGATTTGCGATTTGCGCGAAGTGAGACCTCTGCGTTTGGACATTTCCCCTTCATGCTTCGGATTTGTTTCGGATTCCGGATTTCGTGCTTCGGATTTATGCCCGACCCCGATGGTCATTGCCGCCACGCCTGTCACGTTTTGCTTCGCCGACGACTTCCAACTCATCCGCGCCCCGAATCGTGCGGCGGCCGAACCGGGCCGACGCGTTTTTTTATTGCTGGCCCGGCAGGGTTAATTTTTCGGACATAAAAGGAAGCGACCCCTTTATGTCCTCCCCCTTTATGTCCTCCTTTATGTCCTTAAGCACCGGCAAGCTCGCGGGCTCACGGGGATAGATCACCATTCATCGCCGTGGACGCCGCGGGCGTTCGTTGCGGCGGCGGCACGCGCTCGCTCGTGCGATCGGGGCGGGCGACCGGCGGGGTCGCGGTCGTGTTGATGCTGCGTGATCGGCACCAGCACGATCCCCCAATGACTGGGGCCCTCCTGGATGGGGCGCGCGACATATCGGGTCTGGCTGGCGGCGGCCGACGCGAACGAGGCACAGCCGAGCAGCAGGATGGACGACAGGACGATCAACTTCTTGGTCATGACATTCTCCTCATCGAGAAAACAAAAAAGGAAACGAAAAGGGATGGCTCGCGCTTACCTCCAGTGACCCTGCCGCCCATGTGCGTGATGCCAGCGGCCGCCGACCCAGACTGCGTCGGGATAAGGCGGCGCGAGCCAGCGGCCGGGAACCCAGACCCAATTGGGTCCGCTGCGGGCCCAGTAACCGTTGGCCCAAACATAGCCGGGGCCGGGCGGAACGACGTAAGTTTCAGATGGCGGTGGCGGCGGTGGCGGCGGCGGCCCGTATTCTTCGCGTGCTTCGGATTGCTGGTCCATGTGGTGCCCGATGGCGCCGCCGGTGAGGGCGCCCGCGGCGCCGCCGATCAGTGCGCCGACGCCCGGGTGTCGGCGATCGGCAACCGCGCCGATGAGCGCGCCCGCGCCGCCGCCGGCGAGCGCGCCGCCGCCGGTGTAGTCGGGACGACCACTGGGGGAGGTGCATCCGGCCAGCAGCACGCTGGACAGCCCGATCGCAGTGATCATTTTCTTTGTGATGCCGCTCATGCTTCACCTCTCATTTTCATTCACAGCATCAACTGAAACTGGGCGCGCAGGACGTACTCGGCGTCGTCGGACGCCAGCACGCCGATGCCGGTTTGGTCCGACGGCGCGCCGTCCGGGAGCCATAGGAAATCCAGGGAAAGCTTGGCCCGCTGTCCGGCGGAGCCGTTGTCGCCGAGGTAGTAGTTGACGCCGACGGCGAGCTCGTTGAAGACCTCGCGACCGGCGCCCGGGTCGTCGAACGAGATCACGTCGTAGCGCGCGAAGGGCTCCCAGCGCTGGTCGATCGCGTAACCGACCTGGCCGAGTGCGCTCCAGGTGAAGCTGTCGTCGGTTCCGTTGTCGAGCGTTCGGCCGTTCAGGGCGCCGAAGATCGACCAGCGCCCCGAGATCTTGTACAGCGCGTCGAGGACGAAGAGCGCCTGGTTGGTGTCGCCGTCCTGACTGAAATCGCCGCCGGCGCCGACGACCAGCACGTTCTCCTTGGTCGAGCGAGCGGTGAATTCCTTGGAATAATCCGCCCAGTTGCCGAAGAGCTTGTACTCGACGCGCCCGGCGAAGCCGAAGTCGTATGGATTGGTGGGCGGGTCCTGGAAGTTGGTGTTCTCGCTGTGTGCGCCGTCGCTGAACGTGCCTTCGATGCGGAGATCGGAGGTGTCGGTTCCGCCGTAGATCAGGCTGATGCCCTGCACGCGGTCGGTGATGTTTCCGCCGATCAGCGCGTCGACCAGCGAGCGGTCGACCAAAAGCTGCGCGAAGATCGAGACGTCCTTTTCATGGAAGACCGATTCCTTGAACTGCCCGACTTTCACCGCCCACTCGTCGTCGAAGCGGTATTGCACGTAGGCGTCGAGGAGCGACAGGGATCCGTCCGTGCGGCTGGTGTCCCACTGGAAGAGATAGGTGAGCTTCGGCGTAAAAGCGTTTCCGCTGACATAAGGGCGGATGCGGCGGACTTCGAAGCCGTTCTGGAGATCATCCGTCGCGGAGTCATAGTTGGTGATGCTGCGGAACTGGAAGTTCACGCCGGGCTTAAGCAGGAAATTCCCGTCGTCGCTGCGGATGAAGAATCCCTTGTCGTAGCCGGCCTGCACCTCGGCGGCGGTGGTCTGGAGCAACTGGCTGCGGGCGTACGCGTCGTTGACGATCGCATCGACGGTCCTGGCGACGTCGTCGCTGCCGGACGGTTGTTGCTGCTGCTGTTGCTTCTCGAAGGTATCGAGCCGGGTTTGAAGCTGCGCGATCTGCCGGCGGAGATCTTCAACACGCGCGTCATCCGGCTCGGCCGCGCGCGCAGTCGTGGTCAGCACGGATACGGCGCCGAGGGCGATCACGGCCAGTTGTTTCTTTGAAGAGCACATGGGCGCACTCCCTTCGTTACACGCACTCAAGCGACGGCGGCGGCGCTGCACGGCGCCATGTATTCGTGAGTGAGCCCGTACTGCCAGGCGACCCGTTTGTTCACGGCCACCCACGCCGATCCGCCGACGAACTCCTCGCCGATCGCGGTCAACAGCAGCCGCAGATACGGATCGCGAATCTTGGAGCGATCGATGAGCAGTTCCGAGCTGAGATCGAGGATCGTGGTCATGGCGGGCCTCCGTTGGTTGATTGCCGTTCGCCCGACCCCTTGGCAACGGCCATGCCCGACGCGCAAATTCTTTAAAAAGTGATTGCGCTAGCGGAAACACGCAACCAGCTCAATGCGTTCGATGCACACCGGGTAAATCTTCCGCCATGCGGTTGAGCGGCTGGTCACATCTCGAATCGTTTATGGCTTGGGCGCACGGTGGTCTTCCCACCCGCCGCCGAGGGCTTTGATGAGGTGGACGCTCGCGGCGGTTTGCAGGTTGATCGTCTGGGCGAGCGTCAACTGGTTGGAGAGCAGCGTGCGTTCGGCGTCGACGACGATGAGATAATTCACCAGCCCGCGCTTGTACTGCACGTTGGCGACGCGCACGTAGTCCTGCGAAGCATTGACCGCCTGTTGCAGGCTCGCCGCCTCGTCGGTGAGAGCGTGCAGGTCCGTCAGTGCATCTTCGACATCGCCGTAGGCGATCAGCACCTGCCCGACGTATGCGGCCACCAACTGGCGGTATTGCGCCCTGGTCGCCTCGAGGTTGGCTTTCAATCGGCCGGCGTTGAAGATGGGAATGGAGATACTCGGGCCGATCGAAGCAATCCTGCTTTTCCAATCCAGCAGGTGCTGCGCGGAAGCGCTTTCGAACCCGGCGGCGCCTGTCAGGCTGAACGTGGGGTACAACATCGCGGTGGCGACGCCGACCTGGGCATTGAGGGCGACCAGGTTCTGTTCCGCCTCGGCGACATCGGGCCGGCGCGTCAGCAATTCCGCGGGCAGCCCCGCGGGGACGGCCGGCGCCGAAGCTTTCGTCAGCGGGTTGGGCGCGACGTTGAACAACGCCGCCGGCTCGCCGCACAGGATCGCCAGCGCGTGCTCCTGATCCGCCCGGGCGCGCTGCACGTCGCGTGCTTGCGCCTTTGTCGACGCGAGCAGCGCCTGCGCCTGGTACAGATCGATCGGCCCGACCAGGCCGTTCTTCAGTTGCGCATTGACCACGCGGACCTGCTCGTCGAAGGCGCCAACGGTCCGATTGAGGATCTGCTCCTGCGCGTCGAGCGAGCGCAGCGCGTAGTAGAACTGGGCGACGTTGGTTTGAACGGTCAGACGGATGACCGCCTCGTCGTAGACCGTCGCCGTCGCTTGCGCCCTGGCGGATTCGAGCGAGCGTCGAATGCGGCCCCAAACGTCAACCTCGTACGTCAAGTCGAACGGAATGATCCAGTCATTGATCTTGGCCGATGGCGTGGGCAGCCCGGTGATCGGGTTGTCACGGGTTCCCGACGTGCGCGTGCGGGTGTAGCCCGGATTCGCATCGATCGTCGGCGCGAGAAAACTGCCGGCCACGCGCGCCAGCGCCCGGGCCTGATCGACGCGCGCAACCGCCTGGCGGAGATCCTGGTTGGCGACGTTGGCGGCGTCGACGAGACGTTCGAGCTCGGCATCGCCGTACAGCTTCCACCATTGATTCGGGATGCCCGCCGCCGGGCTTGTCGTCGGCTGACTCGAGGGCTGGCTCGTCGCCTGCGACTTGAATCGCGCCGGCGCCACGACGGGCGGTCGCTTGTAGTTCGGGCCGACCATGCAGCCCGACAGGGCGCAGGCCAACCCGAGCAGCGCAATCGTGGCGAGGTTAGCGCGGCGCACTTGGGGCCTCACGGGGCGTGACGACCTGCCCCTCCTGGAGGGAAACAGTCGGCTGCTTGACGATCTGCTCGCCGCCGCTCAGGCCGTCCTGGATGTCGATGGAATTTCCGAAGTCGCGACCTAGCACCACGGGCTGATAGTGCAACTTGTTCTCGCTCGTGACGACCGCGACCCGCGTCCCCTGCGAGTTGACCACGACGGCCGTCGAGGGGACTCGAAAACGCGTGCCGGACGGCGCGATCTCGAAATCGACGTAAACGAACATCCCGGGGAGCAGCGCGTGCGCGGTGTTCGGGACGTCTACCTCGGCCAGCAGCGTGCGCGTGCCGGGATCGAGCGCGTTGGCGGTCCGCGCCACCGTCGCCGCGACCGGCTTGGTGAACTGGCCGCGCACGCGGAGGCGCACCGGGAGACCCGGCTTCACGTTTGGCGCGTACACCTGAGGGACGTTCACGAAGATGCGCAGCGTGTCGATCTGCGACAGTTCGAAGATGCCGTTGGGGGACCCGCTCACGCTGACGGGCGCGACCGCGGTGTTGTCGGTCGGGCTGCCGGCGGTGATCAGCGCTCCGACGTCCACGTTTCGCTGAGTGATGGTGCCCTCGAATGGCGCGAGGACGCGCTCGAAGGACGTGAGCTGTTCGTATCGCTGCACGTTGGCCTTGTTGGAATCCACCGCTGCCGCCGCCGCCGCCACCGACGCCTGCGCCGTGCGATACGCTGAGACCTGTTGGTCGACCAGCTCCTTGGCGACGGCGTCTTCCTTGTCCGCGGCGACATAGCGGTTCATGGTTGTGCGTGCCAGATCCAGCGTCGCCTGCTGCAACTCCAGGTTCTTGATCGACTGTTGCAGCAGCGCCTGCGCCTGGTTGAGCTGCTGATCGATCTCCGGCGACTCGATCTCCGCCAGGAGCTGGCCGGTCTTCACGTTGTCGCCGATGTCCACGTGGCGCTTGCTCAGGTACCCGCTGGTCCGGGCGTAGATGATGGAATCGGCAATGGCCTGGGTCGTGCCGGGAAGCGAAAGGCTGGCCTGCGTCGCCGGCTGGGGGCGGATCACGTTGACCACGGCCGGCACGTTCGCCTGGCTGGTCGTGGCTTTGAGGTCCCGGCTGGCGCGGAAGCGATGGATGGCGCCGCTGACGAGTACGATTGCAAAGAGGCACGCCAATCCGATCACGATTCCGAGAATCGTTCGGGTGCGGGTCCGCGGCGCGCGCCGATCGGCCGGCGCGCCTTCAGGGTGCTTCCACTGCGGAGGCGTCCCGGCGGGGTTCGTCGCCGGCGGCGTCTCGGGGGGCTTCTCGGCCGTTTCGTAGGTCATTGTCCACCCTCAAGCGCTTCTCGCGGTGGCTTGCGCTGGAGGACGCTGTAAGCCACCGGAACGAAGAAGAGCGTGTAGAACGTCGCCAGAAGCAATCCGCCGATCACCGCGCGCCCGAGCGGCGCGTTCTGCTCGCCGCCCTCACCGAGGGCCAGGCTCATCGGCAGCATGCCGAACAGCATCGCCAGGGCGGTCATCATCACGGGCCTCAGCCGCGTCCGGCCGGCGATGAGCGCGGCCGATCGCGCATCGTGACTGCCGAACTGTTTGAGGCGCTGTTCGTTGGCAAACGTGATCATCAGAATGCTGTTCGACGTCGCCACGCCGATCGCCATGATGCAGCCCATGAGAGCCGGCACGCTGAGGGTGGTGCGCGTGAGGAACAGCGCCCAGAGGATCCCCGCCAGCGCACCCGGCAACGCCATCAGGATGATGAACGGGTCGAGCCACGACTGAAAATTGACCACCATCAGGAAGTAGACCAGCAGCACCGCGAACACGATCCCCAGCCCGAGCTGGAAGAACGACTGCTTCATGCTGTCCACCTGTCCGCGGACGGTGATGGTGCTGGCCTTGGAAATCCGCGCGTTGTACCTGGCGACGATCTTGTCCACGGCGTTCGAGACCGAGCCCAGGTCCGTTCCCTGGACGGCGGCGGAGACGTCGAACACGGGCTGGACGTTGTAGTGATTCAGCGAGAGCGGCGTGGTCGTCCGCCGCAGGTCGGCGATGTTGCTGAGCAGTTGCGGGGACGACGACGTGCCGGGCGTGGTCGGCGTCACCGGCGTTCGGTTCAGCTCGTCGATCGAGCTCACACGGCGTTGCGGCGTCTGCACGACGACCTGGTAGTTCACGCCGTTCTTGTAGTTCAGCCAGAAATTCGTCGTCGCCACGCCGCTGCCGCTCAACGATACCGACAGGCTGTTGGCGATGTCCTGCTCGGCCATTCCACTCTGCTGGGCGACCTGGCGGTCGGTGTCGACCATGATCCGCGGCGACTGCGTGATCTGCTGAACGTGCACGTCGACCGCGCCCGGAACGGCTTTGAGCTCGCTGGCGATCTGCTGCGCGATCTGGAAGTTCTTGTCCGATTCCTGGATCGGCCCGCTGACCTGAATATCAATCGGCGCCGGCAAGCCGAAGTTGAGGATCTGGCTGACGATGTCCGCCGGCTGGGTGAAGAACTCCAGTTCGGGAAAATGCTTTGGCAATTCCTGGCGGAGCGTCTTGAGATATCCCGCCGTGGGACGATGTCCCGTTTTGAGCGCCACGAGAATTTCCCCATCGGACGGGCCGGCCGTCACGGTGTCGCTCCGTGCAATGTTGATGTTGTTCAGCAGACCGATGTTGTCCGTGATGACGCCAAGCTCCTGCGACGGAACCACCTGGCGGATGTAGTCCTCGACTTTTTGAAAGTAAATTTCGGTCTCTTCAATTCGTGTGCCGGGCGGACATCTCACGTGCAAGCGAAGCTGCCCCGCATCCACAGACGGGAAGAAATCGCGCCCGACAACCGGAAACAGGAAGAGGGATGCGATCGCGAACGCGAGGAACGCGGTGATCGCCGTCTTGCGGTATTCAAGAACCCAGTCGAGCGCTCCCTCATACGCGCCGGTGAGCTTGAGAAAGGCGGCGTTGAAACCATCGGAGATCTTGCGGAAGATCGACCGCCGCTGCTGCCCCGCCGCGTGCGCCGCCTGGGCCCGCGCCTCGGGCGCGATGAGGTAGAGGAACATCGTCGGCACGAGCGTTCGCGAGAGGAAATAGCTGGCGAGCATCGCGAACACAACGGACATCGCCAGCGGCGCGAACAGAAAGCCGCCCACGCCGCTCAACAGGAAAATCGGCACGAAGACGATGCAGATGGAGAGCGTTGAGACCAGCGCCGGCGTCGCCACTTCCGCGGCGCCGTCCAGGATCGCCTGCCGCAGCGGCGTCCCCATCTCCATGTGACGGTGGTTGTTCTCGATTTCGACCGTGGCATCATCCACCAGGATGCCGACCGCCAGCGCCATCCCGCCCAGCGTCATGACGTTGAGCGTCTGCCCGAGGGCGTGGAGCACGCCAATGGAGGCCAGGATCGACAGCGGAATCGACGTCGCGACGATCACCGTGCTGCGCCACGATCCGAGGAACATCAGGATCATCACCGCGGTGAGACAGGCGGCGATCGCGCCTTCGCGAAGGACGCCGCTGATGGCGGCGCGCACGAAGACGCTCTGATCGAAGAGAAAATCCAGGTTCAAGCTTTTTGGCATGCCCGCTTGGATCCTGGGCATGATCTTTCGCACGTTGTCCACAACCGTCAGGGTCGAGGTTGTGCCGCTGACGAGGATCGGCAGCATGACCGAGGGCTTGCCGTCGCGCCGCACCAGGTTGGTTTGTGGCGTAAACCCGTCATGCACAAACGCGACGTCGCGGACGTAAACCAACGCGCCGTTTGCGTATCGGATTGGGATGTCGTTCAACGTGTCCAGCACCGCGGGGCTGCTGTTGATCCCCACGTCATACTCGATCGTGCCCATCTTGGCCGTCCCCGGGGAAACGACGATGTTCTGGCTCAAGACCGCGTTGACGACGTCCTGCGGTGACAGCCCACGCGAATACAGCGCGTCGAGATCGAGGTCGATATTGACGACGCGCATTTTGCCGCCGTACGCCAGATTCACCGCCGCGCCTTGAACCGTCACGAGCTGCGTGCGCATGAAATTGTTCGCCAGGTCGCTCATTTCCTGCTCGGACAGCTCGTCACTGCCCAGGCTGACCATGATCACCGGCACGCTGGCGGCGTCGTATTGCAGAATGAGCGGCGGCGTGATGCCGGGCGGCAGCGGCTTGATGAGCGTCTGGCAGATTGCGGTCACCTGCGCCACCGCGCCGTTCACGTCCGCGCCGGGTTGAAAATAGAGCTTGATGACGCTGTTGCCGCGCACCG
>JAXDMN010000004.1:0-12825 GCA_034666045.1 Phycisphaerales bacterium | reverse complement strand
CTCCCTCTTCCCGGTACGCCGGGGAGAGGGCAGGGGAGAGGGGCAAGGTGCGCGTGGAGTTCAAAGCCCGTCGAATTCGCCGCACCGCATCGTTCGACGAATCGAACGATGGTCGACGTGGAACGCCGCTCGCCCCTCTCCCCAACCCACACCCCGGCGTACCGGGGCGGGGGAGTAAGACGGATGCGCCTCCGCGCGCCGAACGAGGACGCCTACTCCTCCACCGACGCCGTGCGATCCGTGTAGACCTTCGCGTTGTAATTCCACAATACCTTCGCGATCTCCGCCGGCGGCGGCGGGAGATCGGGGCTCTTCGGCACCTGCAAATACGCCAGGCTGCGCTCGAGCACGCGCCCCGCGGCGGGCGCGCTGACGGTGCCGCCGTAGTGGGCGAGGGATTTGTCAGGCTCGTGGATGATCAGCGCGATGATCAACCGCGGCGCTTCGGCGGGGGCGCCGCCGATGAAACTCGAGTTGAGTTTTGCGTCCTGGTAGCTGCCGTGCTGGGCGACGTGTGAAGTGCCGGTCTTGCCGAACAGGTTCCAAGTCGCGCTACGCGCGCGGGTCGCGGTGCCGCGTACGACGATGTCGCTCATGATCCGCCGCATGCCGGCGGCCGTGTAGATGTCGATCGCCTGCGGGTAGAGCTTGAGCTGCTTCGTCTCGGTCTTGCTGACGATGTTCCCCTCGGCGTCGAGGAAGCCTTTGACCAGCCGCGGATCGACGATGCGTCCGCCGTTGGCGTACGCGCAGAACGCGCGGGCGAGCTGCATTGGCGTGACCATCAGCTCATAGCCCTGCGCCACCGAATCGGTGCTGTACTTGCCCCATTGCTTGAGCGGATTCAATCGCCCGCCATCTTCGCCCGGCAGATCGATGCCCGTCGGGCGGCCGAAGCCGAAGCCGCTCAGCGCGCGGTGCAGCCGCGTGTTGCCCATGCGCTCGCCGAGCATCGACATGCCGATGTTGCTCGACTTCACCAGCACGTCCCACGTCGAGATCGGGCCGAAGTGGTGAACGTCGGTGATCGTGCGGTTGTACGGCGTCTTCCACGTCCGTGCGTAGATCGGCCAGATCTCGTTCGGTTTTGTGACGTTGGCTTCCATCGCGGGGCCGACGATGAACGGCTTGATCGTCGAGCCGGGCTCGTACGGATCGGTCAGAGCGCGGTTGCGGCGGAGATCGGGGCTTGAATCCTCAAGGTTCTGCGGGTTGAAGGTCGGCCAGTTTGCCAGCGCGAGCACGTCGCCGGTCTGCGGGTCCATCACGATGATCTCGCCGCAGCGGGCGCGGAACTGTTCGCAGGCGGCGGTCAGCTCCTGCTCGGCGATCATCTGGATGTTTCCGTCGATCGTCAGGATCAGGTGCTGCCCATGCTGGGGCGGCAGGTAATCCTCGGCGGCGACGGCGAGCGGTCGGCCTCGGAAATCGCGCAACGTGCGCTTGAAGCCGTCTTTGCCGGCGAGCTGCTTTTCGAATTTTAATTCGAGCCCTTCCAGGCCGATGCCGTCCTTCTGCATGCCGCCGAGCAGGTGCGCGCCGAGCGCGCCCATCGGGTAGTAGCGAACGTTGGTCGGCAGGGTGCCGACGCCGGGCAGGTCGAGTTTTTCGATCGCGACGCACAGGTCTTCGTCGAGGTTCTCCGCAATCTTCACGAAGCGATCGCTCGCGCGCTCGCCGAGCAGTTGGCTGATCTC
The DNA here is from genome assembly GCA_034666045.1 of Phycisphaerales bacterium. GTDB lineage: Bacteria > Planctomycetota > Phycisphaerae > Tepidisphaerales > Tepidisphaeraceae > JAICTV01. The sequence continues at coordinate 11,128 of JAXDMN010000004.1, read as the reverse complement.
GAACGGCTTGCGGTCGATCAGCCCGGCCAGCTTCGCGACGGCGTCGTCCATGTCGGTCAGCGAGCGGCCTTCCTTCTGGAACTGGTCCTGCATGAACTTGGGATCGACGAAGAGTGTGCGCGTCTGCACCGTGCCGGCCATGAGCATGCCGGTCGAATCGAAGATCGCGCCGCGGCGTGCGAGGAGCGCCTCGCGCGTGTGCTGCTGCCGCTCCGCCTTGTCGATCGTCTGCTGCCGGCCGTAAGTCTGGAGGTAAACCACGCGCCCGAGCAGGGCGCTCATCAGCAGTGCGATGCCGACAAAAACGACGGCGGCGCGAATGGGGGAAAAGGTACGCATGTTCGGCGAATGGAGTCCGATAAGTTATCGGCGATTCGTCGCCCGCCGCGTGAGTTTCAGCGCGAGTCGCGCATGAAGAAAACCAGCAGCACCGCGACCCCGACCGCGACCGCCAGCGCGACGTAGGCAAACGTCCACGACGCCGGCTGCTCGGCCGTGATGTACTGGCCGCAATGGGGGCAGCGTTCGGCTTCTTCGGAGATCATTTTGCGGCAGTAGGGACAGACGTCCAGGTCGGGATCGTCGTGGGAATCCATCTCGGACGGATCGGGACCTTCGGGGTCGAAGTCGTCGTCGTCTTCGTCGATGTCATGCTGGTCGCGCGTCGGCATGGTGCACGGCGTCGTTCATTCCCGCGGCGTCGGCGCTCGCATGTTCATCCAGTTCGACGGACCGACGTGCGATGAGGATTGCGGAACGAGCTTGAGGTCGAGGGCGCCCACGGTTTGCGAGATTGCATTCGGTGCGGTGTAGACGGCGATCTGAAGTTGCTGGTTCCAGAGCTTCGCCTGGTGGGCTTCGATCTGGTTGTGCAGCTTGTTCGACTGGTGATTCAATTCCAGCCGCTGCTGGCGAAGCTGAAGCATCAGCACGCCGAGCAGCACTGAAGAGAAGAGACAAAGGATGAGCTTTAGCATCGAAGGATGAAAGGTGAAGGATGAAGGATGAAGGATGAAGGATGAAAGGTGAAGGATGAAGGATGAAAGGTGAAGGTTGAAGGAGGAAAGGATGAATCAGGAGGTCTTTCTCATCCTTCCGCCTTCATCCTTCATCCTTTGATTACATCGCCGCCGCGAGCGGCCTGGCGGGGAGGCGGAGCTTCATGTTCGGGCGGATGACGTCTTTGCCTTTGAGCGTCTCTTTGTTGAGATCGATGATGGCCGGCACGCCGGCGGCGCTGCCGAGCTGTTCGACGGCGATCTTCGTCAGCGTGTCGCCGCCCTTGACGATGTAGAACGACTCCGGCTTGACCGGCGCGACGTCGGCGGGGACGGCGGGCGCGGGGGCTGGTGTGACTTCGACCGGCGTCGCGGGCGCGGCGGGGGTTGCCGCGGGCGCGGCCGAGGCGGTCGGAGCGGCCGGGATCACGTACGTGCGGCCCATCACGACGATGTCGGGGTTTTTCTGAAGCGTGGGATTCGCGGCGATCAGCGCATCGCGATTCGCCTTGGTGTCAGCGCCGAGGAAGCGAGCGGTCATGCGCGAGACGGAGTCGCCCGCGCCGGCCTTGTACTGGCGCGCGCCCGGCGGCAGGGCGGCGGCGGCGATCAGCGGTTTGGTCGGCTCGGGCCTCCCGGTATCCGCGACGGGAACGATCGGCTCATTAAACGACTCCGCGACCCGCGCCAACGGATTCTTTGACGGATCAAGCGCCTTCACATGCGTAGTCGAAGAAGTCGCCGTCCCCACAATGGTGATCGGCGGCTCGGTCGCTTGCGCCTTCGCGTCATTCACGACCGGCGCCGGTCCCCCGATCTTCACGATCTCGACGGGCGGCTGCTTCGGCGTCAACTCTTCCTTCGTCATCACCTGCTGGTGCGGCGTGACATTCGCGGGCGGCGCGACCTGCGTGATCGGCGGCTGCGCCTGCGCGCCGCCGGGGACCGCCACGCCGTTGCGCACGTTGCCGGCCACCTGCGCGAGCTGCGCCTGCTGCGGCTCGGTAGCGCTGGTGAGGTGATCGGAAAGCAAAATCCCAATCACAATGATGAACGCCAGCCCGACCAGCAGCCCAATTTTCGTTTCCCGCGTCATGTCACGCCTCTCAATCGCGCGACCGCCGACGCGGCATGCGTCGCACGGTCAATTCCGTTGGATGACTCGGAGCTTGGCAGATCTTGCCCGGGGGTTGCGGCGGGTTTCGTCGTCGGACGGCGCGAGGGGCTTTTTCGTCGGTACCGAAAATCGCCCGGTCTGCTCCAGCGACCGAAACGCCTGCTTGACCAACCGGTCTTCCGTCGAGTGGAACGAGATCACACCGAATCGCCCGCCCGGATGCAGGTGCTCGGGGGCGCGTCGCAGCAGAGCGGCGAGGCTTCCGAGCTCGTCGTTCACGGCCATGCGAAGGGCCATAAACGTCCGGGTGGCGGGATCGATTTTTTCAGCGCTCCGCAGTCGCGACGGGATCGCCTGCCGAACTAAATCGGCCAGTCGCTCCGTCGTGGTTATCGGCGCTTGTCGGCGTGCCTCCGCAATCTTTCTGGCGATGCGGCGTGAGAAGCGTTCCTGCGCCATCTCGAACAAAATGTCCGCCAGGTCATCTTCGCGGGTGGTGTTGACGATGTCGGCAGCAGTGCGCCGGATTCGCGGGTCCAAGCGCATGTCGAGGTCCATCTCCTGCGCGAACGAAAGTCCGTAAGCGGGATCGAAGAGTTGATTCGTACTGATTCCGAGATCCGCAACGATCCCATGCACCAGGGGCGTACTCGCTTCAGCGAGCACGTCTTCGAGTTCCGCAAAATTCGCATGAAACAACCGCACCGTGCATGGGGCACTCTCCAGGCGCGATTTCGCATAAGTGAGGTTCTTCGGATCGGCGTCGAGACCGATCAAAACCCCCGATTCACCCAATCGAGCCGCAATGGCCGATGAGTGACCGGCCCGGCCGAGCGTGCAGTCCACGAAAGTCTGGCCTGGCCGAGGGTTAAGGTGGTTTAGGACCTCGTCGAGCAGGACGGGTTCGTGGCCTTCGGCGGGGAGCTGCATGCAGGGAGACTATCGGGGTGGAAATGACTTGCAATGCGAATGGCCGTTGGGCAAAATCGTTCGGTTGATGTTTGCTCGGGCCGAAAACTGTCCGGAAGGCACGGGCAGAGCAGGCTTTGGGGCGTGACTGAGTAAATTCCAACTGGATCTGCCGATCCCAGCGTTTCGCAATCGACGTGGTGATGCGCATCCGTGCGCACGACCGCGTAACCGCAAAACGAAACGGCAGAGCCGGGACTCCGTTCCCCCGCAAGATTGCCGCGATCCCAGGCGCGACAATCAGGCGGGCCCCATCCGTAGGACGACTCGCGTACCGCTTCGTGTCCGTCCGTCGCCATCCGTGCGGCGGGCGGTGGTGCACCAACTTCCGGGTTTCTCGGAAAAAACCGCACGTCGGTCGTCAATCGGCACCGTGTCGTGATCCGTCACGACGAGCGGAACCGCTTGGCGGCCGACGAGCGGCGAACTCCCGTCACCGTGTGCGAAGCGCCACAACCCGACCGTGGCCTCGCACTTGGCAACTCTTCGCGCGTTCAGCCGGAAATCGTGACGTCGCGTCCCTGCGACGTGCTTCGACTCCCACACGATCGATCCGACATCCATGTCGGCACGTGATCATGCGGAGTAGTGGGGCGCGCGGACCATCCTTGGCGCCGCGACTCCACTTGCGTTTCCGGCTGTGGCGAAACGTCTATTCAGTTGTGTCTACTACTGAGACCCGGTGTCCTTCCCTGGACGTGTGTCTCTCGCGCCGCCGCGCGGGCCAGCCCTGGCCCTGCGGCCACCCTTTCCACCGATCCATCGCCATTCGAAGCCGGGCGTGATACGCGAACGTATCTTCCCGAGTTCGTTACGCCGCCTTTGGAACGTTCGCGTCTCGCCTGTCCCCGCGAGAGATCGCGATCACTCACTGCGGCTTTTTTCTCGCTGCTGACGGATCTTTTCGATCACGTCCGCCCGCCGGGCTTCGAGCTGTTCCCGTTCGGCATCCCAGTCCGCACGGTTCCAGAGCTCGAGGTGGTCGCGGGCGCCGACCAGCGTGACATCCTTTCCGATCCCGGCTCGCTTGAGCTGCCGGTCGGGAAGCAGCACGCGTCCCTGCTTGTCCCACTCGACTCGACTTGCCAAGCCGAGCATCATTCGGTCGAACGCCATCGTGTCTTCGCTGGGCGTCAGTTCGGTCGGCTCCCGGGAGATGAGTTGCTCGTAGTACCTTTCGGGGTAGAGCCACAGTCTCCCGTCACGTCCGGTGACCAGGAAGAACGCTTCGCCGTCGCGTTCGGGATCAAGTTTTTTACGAACCTCGCTGGGAACCAGAATGCGGTTTTTGTCGTCCACCGTCAGATCGAAGTTCCCGGAGAGGACGAGGTGTCGCAAGCGATTCCTGTTCCACTGACTTCCACTTCGTGGGTTTTTCTACCACAGGCCTCCCGTCATGCAAGGGTAAAATGGGTGGGGCACGGACGAATTTTTCAAGCTGGGTGGAAGGTGCGGTTTCGTGGGGAAAAACGGCGAATTATCGGACGAATCGGGCGATCTTTTGGAAGCGGCAGCGGGGAATTTTGTGGATAACCTGTGCACGAGTTTGATCAGCGTGGCGAGAGTCACTTTCGCGTGGGTGGATGGGTAATTTAGCGTTGCTCAGTCTGCTCCGCCGTGCGGCGGATAAAGCGTTTTTACAGCCAAAATGACTAGTGCGGCGGAAGACAAGGCGACGGTGGAGCGAAGTGGTGAGAGATCCGGGGCGGGTCCGCGCATACTCTGCAGTGTCGCAAGTAACGGAAACGCATCGATCAGAGGAATGCGGCGATCGGGCTGGAATTCGGCGGCGAGATAGGCGACTAAAAGTCCGCCGGCGGACAGAAGCATCGCGATCGCAGCCAGCATGCTGCCCGCATCTCGCGGTACGACCGCCCGCCACAGCGCCAGCATCGTCAACCACGCCGCGACCTCCAACCACAACACGAGCACGTGCGACATCGACATCGGCGTCAGCCGCGCCGCAAGCATCAACATCGGACCCGCGCTGATGACCATCGCCAGCCATGCCCGCCACCCGCGAGCGCGGAACAGCAGCGGCAGCAACATGGCCGAGCCGACGAACTGCGCGATAAGCATCTCGTGCACCGCCAAACTCTGTGGCGGCTTCGGAAAGTTCGCCGACAGCGGAACGCCCGACGCCGCCAGCGCGAGTGCCGCGAGCTGGATCAGCAGCCAGACAATCACCACGATCGCGATCGGCGGTTTCTCTGCCGGCTCTGATGGTGGAGTCGAGGCGCCGGGCGGGGCGGGGTTCACCGCTGTAAGTCCGTTGCGGTCTGCGCGGCCGTTGGAATGGTCACGGTGTCGAAGCGGATATCGACCCAATTGAAGTTGCCGTCCACGCGATGGTTTTCTTCCCAGATCGCCTGCATGAACGCCAATTTCTGCGACGCCGGCACTTCCGGCGAAAAATCATCCGCCGGCACGGTGACCGGCTGTCCCCATCGCACGTGCGTGTTGTATCGCGTGACGAGCACGAGCTGCGCCGCCTTCAGATTCTGCCGGCCGGCGAAGTTGCTGACGTCGACCTTCTCGACTTCTTCCGCATAGGTTCGGCCGAAGAGAAGTTTGACCAGCTCGAGCCCGGCCTGCAAATCTCCGCCGGGCCATTTCGCACCGGTTTCGGGGGGCGCGTGGGCGACGCCCTCGATGACGCGGATGTTCACCTTTTTGTCCTGCCCCTTCAGGATGCGCGGGACGTCGGCGGCGGAGAAGACTTCCGGGAGCTTGATGCCGTCGCCGTCGACGAGCCAGAAATAATCCTGCCACTTCACCAGCGCGACGGGCGCACGATATTCGCAATCGACCTCGAGCACATCGCCCGGCTGCTGCCCGTACGCGCGGCGGACTTGCTTAACCTGGCGGATCCACGGGTTCGCTTTCAGCATCGCGACCGTGTTCACCAGCAACTCGTGATCGAACGCCGAGTGTGCGCCCGCCGGCCGCGCGGCTTTGACGATCTGCTCGGCGAGGAAATCGCTCATCCAGACCGGGCGGTTTTTCAGCACGACGGTGGGCGGCTGCTTGCCGAACACCAGCTTGTGCTCGACGTAACGACGGTCGAAGAACAGGCCTACGCCGCACAGTCCGATGAAAACGATCGCGCAAGACAGGTGGACAATGACGCGCCGCACGCGCGCGGCGCGCTCCGGGTCGGCGGGCTTGCGAACGGCAATCGGTTTCGTTTTTTTCGACTTGGCCATGCAGACAACTCGACCCTCGCGCGCGGACGCGGAATTGCCCGCGGTGCGACAAGCCCCTTATCGGACGAATTACGCCTTGGACTAAAGGGGCCGGCCGGTCACAATTTGTGTAAAGGTTTCGCGGGTGCGTCGTCACTTGATGCGGGCACCCGCGACGCATTGACTCACCCCGCGGTGTCGATTAGTGGAGCGGATGATGCCGTTTGAACGTCTGGAGCGACGACGACTTTTCGCCGCGGGAGATCTGGACCTTGGCTTCGGGTCAGGAGGCCACGTCGACATTGACCTGACGTCGCCGCTTTTCGGCGTCCAGCGTGTGATCCCGGTCACGGGCGGCGACATGCTCGTGATCGGGCAGGAAATCCGCCGGTTTCATGCCGATGGTTCCCCCGATCTGACCTTCGGCGGCGGGGACGGCGTCATGCCACTTCCGCAGGCGATGATCAACGCGAACAACTACCTGGAAAACGCCGCGCTGCTGCCGGACGGCCGCGTGGTCGCGGTCGTGCGAAACGAGATCGGGACCCAGACGATCCACCAGATCGTGCTGTTCAACGCCGATGGATCGCCGGCGGATATGACCCTTCCCGTCGGACTCGGCGAGATCGATCAGTTCGTCGTCCAGCCGGATGGCAAGGTGATCGTCATCGGCGCACACCAGGCGATCCGCTTCAACAGCGATTTCCAGCCCGATCCCACGTTCGGGCTGAACGGCGTGTTGAGCACGCACCTCAGCAACTCCGCGATCGATCCTGCGTCCGACGGCAGCTTCTTCGCTGTCGGCACGACGCAGACGACGCCGCCGCTGCGCGCGATCGTCAAGTTCACAGCCGCCGGAGACGTCGACAACAGCTTTGGCAACGACGGGCAGGTGATCGTTCACTCGGACGTGCCGGCGAGCGTCCCCGTCGATGACGTGGAAGTCGATCCGACCAACAACACGCTGCTCACCGCGCTGAGCGGCAAGATCGGTCGGCTTGCGCTCAACGGCGAGTTCGAGTCGTCGTTCGGCTCCGGCGGATTCGCCAGGCCGACCTTCGGCGATATCGCGCCGGCGATCCCGCGCCTGACTCGGCTGCCGAGCGGCAAGATCCTCATCGTCAAGGGCGCGGGGGTCACGCGTTTGAACGCGGACGGCACGATCGATCCGGACTACGGTCGCGTCGTAGCGAATTTTTCCGGGCAGGGAATTCTCAGCGCCAACGACGCCGGCGAAGTGCTCTTCACCGCCGACGGCGTCGCGCGCACGCTCGCGCTGCATCGCCTCACCGCCAGCAGCGCCGGCCCCGGCCCGATCCGTCTCGAGCCGGACGGCACGCTCTTCTGCTTCGGCAGCGAAAGCTACGACGACATGCGCGCCTCGCGGCAGAGCGGCGACCTCGTCATCTTCCGCCGCCGCGATGACATCGGTCGCGTGTTCGATCCGGCCGACGTGACGCTGCTCCACTTCGAGGGGCTCGGCGACAACGACTTCATTTCGCTCGCATCGGCCGGCGCGATTCGTTCGACCGTCTCGGGCGGCGACGGCAACGACAAAATCCTCGGCGGCGACGGCGCCGATTCGCTCTCCGGCAACGCCGGGCGCGATACGCTCTTCGGCGGCAACGGCGCGGATCGCCTCGGCGGCAACGGCGGGCGCGACAAGCTCCTCGGCGAGGGCGGCGCTGATCGCTGCTACGGCGGCACGTCCGGCGACTGGCTCCTCGGCGCCGGCGGCAACGATCAGCTCTTCGGCGAAGGCGGCAACGACCACATCCAGGGCGGCAGCGGCACCGACACCCTCGACGGCTCTGCCGGCGACGATCTGCTCATCTCCAACGACTCGGCCATCGACAACGGCGGCTGGGTCGACCACCTCTGGGGCGACCGCGGCCAAGATCGCTCGGTCGCGGATCCGAACGACATCCTCTCAAGCATCGAATTCAAGCTCGACGCGATGCCGTACTAACGCGCGATTGCGGCGCGCTCGCATCATTCCATCGGCACGATGCCGGGCGATGGCGCCCTCGAGACGGTCGGCGTGTCCACCAGGCGGCCGTCGCGGATGCCGACCGTGATCGTCCCGAGCAGCCGCTCGTCATGGCCGGCCTTGAAGATGTAGCTGCCGTCGGCGAGGCGGCCGAGGATGTAGGTGTGCATCTCGGTCTCGACCACCGTCAACCGCCCGCCGTCCGGGCCGGCCAGGTCGATGCCGGACACGGAGGCGTCGAACACGCGATTCTTCCGCGTCATGTCGCCGAAGGCGCGGCCATAGCCACTGGCGCCGTGCGACGCCGCGACGGCCACCGCGAACTGCCCATCCCTGCGGCGGATGGCGTGGAGGTAGACATTCGGGTCGGCGTGATTGCCGTTGTACAGGATCGTCTCGCTCTCAATGCTGACGTGGAAGTGATCGTTGGGGTCGTACCCGACGACCCAGTCGGCGCCCGCGGCGCCGTCGATGAAGTCCTGGCCGGCGAGGTCGGAGATGTCATCGTCGCCGTCGTCGCCCCAGACGCGATCGTCGCCTCCGTCGCCGGAAAGCGTGTCTGCGCCGTTGCCGCCGACGATCGAATCGCGTCCGCCTTCACCGTCCATACGGTCGTTGCCTTCATTGCCGATGAGACGGTCCGGGTTGTCGCCGCCGAAGAAAAAGTCATCGCCCCAGCCGCCAACGAGCGTGTCCCGGCCTGCCTGCCCGGAGGCATGGATGGGAACGGAGGTGAACACGCCGTTGACGTGATCGTTCCCGCCGCCGCAAAGCACCTCGATCCAGGCGACGTTCGCGCGATCGAAGGTTCGCTTGATCTTGTTGAGCGTGACGATGATTCGGCTGTCGCGGCGGACAATGGTAATGGCGTCGTCGCCTTCGCCGGCGTGGACTTTCACGGACGAAGAGTCCTGGTCATAAAACACCGCCGCCAGCAGCCGCCGATCTTCCAGTCGCTCGATCACGTGTTCACCCCCGGAATGGCCGGAATAGAAAGTGCCCGCAGGAAAGGACGACCTGCCCGGCAGGAATGTAACACGGATTTGTGTCGGCGGCCTATCGCGCGCCGGGCCCGTGCGTTGAGCCTGCGTCGCTGTGGTAAATGGGGAGGCGGACGGTGAATACGGTGCCTTCGCCTGGAGTGCTTTTGACGGTGATGCTGCCTTCGTGCTCGTCGACGATCTTCTTCGCGACGGCCAGCCCCAGGCCGGTGCCGCGGTTGCCCTTGGTCGAGTGAAACAGCTCGAACATGTGCCGCATCATGCCGGGGGGAACGCCGACGCCGTTGTCGATTACTTCGATGACCGACGCGCGGTTCTCGCCGTCGTAATGGCCGACGACGCGAATGAGCCCGCGCTGCGGCTCGCAGGCGTCCAGCGCGTTGCTGAGCAGGTTCATGAGGACCTGGTGCATGCCGTCCGGATCGAGCGGGATGGCGGGGTGATCGCGATCGACGTCGGCGACGACCATGACGCCTTTCTCGTTCGCGCCGGTCGCGATCAGCTCGATGCAATCGTTGATGAAGACGCGCGGGTTGACCATTTCCTTGCGCGGCTCGCGCGGGCGGCTGTAGGCGAGCAGGTTCATCGTCAGGTTGTAGATCTTCTGGAGATTCCGCTCGGCGACGCGCCAGCCTTTCGACACCTGCGTGAGGTTGTTGCCGCGGATGCCCATCTCGACGACGTCGGCGCCGCCGCGCAGCGCCTGGAGGATGTTCTTGATGCTGTGCGAGAGGGCGGCGGTGGTTTCGCCGATGGCGGCGAGACGCTCAGCCTGTAGGCCGGCGGCGTAGAGCTTCGCGTTCTGGATCGCGAGCCCGGCCTGGAGGCCGATGGCGGTGAGAAGTCGGAGCTGATCCGGGGCGTAGGTGTAATTCTTCGCGGAGCTGTCGACGTAGATGACGCCGAGCACCTCGTCGCCGCCCTTGCCGTCGAGCCGGCGCGCCTTGATCGGGACGCACAACGCCGAGCGGATGCTCATCGCGTGGACGCTCTTGCCGGAGCTGAAGCGCTGGTCGGTCATCGCGTTGCTGGAGAGGACGCCTTCGCCGTTGTTGACGACGTGGTTGATGATCGTGCGCGAGGCGTGGATTTTCTGATCGCCGTCGACGCCGCCCGTGCTCGCGGCATCGGCGGCGGGCGCTTCGGAACCGTTGTCGCCATCGATTTCCGGCTTGATGAGCGGGACGGCGGTCTCGTCGTTCCTGTCCTTCTGCTGCTTCTCCTTTTCCTTCTCTTTTTTCGCCTGCTCGATGCGCGTGCGGACGACCTTGGGGACGACGTCGGTCGTCTTCTCGTCGACGAGCATGATGATGCCGCGGTCGGCCTTCACGTGTTCGAAGACCAGGTCCATCACGACTTCGAGCACCTGTTGGATGTCGAAGCTGCTGCCGAGCGTCGCGCCGAGCTGGTAGAGAAGCTTGAGATTCCCGAGCGCTGCCGCGGCGGGCTCGGGGACGGCGAGGACCATCGAATCGTCATTCGACGGCACCGTGTGCATGATCGAGGCGTCCATGCCGTTCTCTTCGCCGGCCAGCGAAACGTCGCCGCCGCGCCCGCGCGACACGCCCGGCTGGCTGCCGAAGACCATCAGCGTCCGCCCGACGCGAATCTGATCGCCGAGCTTGAGCTGGTAGCGATTCGTCACGCGCAGGCCGTTGATGTAGGTGCCGTTCGAGCTGCCGAGGTCGCGCAGGACCCATCCGTCGTCGCCCGGGACGAGCTCGGCATGCCGGCGGCTGACGGTATTGTCGCTCAGCGGCAGCGCGCGGCTCTCCCGTCCCACCAGCGCGGCCTGGTCGGGCAGTTCAAAGCGGCGTCCCTTGTCGGGACCTTGTAGGACCATCAGGGTGAGCACGGAGCTAGTTTAG
>JAXDMN010000003.1:0-22549 GCA_034666045.1 Phycisphaerales bacterium | reverse complement strand
ATAGATCGTGCGGCAGGTTTTTCCGCAGACGGGGCAGAGCCACTGGTGGCCGTTGAAGTGGAGGGAGCCTTGGGAGGAGGAGCCGGGGCGGCGCTGCGCTTTGCCCCGGCGTGGTTTGGGGAGGAAGCGCGGGGGGCGCTCGCCGAGGTCCTGGGGGGATTTGCGCCAGTTGGTGGGGTCGTCGCCGAGGAAATGGCCGGAGCGGGACCACTTGTACCAGACGGGGTCGGGCTCGGGGGGCGGTAGATAGCGGCGCTTGCGCGGCGGGGCGGAGCCGTCGCGGGCTTCGGGGTGGACATGCTCGGCGTAGCGCGTGCGCGAGACGTGCGAGCGGTAGTGCTCGACGCGCGTGAGCGTCTGTGCGAAGTCGGCGGGGATGCGGCCGACGAGATAGGTGGCGGTCCAGATCCAGGCCGGGTCGGGCTCGGCGAAATTGCGGGCGGCGGGATCGAGCGGGCGGTCGATGTAGAGCAGCGGGACCGGTCGGCCGCGGCGGCCGGCGAGACCTTTGACGTGGCGGACGCGGAAGATGTTGTTGAGGCGCGCGTTACGCAGGCCGATCGGGGTGGTGCCGAGTTTTTTCGCGACGGCGTCGAGCGTGTCGCCCGGTGCGTCGAGGCGGACGGGGGCGCAGAGGGTTCGCAGTGCGGCGGGGGTGAGGGAGACGTGCTGCGGATGACAAGGTGACAAGGTGAGGGGGTGACAAGGTGAGGAAACGGTGTCGGTAGCCGTGACGCCACGCGTCGCGCGTCCGGCGGGGAGCGTCAGTTGCGAGTCGGTCGTGGAGTCGTCGATGTCGCGGATCGCGGGGAGGATCGTCGCGACGTTGGCGAGTCGTGAGTCGGAGGCGCGGAGGGCGAGACACCACGCTCGGGGCGGGCGGACGAGCACGGCGCGACGCCGACGGGCGATGCGGCGCGCGAGATCGTGCGGGTCGTCGCTCAGCCGGGCGGCGACGTGCATCCAGGCGGTGTGGAGTTCGTTCTCCAGGTCGGCCACACGGTTAATTGTACGGTTTTTGTTAGGATTGGGAAAGTAAAGGCGTTCCAACCGGTGCAGGCGCGTCGGGTGGCGTCGCGCACGGCTTTCGCGGTCACGGAATCGTCGCCGAAGGGAGAGAGCCGGACACTTGCCCACCCTACGTGCGGACCGGCGGCGGGGCGGCGGGGACGAGGTGGACGGTGAGCAGCATCCGACTCGGCGCTTCGCCGGTGGCGACGACGTCGTGCGGGACGCCGGGCGCGAGGACGACGAGTTGGCCGGCGTTCAGGTCGTAGGACTCCGTGGATCCTGCGCCGCCCGCGCTTCCCGCGCCGCCGGCGGTGACGCGGAGGCGTCCCTCGAGCGCGTGGATCGAGACGGTGCCGGCCGCCTTGTGCTGTGCGAGTCCGCCGCCCGGCTCGAAGAGGAAGAGGGCGATCGTGACGTCGCCGTCTTTGTAGAGCGTGGTCTGCCGCTGTCCGCCGCCGCTTCCGGCGCGCGACTCGGCGCGGAGTGCCTCGGTGGCGACGTTCAAGTCGATCTTGCGTTGCTCGCCGCGGAATCGCTGCTCGGGATGCTGCCGCATGCGGTCGGGGGTGTGGCTTGCGTCTTCATTCATGTGTCGGAACCTCCGGAAGTGCGGTGAGTCGGCCGGTTTACGGCGCGCTGGTCCGTGCGCGGCGCTGCCACGATCGATCGATCGACGGTACCTCTTCGACCCGGGCCCCGGCAAGGCACATAGTCACGCCGCGGGCGCGATTGCCAGGTGCGGCGACGTGGGTTTCCCCGCGTGCGGCGACATTATCGTTGACGTTTCGCGAAATTGCGGCGTATCTTCGTGGGATCACTTCTAACCGGGAACGCCCATGATCCGCGCTGCGCTGGCCGTCGTCGTGGTGGTTGGGTTGATGCTCGTCGTGAACGTCTCGGACGCGTGCGCGGGGGCGGTGGAGGTGTTGACGCAATCGCGCGACGTCGCCGCGAGCACGAACGTCGAGTTGAACGGCGTGACTGATACGCAATCGGATTCGAAGGAAGCGCCGGACGCCGGGCTTTTCAACGGCGTCGCAACCGCCGACGCCAGCGCGACGGATGCGGGGCAGACGATCATCGGCGCGGCGTCCGCCACGCAGGATTCGGAGTTGCTTCCGTTTCGCTTCAGCTTCGTCGGCCAACTCACCGCCGGCGGCTCGCTGTCGAGCGTCGACGGCGTGAATACTTTTGATTTCGGCGCGTCCACCTCGACCAGCGCGCTGATCGGCTTTCGTCTCGACGAGCGAATGACGCTCACGCCGACGATGGACGTGAACGGAAATTTCCAGGCGACGAAGGACAACTCGTCGTTCTCGTTCGAAGTCGTGCAGGACGGCGGCACGGTCGCCGACTTTCGCAGCAACGCGCCGATCGATCTCGACGCGGGCGACTACACGCTGAGCTTCAACTACGCGTTCGGGCCGTCGAGCAGCTCGGACTTTGAGAACAAGTCGTCGCAGTACGTGATCGCGATCGATTTCTCGCCGAGCGGCGGCGTCGCGATTCCACTTCCGCCGGGGATTTTGTTGGGCGGGATGACGCTGGCGATGGCGGGCGCGCTGCGCATCGCGCGCGGGATCACTCGTTTCGCGCATCGTGGGTTGTGAAAGCGTGATTGACGATCATGTGACATGCGCACGAGATTGCGGGTTCGCGCTGCGCGCAGCTGGGCGTCGCCGCGCGCGCGAGTTTTAACGATGCGATTCACGAGAGACGCGCGCTGCGCACGGCGATCGTCGCCGCGGGCGGAAAGCGCGAACGGTGATTGCCGCCAGGCCCGTTGCATTGGCCGCGTTTTGGGTGGGCGACGACTTGCGACTCGTCCGAGGGTCGAAACGTGCGGCGGCCGGTCCGGGCCGACGTGTTTTTTATTCCCGGCCGGGCCGCGAGTTAGGCCGGATTTTTTGAGAGTGCTCGCGAAAAATAACGACTTACAAACGTCGGCCGGAGTGGTAGGAATTCCCGTTTTCGACCGCCGACGCCTCCGCCTAACCGGTTAACTATCTCGGTTAACACGCGGCCCGCGCCCCGGCCGCGCCCAAAACCTCTCAAATCATCCCGCCGGCCTCCCGCCCGCCGAGGCGTTTCGATCGCACGGCGACGATTCCGCTCGGCGATTCGCGGAAGATTGCGGTTGGTTAACAACTCGTGATCCCGCGCGCACTCGCACGGGTTAAGCTATCGCGTATGAAGCTCCCGAACGGCGACCGCGCCGTCGTCGACAAGCTGCGCGACTACTGCCTCAACCCGCATCATCCGCACGGGCGCAACAAGGCGCGTCTTTCGCGCGGCGCTCGGGTTCGATCAGGTCGCACGCCGATGAGCTGCGGGCCGCTCTGCTTCAGGTGGCGGCACGTCATTGAACGCCCAAGCCAAAGAAAAGGATGATTTCGGGGCAGCGTTACGTGATAGACTTTTTCCTGTTGAATCAACACGCGCGGCAGGTATCCGTCCGCAGCGGTTGGATCATCCGCGCAGCCGAGGACTTTCCGCGGCTGACGAGCTGCTACGCGGTGACGAGCTAGACGGGATTCGCAAGATGAGCGACGGCGGTGACGACACGATCAAGCTTCTCGACGTACCAGCCGTCCCGCGCGGCGGGGTAGCGGGTTGGCGCAGATTTGTTGGATGGATGTCCCTTTTTGCGTTCATCAAGCCGAACCGGCCGTAGGTTCGACGTGAAAAGACCACTGAAGCTTCTCGACGTGGTCGCGCTGCTCAAAGATGTGCCGCGCCACCGTCTGCGCCGCGGGCAGGTTGGGACGATCGTCGAGACCTACAAGTCCGCCGCTACGAGGTGGAGTTCGCCGACAGCGACGGGCAGACGTTCGCGATGGTGTCGCTGCCGGCTTCTGCGCTGCTGCCGTTGTCGTACGACCGCGCCGCCGTCCGCCGCGATCAAAGCTCGTCGCGTGATGAGCGACGTTGTCGGGGATACGGAAAGAGAACACATCAAGCACGGAGGTAGAATGAAGATCGGACGCAACGCGCCATGTCCGTGTGGGAGCGGAAAGAAATACAAGAAATGCTGCGGCACGGATTCGGCGTCCGGAACGATGGCAGCCGAGTCAGAACCGCGAGTCGACCGAATGTTCGGCAGTAATGCAGATGGTGATGACGTCTGTATGGCGTCGCTCGTTCGTGATGACACGGATGTGCAAGACCTGATGACGAGACATGGAGTCAAGGCGTCGCCTAATCAATGGGTCATTTCCAGCGGCGCCTGCGGACACGTCAGAGTGGATGGCTCGTTCGACACCATGGAGGCCGCGCTCGACCACGGGCGCGCGAAATACGGAGCGCAGAGGTGGACGGGTCCAACGATGGTGTTGTAACGTCAAACCCCCGCGAAATCCGGACAGCCACGTCGCTGTCACCTTCTCCGCCGCCCGGAAACATCGCGGCTAGAACGGTGACGACGCTTTCCGTGAGGTGACGAGCATCGGCGGGGCAAGTTAGCGGCTAGTTTTGGATTGCCCGTTTCTCTTGCGTTTTGTGCTGCCGGGCACCTGCCGAGCGATAAGCCATGATCGTTGCCTTCATCGACACCAACGCACTGTTGCACTACCCGCCGTTGGCGGATGTTGATTGGTGCAAAATCTGCAATGACACCGAAGTCACGATCATGATGTGTCTGCCAGTGGCGAAAGAACTGGATAAGCACAAGTCGAATCCTCGTCTTGGCGAGCGTGCGAAAAAGCGAATCCGAGAAATCGAAGAGAACATTAATCGCGAGATCAGGCCGGGTGTTTCCGTTCGCTTCTATGATGACCCCCTTCGAGCTTCAGACTTTCCCGATACCCTTAGCCCGGAGGTGTTTGACGATCAGATCGTTCATTACGCAGTGATGTACAGGCAGAAGCACGGCGGCGACGTGGCAATTATCACCGAAGACATGGGCATGAGGCTGCGCAGCCGTGGGCACGGCGTGCCAGCGATTCCCCCGCCGGAAAATCAACGGTTGCCAAATCCGCAGACCGATGAGCAGAAGGAAATCAGGGCACTTCAGATTGAACTCGCGGACCTGAAGCAGCGTCGGCCAAAGCTGGATGTGAAAATTGCACCGCTTACCGTAGGACTAACACGGCCCAAAATTCGTGATCCTCATGAATTCGTGGTCGCGCTGCATGAGAAAGTGATTACGGAGAATCCCCGTCTTCATGCTTCAGCCCACATGATGCGACCGTATTTCGAGAAGCTCGAGCTCTGGCTTGCCCAACAGAAACAAGTGGCAGAAGAGTCCGCACGCACGATCAAAATCGAAGCCACGCTTCTGAACAGCGGCCGTGCCCCCGCTAACGGGGTCGATTTGACGATTACGTTTCCAGCCGCAGTCGTAGCGATGTTCCACGACCGATGTCCCAGCGGCAACCGAATTTGGGACGCGACGCAACCACTGCCACCGACCCCCGGATTCAAGCTGGAACTACCGCCAGCGGTGAAGCTCTTTCCAGAGGAACTGTCGTCCAGATACGGCAGACCGCCGAACCTTGGCGAGATAACCAGCAAATCGTTCCATGTGTTCTTCGACGTGTTCCCGCACGATGAGATTAAGCAGTTTCATCCGTTCTACGTCACGTTAGGACGCTGGGAAGACGCGACCGGCTTGCCAATCGATGTGCGAATCAGAACGAACGAGCCGCCAGACTTGCATGAGTTTCAGATTCCAATTGAGCTGACGGTTCATGAGCCAGTGAGATACATGGGGACTAAACCCGGGGGCGCATCGCGCGCCACTGCGCCGTCGATACTCACGCGCGCAGGAACTCGTCCACATCAATCCCCGCTTCCCGGAGGATAGCGCGGAGCGTGCCTTCTTTCATGTCGCCGGGGTGGTGCGTGAGAGTTACCTTGCGGCCGTTTTGGGTGTGGCGCCAGATTTCGTGGCTGCCGGGGCCGGGGCGGTCGTAGGCGAAGCCGAAGGCGCGGAGTTTTTGGGCGACGTCGCGGTATTTGAATCCGGCGAGTCGGCCCATCTCAGCGGACTCCGACCGGGACGGTGAGCTCGACGGCTTTGTTGCCGACCATCGACGACAAGGCGGGGGGGATCGGGTCGCCGTGGTCGAGGCAGGATTCGACGATCTTGCGGGCGAGGCCTTGTGCGATCTCGGCGGTTTCGGCGAGGGTTCGGCCTTCGGCGACGAGGCCGGGGACGTCGGGGCTGGTGGCGACGTAGCCGCCCTCGGCCAGCGGCTCGACGTGCAGGCGGATGGTCGTCTCGTTCATGAAGATATCTTACGTCAGGTCGGCCGACGCGCGCAGGCGCTCGGCGGGTTTTCTATCATGACGCAGGAACGGCGCGTGGTTGTCGACCATTCAGACGCCCCAGGCGCACGTCTGAGGCCGGTTTTGGCCGGAAGCGATTATTCGGTGCCGGGCCATATCTATTGCCCCGGCGTTCCCCTACAGTGCCCCCGGTACGTCTCGATCGAGTCTCGCGCGCCTAGTTCTTCGTAACAGCTCCGCACGCCTGTCTTCCCTCGCCTCCTACCAAGTCTTGGGCCAGACCATTCGGCCTCTTTCGAACTTGCGGACCCGGAAAGTAAACACGGGGTTCGCACAAACGCAGTAGGAGTATTCTCATGGGCAGCAAGCTTTACGTCGGTAACCTGAGCTACAACGTCACGAGCCAGGACCTTAATTCCATGTTCACCCCGCACGGGCAGGTGCAGAGCGCGGAAGTGATCAACGACCGCGAGACCGGCCGCAGCAAGGGGTTTGGGTTCGTGCAGATGGGCACGGACGAAGAGGCCAAGGCCGCGATTGCGGCGCTGGGCGGACAGGAACATGACGGCCGGGCGCTGACGGTGAACGAAGCCAAGCCGCGCGAAGAGCGTAGCGGTGGCGGCGGCGGCAGCCGTGGTGGCTACGGCGGCGGCGGCAGTCGCGGCGGCAGCAGCAGCGGCGGGTCGGCGGGTTACGTCGAGCGCGGCAACACCGGCGGCCGATCGGGCGGCGAGGATCGCGGGAACAAGCGCTACTAGCGCTCGTTTCTCATCCTCCGCGCGATGAACGTCGCGTAACAATTGAACTCAACCGATGAAGGGTCGCACTCCGGTGCGGCCCTTCGTCGTTTTGCGCGCGGGCAGTCGCGTGGCGTGTCGGTCTGCGCGGCGAGCGGAGCGACGACAAATATTACGACCTTGCTGTTGCCGCGCCGGCGCTTCGGTTAACGTGGCCGCGCTTCACCTCAAACAACTGACCCCTTCTCTGCCGGCCGGGAGAGATTCCGGTCCCATCAAAATTTCCCGGCCAATCTCCGGGAGAGAATCATGTTCGTCCAAGGGCTCGAATCGCGCCGTCTTCTGTCCACCGCCGTCGTCACCAGCGGCGTGCTCGTCATCACCGGCACGGACGCGAACAACTTCATCACGATGAATTTCAATGGCCCGCTCAATCGCGTGCTCGTCAACGACAGCACCGCCAGCGGGCCGTCGACGCAGATCGGCTCCTTCCCGCCGGCGAGCTTCACGAAGATCTCGGTGAAGCTGCTCGGCGGCAACGATTTTCTCTCGATCTCCTACATCGAAATCAAGCCGATGACCATCGACGGCGGCGCGGGCAACGATCAGATGGCCGGCGGCGACGGCGCCGACAACATCCTCGGCGGGCTCGGCAACGACGTCATCACCGCGGCGAAGGGTAACGACGTCGTCGACGGCGGCGATGGCGACGACAACCTCCTGGGCGGTTTCGGCAACGACATCCTCAAGGGCGGCGCCGGAGTCGACGTGCTCGGCGGACAGCAGGACAGCGACTTGCTCGACGGCGGCACGTCAGGCGATCAGTTGCGTGGCGGCGAAGGCATCGACACCGTCACCTACGCCGGGCGACTCAATCCGGTCACCGTTGACATCACCGATTCGACCACTGAACTCCCGGACGACGGCGAACTCGGCGAGAAGGACTTCGTCCACGCCGACGTCGAGAACGTCATCGGCGGCAACGGAAACGACCGCCTGACCGGCACGGTCCTTATCGGCACCGTCTTCACCGGGTTCACGAAGAACAACAAGCTCGTCGGCGGGCCGGGCCTGGACATGCTCAATGGCCTGGATGGCAACGACGTCCTCGACGGCGGCACCGGCAAGGACAATATTAACGGCGGGCTCGGCATCGACACCGTCGACTACACCGGCCGACCCGAAGCGCTCAAGATCACGCTCGACGGCGTCGCGAACGACGGCGCGCCGCTGGAAAATGATCTGATCGCGGCCGACATCGAGAACGCGACCGGCGGCAATGGCCGCGACGCCATCTTCGGCAACGCCGGCGCCAACGCGCTCAACGGCGGCAGCGGCGACGACCTGCTCGACGGCTTGCTCGGGGCGGACAAAATGAACGGCGGCTCCGGCATCGACACCGTCACCTACGCCAGCCGCGCGGCGGCCGTGAACGCGTCGATCGACAACGTCGCCAACGACGGACAGGTTGGCGAGCTCGATAACATCCAAGCTGACGTCGAGAACCTCATCGGCGGTAGCGGCAACGACAATCTCAGCGGCTCGGCCGGCAACAACGCGCTCACCGGCGGCAGCGGCAACGACAATCTCAAGGGCGGCGCCGGCAACGATCTGCTCGACGGCGGCATCGGCCAGGACATCATGCTCGGCGAAGCGGGCATCGACACCGTCACCTACGCGTCGCGCCTCGCGCCGGTCACGGTCAAGCTCGATGCCCTCGGCGGCGACGGACAGCTCGCGGAGAACGACACGGTGAAGGCGGACGTCGAAAACGTCATCGGCGGCAACGGCGCCGACATCATCAACGGTTCGGCGGTCGCGAACGTGCTCAACGGGGGGCCGGGCAATGACGTCATCCGCGGCGGCGACGGAAACGACAGCATCACCGGCGGCACTGGCGTCGACCAGCTCTTCGGCGACGCCGGCAACGACACCTTCTTCGCCCGCGACACGTCGAGCGACAAAGTCGACGGCGGCCTGGGCACCGATTCCGCGCAGATCAACGCGGGGGATATTCTCATCAGCATCGAGATGATCATTCCGTAAGCGGCCGGCGACGACGCGGGCGGGTGTAAAGACGCCGTCCTGACGAAGCTTTCGTCTCCTGCTGCGCCAAGAACGCGCATTTTGTCATGCTGAGGTACTCCGAAGCATCTGCGTTCCTCATCGTCAAACGCAGATCCTTCGCGAGTACGCTCAGGATGACAATGCTTGGGTCCTCTGAGGTGACGGACTTCTTAAACACCCTCGGATGACAGTGCCTGCGTTTTGAAAGTAACGGAAAGACGCAATCGTCACCGAACGACGAACGGGCCGCACTTTGGTGCGGCCTTTCGCCGTTATGCGCGGCAGCGCGGGAGGTCCGCCCGCGCAGACGGTACAGATAAACATGCGGCGGAAAATACTGCCGCGGCGGGCGGTTCTCGGACGTGCAACGGGTGAAGCCGGGCGGCGTGGGGCCGATGAGAGGGATAAGTGTCCCACGTTGAAAGGAGCACGACCGAGATGAATTTTCGATATTTGATGGTGGCGGCGGCGACGATTGCGTTCATGACCGGCGCCGGGTGCTCGCAGAGCAAAGAAGTCGGCAAGAGCGGCAAGCAGCTCTTCCGCGGCGAGGTCGGCGCGGTCGTGCAGCAGTCGCCGGCGCAAGTCGCGCAGGCGGTTGAAACGGCGATCGCGGACCTGAAGCTGATCCGCATCACCGCGACGACGCGGCCGTCGCGCGAGCAGGTCGAGACGATCGTGATCGCCCGCACGGCGGCGGATGCGAAGGTCTCGGTCGCCTATCGCGCGACGCAGAAGGATTCGACGACCAGCACGCGCGTGATCGTGACGACCGGCATGATGGGCAACTCGGCGCTGCGCGACCAGGTGTGGGATGCGGTCCGCATCCGCCTGGGCGTGTTGAGCGTGGCGGCGAATGCGAACGCGAACGCGGGCGGGAACGCAAGCTCGAGCGCGGGCGCGAGCGCGAATGCGAACGGGAATGCGAACTCGCAGTACGGCCCGCCGGCCCCGCCGGTGACGCCGTCCCCTGTCCTGCCGACCGCGTCGGCGCAGTAGGGCGCGTTTTTACAAGTGAATTGAATCAGCGGCGGCGGCGATTTTACGATCGTCCGCCGCCGTTCTTTTTTGGCAGCGGTGCGAGGTCCGGCTCGATGAATTGCGTCTTGGCCAGCGGGTGCATGCGCTGGCGCGGCGAATAAAAAAGGCGCAGGACGTGGCGGGTCATGAGCTGCGGATGCGCATCGCAGAACGCGTCAGCGGTCGCGACGGGGAAGACTTCGCCGTACGCCTGCATGGTGGCGGCGATGAGGTGGAGGAAGGCGTGCGTGGTCGTCTCGTTGTAGCCGCGATCGGGGCCGTCCGGGACATGATTGGCGGCGTTGTATGCTTTGACACCGGCCCGCATGCGCGACAGGGCTTCATCGAAGGGGCGATTTCGCAGATAACTGAAGGCGACGCGCACGTGGGCGCGGTGGGTCCACTCGGCGAAGGGGAGCGTGAGCGATTCGAATTGCCGCAGGAGCTCGGCGTCGTCCATGGTGAGAGTATTAACGCTGATCGCGCTGCTGGGACTGGGTTGTGCGAAGGCACCTGCGCCCACGCCCGTGCGCGTGCCCGCGACGCAGCAGGCGACCGATGTTTTCGTGCTGAAGAAGGTCGAGGTTCACGAGCGCGCGCCGACGCGCATCGTGAAGAAGGCGGGCGGGCATTTTTTTGTCGACTTCGGGCGGGATGCGTTCGGCTGGTTGCAACTCGAGATCGACTCGCCTGACGCGCGCGAGGTGGAAATTCATCTCGGCGAGAAATCGACGGCTGATGAAACGGTCGATCGCATGCCCGGCGGGACGATCCGCTACGTCGCGACGAAACTATTCCTCGAGCCGGGCCGGCATTCGTACCGCGTGCAAACGCCCGCGAACAAGCGCAACACCTCCGTCGCGGCGATTCGCGTGCCGGAAAAGTTCGGCGTGATCCTGCCGTTCCGATACGTTGAGATCCTCAATTCGCCCGTCGAAATCGTCGCCGCGAACGTCCGCCAGCAGATCCTCATCTACCCGTTCGATGACCACGCGTCGCGCTTCGCTTCATCGGACGAAAACCTCGACGCGATCTGGGATTTTTGCAAGTACAGCATCAAGGCGACCACCGCCTTCGGCATCTACGTCGACGGCGACCGCGAGCGGATTCCCTACGAGGCGGACGCGTACATCAACCAGCTCGCCCACTACGGCGTCGACCGGGAATATGCCCTGGCGCGGCACACGCACGAGTATCTCCTGAAAAATCCAACCTGGCCGACGGAGTGGAAACAGCATTCCGTGCTGATGGCGCACGCCGACTGGATGTACACCGGCGACGTCGAATCAATCCGGCGGAATTACCAGGTGCTGAAGAAGGAGAAGACGCTGCTGGCCCACGCTCGCGCCGACGGGCTGCTCGATACCTCGAAACTGCGCGACATCGTCGATTGGCCGGCCGGAGAACGAGACGGCTACGTCATGTCGCCGGTGAACACGGTCGTCAACGCCTTCCACTATCGCACGCTGGTGCTGATGTCCGAAATGGCCGCGGCGATCGGCGAGCAGCAGGACGCCGCCCGCTTCGCCGACGAATCACGCCGGGTTCTCGCGGCGTTCAACCAGAAATTGTACGACGAGCAGCAGGGCGTTTACGTCGATGGAGAAGTCGGCCCCGCCCACGAGCACGCATCCTTGCACGCAAACCTTTTCGCCCTCGCGTTCGGCCTCGTCCCGGAGCAGCGCAAGCCGCAGGTGATCGCGTTCATAAAATCCCGCGGCATGGCGTGCAGCGTCTACCCCGCTCAGTTCCTGCTCGAATCCTTCTTCGAAAGCGGCGAGGCGGAATACGCGCTTTCACTGATCACCTCCGACGGCGATCGCGGCTGGCGGAACATGCTCCGCGCCGGCTCGACGATCACCCTGGAAGCATGGGACATCAAATTCAAACCGAACCTCGACTGGAACCACGCCTGGGGCGCGGCCCCCGCGAATATTCTGCCGCGCTACGTGCTGGGCGTCCGGCCGCTCGAGCCGGGGTTCGCGAAAATGATCATTCAGCCGCAGCTCGGACCGTTGACGCAGGTCGAGGGAAAAGTCCCGACGATCCGCGGCCCGGTGCGAGTAAAAGTTGACGCGGCGAAGCGGCGGATGGAAGTGGATATCCCGAAAAACACCACGGCCCGCATCGTCCTGCCGTGGGCAGCGCATCGGCCGATCGAGGTGGGCGCAGGCCGGCACGTGTTCGAGCCATGATCCGCGGCCATGTATGATTCATCATCGCCGCCGCATGAGCCAGCGGGGCGCGCACCGCGCACACCAGTTGCGTCCGCACGACCTGGAGAGCACTCTGCCGCGCCGGTCAAGGATTGTACGCCGTCCACAATTTCGGAAACCGCCGCGCAAGTTCCTGCGGCTGCCATTCGCGTCCGGCGGGGCGGGGCGGGTGGCGGCGGAGGGAGCCCATCGTGTCGTGCGGGCCCGCGACAATTTCGTGCAGGTCGTGAAGGAGGGCGGCGATCTCGGGATCGAAAGGGTCCTTCAGGTCGGCCGGCTCGGCGTGATCGAGGATTCGCTGCGGGTCGTGCATCGCGTCCTCGAACGCCTCGCGGCCGAGCGTGATCAGCCAGTCGCGGAAGTCGGAAAAATCTTCCTCCCCGGCGCCGCCGCCGGCGATCCACGCGGCCGCGAAAAGCTCCTGGCGAAACGATTCGATGCGCAACTCGTTGAACAGTCGGATGAACTCGAGCACTTCATCCTCCGCCCGCTCGGCCAACTCCGCGCGCAGCGCCTCAGGCAACCGCCGACGATCGAACATCGCCGCGGCGCGGGCGGCGTCGATGATTTCCCAGAATTCCTCGCGGGTCATGACGCCTCGATCATACTGCCGTCGTGCGGCCGCGCTCGATCCGCGCGCGGACAGGTCGTCGCGGCCAATGTTCGGCTCGCTCGATGTGCCACGGGCAGTGTGAGTTGATGGCCGAAGGGACTTCGCGCACGCCGCCGTCAGGTTTCGCGGGCGGACGGGGGCCTTAACCGGCCCGAGGACGGGCCGGCTCTCCGTCGCGCAAAGGGGAGCCGGCCCGTCCTCGGGCCGGTCGGGCTCGACCAAAGACGACTGACGCACTACCTAGTGCGCCCGGCTCAGCTTCGGCCCGGCCAGGGCGGCGACGAGCATGACCAGCTCGACGGGGTCGGCCGGTTTGGGCAGGTGGTGCTCGTAGCCGGCGTCGATCGCGCGGGTGTGGTCTTCCGGGCGGGCGAAGGCGGTCAAGGCGATCGCGGGCATGCGGTGGCCGGAGGTGACTTCGCGCAGGCGGATCTGCGCGATCAGCCAGTAGCCGTCGCGGTCCGGCATGCCGATGTCGCTGACCAGCACGTGCGGGTGCGCTTCGGCGAGCACGCGCAGCGCCTCCTCGGCGGTGGCGGCGGTGACGACGTCGGCCTGACAGTCGCTGAGCTGGCGGCGAAGCAGGTCGAGGGCGTCCGGCTCGTCGTCGACGATCAAAACCTTCACGCCTGCCAGCGCCGACGGATCGACTTCAGCGCCGGCGTCGTCGGCGGCATGGTCGGCACTGGGATCGGCGGCGGGAATGGCCGCGGCGAACTCGCGCGCCGCGTGCAGCGGTGAAGGAATCTCGTCATATTCCGTCGCCGCGACCGTGCCGTCGCCGAGCATCGGGCAGACCGGCAGGAGGACGCGGAACGTCGAGCCGTGTCCCGCGCCGTCGCTGTGCGCGTTGACGGTTCCGCCGTGCATTTCCGCCATCTGCCGCACGATCGACAGGCCGAGCCCCAGCCCGCCGTGCTCGCGCGTCGTCGAGGAATCGCCCTGGCGGAAGCGCTCGAAGACATGCGGGAGCAGATCGGCGTCGATGCCGATGCCGCTGTCGGCGACGGTGATCTCGACCTGCTCGCCGAATCGGCTGAGCGTGACGTCGACGCGTCCGCCGCTGGGCGTGAACTTGATCGCGTTGCTGAGCAGGTTCCAGACCATCTGCTGCAAGCGATTCGGATCGCCGAGCACGGTGACTTCCGCCAGCGCGTTGGCGTGCTTGTAAAGCATGACGCCCTTTGCGTCGGCGGCGTGGCGGACGGTGTCGATGGCGGCGTCGATCACGCCGAGCACTTCCACGTACGTCACGTCGAGCCGCACTTTGCCGGCGATGATGCGGCTCATGTCGAGCAGGTCGTCGATGAGCTGCGCCTGCGTGCGGCTGTTGCGCTCGATGGTCTCCAGTCCCTGACGCATCTCGCGCTCGTCGACTTCTCCCGTGCGGCGGAGCAACTGCGCCCAGCCGAGAATCGCATTGAGCGGCGTGCGCAGCTCGTGCGAGAGGGTGGACAAAAATTCGTCCTTCACGCGTCCCGCGCGCTCGGCCTCGGCGCGGGCGGCACGCTCGCGCTCGAGCAGGGCGTCGCGTTCGTCCTCGGCTTTCTTCTGATCGGTGATGTCGCGCTTGGTGCCCCAGGCGCGGATGAGCTTCGCGTCCTCGATGAAGCCGACGAGGTTGTTCAGGAAGCAGCGCGCGTTGCCGAGCCGGTCGCGCTCGACGGATTCGCCGTCGGCGAGCCGGTAGCCGCTGTGCACGAAGGCGCGGAGATAGGCGACGTTGGCCGGGTCGTCGCGCACGAGCAGGTCGCCGAGACGGGCGCCGATGATCTGGTCGGCCCGGTCGAGGCCGTACATCTGCGCCATCGCGTCGTTGCATTCGGCGAGGAAGGCGTGCTTGTAAAGCATCTCGATCTGCTGCTCGAGCGGGGCGGAGATCGGAATCGGCTCGTTGACCTCAAAGCGCCAGATTCCCTCGCTGCTCTGGCGAACAAAGGTGCGGTAGCGCTCTTCGCTGCGCGCCAGCTCGCGCTGGTCGCGATTGCGGTCGGTGATGTCGGTGATCAGCGACACGAAGCCGGTGACTTCGCCGCCGGCGTCGAGGTGCGGCATGTACTCGACGTGGACCTCGCGCGGGCCGCTGCGCGGGAAGTTCACCAGCGTCTCGAACACCACGTGCCGCCCGCGCAGGACGCTTTCGATGTGCGGGAGGATGCGCTCGTAGGTCTGCGCGCCGAGCACGTCGCGGATGTGCCGCCCCTGCACCTGCTTGTCGGCCATGCCGCGGTAGCTCTCGTAGGCGAGGTTGGTGAAGCGGTAGCGCTGCTCGGCGTCGATGTAGGCGACCAGCGCGGGCAGGGTGTTGGTGATCAGGCGGAGCAGCGCTTCGCTGCGCTGCACTTCGATGGTGCGCCGCCGCGCCAGGTCGAGCGCGTTGCCATAGGTGGAGGCGACCGCGACGAGCTGCCGCCTGGCGATCACGGCCAGCGCCAGCCCGAGAATGACGGCGAGTCCGACGCCGCCGATGACCGTCGTCGCCGCCGAACGGCGAACGGCCAGCGAGCGCGTGTCGCGGATGGTCGTCTCGGCGGCGAGGACGCCGTTGAGCGCCGCCTGGAGCTCATCCATCAGTTGCTTGCCGTGCCCGACGAAGAGTTGATCGGCGGCGGTGGCGCGCAGGAGCGGGGTCGCGGCGATCGGCGCGCCCGCGCCCGCGCCCGCGGCGGCGTCGTTGGGTAACGTCGGTTGCAGCCCGGCGCGGGTGGATTCGGCGAACTGTTGCCAGCGCGCCAACAGCGGACGCAGCTCCTGCACGCGCCCGCGCTGGGCCGCGTTGTCGATCACCTGCGTCTGAAGCCGCCCATAGTACGAATCGAGCGCCGGCAGCGCGCGCTGGTAGCGCTCGAGCGCTTCCGGTGCGCCGGTGACGGCGTACGCGCGCAGGCCGCCCTGCATCACGAGCAGTTGATCGCCCAACTCGTCGACCTGCTCGATCACGCGATTGGAATGTTCGACCGCGCGATGGGCCACGAGCAGGTCGTTCACCTGCCAGAGCAACACGCCCGCGAGCACGGTCAGCAGCAGCAGTGGCGGCAGAAGCGCGCGGCGGAGCAGGCGCTTGACCTGCCGCGGGTCGAGCGAGCGCGGATAGGATGTCGGATTCTTCTGAGGCAAAATGAGAAACCCTTCACGCCGGCCGAAATGATTGCCCGATCAGGCCCTTAAAGTAGCGGGAGATGAGTGGGTTTCAATGATATTTCCCGGGATTGGCGCGGCGTGTGGAAATGGGGAAGCGACGGGAAAATGTGACAATGCTCACGGGGGCGGCTGATTCGCGCTCTCGCGTTCATCCGAGCGTGCGGAATTTGCGGCGAAAACTCGTCAATGCGCCGCCCGCCACGAGCGCGACCAGACCGCTCCGCACGCCCGCCGGAAGCGGAATCGCGTTGCCGCCGCCGTCCGCCGCGCCGATCGGTTGATAGGTCAGCGGCAGCGAGAAGGGCGTCGACAGCGCCGCGCCGCTCGGCGGCTCGACCGGGATGCCGCCGGAGATCGTTCCTTCAATGTTCCCAAGGCCGTCGAATTCCGTCGCATTCGTTGCGATGGCGATGACCGGCAGCTCGATGTCGTCCGCCGGCGCGGGCGTCGTGCCGTTGATCGTGCTGCCGTCGGCGCTGCGCTCGAACTTGAGCGCGGCCGAGCTCGTGATGTCGGTCTTGAAGCCGGCGAAGGATTTGATGGAGATGGCGAAGACCTCGTTGAATAGGTCAGGCAGCGGATCGACGCGCTCCTCGAGCAGGTAGACGATCGTGAGGTGCTGGTTGTTCGTGTCGCGCCAGACCTGGCTGCGGAAACCGATGGTGACGATCGTCGGCGGGCTGGTTCCCGGATCGAGCGGGAAGACCATGTCGAGCACGCGCTGGGCCTCGAGCAGCATCGTGCCGGCGGGGGCGATGACGTCGCTGCCGTCGGTGATGATCGTCCCGCCGGGCGCGACAAGCGCGGCGTGGCTGAAGTTCGAGAAGCAAAAGATCGCGGCCAACACCGCGGCAGAACGAGTCATGCGCATGGATACCTCCGCGTGCCGAAGGGCTCCAAGCATAACAGGTTCTCGTGGCGTTTACGCCAATTGCAGCGCACGCCGCACTTTCATCAGTGCGCCGCCGGCGACGGCGAGCATCACCAGCCCGCCCCATACGCCCGCCGGGAGCGGGATCGCTGTTCCGCCGCCGGTGATGGGTTGGAAGGTGTCGGTCAGCGCGAAGGGCGCCGAGAGACCCGCGCTCGTCGGGAAACCCTCGTTGTCCAGCACGCCGAATTCGTCGGCGAACACGCCGGTCATCGTGCCGTTGGTATCGAACTCCGTCGCATCGGTCGCAACCACGAAGTAGGGGAGCGTGCCCTGCCCCTGGCCGGGGCTCGTCCCCGTGAGGGTGCTGCCGTCGATGGCGCGATTGACGGTCCAGGAACCGCCGTCGCCGAAAGTGACATCGGTCGCGAAGGCGCCGAAGGCGCCGCTGGTAAACGTTCCCGCTTCCGCGGCGAGCGATCCGGGAGTTTGCTCCGCCTTCTCGAGGCGGTAAACGAACGTCAGCCGTTGCGTCGCGGGATCGCGCAGCACCTGACTGGTGAACGTCACGTCGTGTGTGCCGTCCTCGCCGGGTTCGAAGGTGTTCGTGCCGGGGTCATAAGTGAGTGTGACCGTGCGCGTGTCGGTCCCGAGCACATCGCCGGTCGGCGCGACGAAGGGATCCGTGCCATCGAAGGTCACGGTCGACCCGGGCGTGACCGGCTTGGCGCTGGCCGGCGTGTGCGCCAGCATTGCGACTGCAACCACGAACGCCGCTGCTACGAGTGCTGATCGCATCGATCCTCC
Organism: Phycisphaerales bacterium; assembly: GCA_034666045.1. Classification (GTDB taxonomy): domain Bacteria; phylum Planctomycetota; class Phycisphaerae; order Tepidisphaerales; family Tepidisphaeraceae; genus JAICTV01. Next base: position 4,837 of record JAXDMN010000003.1, on the reverse strand, counting down.
TGAGGTTCAAGATTCGGTGCAAGGGGAGTTGATGAAGTGCACCCACGAGAAGCGTAACGACGCGCGTCACCGCACAAAACGGGAAAAAAGTTGGCGATCTCGGCAGAGCCTGCCACGGCTTTCCCCGCACCTTCGGCTAAAGCGCGACGCCTTTGCTATCATCCCGCACCTTTATGAGCAGCACCGAAACGAACAAAGTCATTTATTCGATGGTCGGCGTCGGCAAGACGCACGAGAAGAAAGTCATTCTCAAGGACATCTATCTTTCCTATTTTTACGGCGCGAAGATCGGCGTGCTGGGATTGAACGGATCGGGCAAGAGCACTTTGCTCCGCATCATGGCCGGTGTGGACAAGACCTACGACGGGCAGATCAGCAAGTCGGCCGGGTACACGATCGGATTTCTCGAGCAGGAGCCGAAGCTCGATGAATCGCTCACCGTGCGCCAAGTCGCCGAGCAGGGGATGCAGGCGACGCTCGATCTTCTGAAACAGTATGACGAGGTCAACGAGAAGCTGGCTGATCCGGATTTGTCGCCCGAGGCGATGGAGAAAACCCTCGAGCGGCAGGGGAACATCCAGGAAAAACTCGATGCGGCCAACGCGTGGGATCTCGATCAGCAGCTCGAGCAGGCGATGGACGCGCTGCGCTGTCCGCCGGGTGATTCGCTGATCAAGCCGTTATCCGGCGGCGAGAAGCGCCGCGTCGCGCTGTGCAAGCTGCTGCTTCAGCGGCCGGATATTCTGCTGCTCGATGAGCCGACGAACCATCTCGATGCGGAGTCGGTGGCGTGGCTGGAGCAGCACCTCGCGCGTTACGCGGGCACGGTCATCGCGGTGACGCACGACCGCTACTTCCTCGACAACGTCGCCGGGTGGATTCTCGAGCTCGATCGCGGGCAGGGCATTCCGTACAAGGGCAACTACACGAGCTGGCTGGAGCAGAAGCACACACGCCTGCAAATCGAAGAGAAAACCGAATCAGCCCGGCAGAAGGCGCTCGCGCGCGAGCTCGAATGGGTCCGCCAATCCGCCCGCGCCAGGCAGGCCAAGAGCAAGGCGCGCATCGCCGCCTATGAGCGCATGGCCTCGGAGGAGCAGGCGAAAAAAATGCAGGAGATCGAAATCTTCATCCCGCCGGGGCCCAAGCTCGGGCAGCTCGTCATCCAGGCGAAGAACGTCACGAAAGCGTTCGGCGAAAACGTGCTGATGCAGGACGTGAGTTTCTCCCTCCCGCCCGGCGGCATCATCGGCGTGATCGGGCCCAACGGCGCCGGCAAGACCACGCTCTTCCGCATGATCACCGGCCAGGAAAAACCGGACGGCGGCACGTTCAAGGTCGGCGACAGCGTCAAGCTCGCGTTCATCGAGCAGTCGCGCGACGTGCTCGGCAGCGACCAATCGGTCTGGCAGGCGATCAGCGACGGGCTGGAGTTCATCCAGCTCGGCACGCAAAAGGTCAACAGCCGCTCGTTCGTCACGCGCTTCGGCTTCACCGGCACGGACCAGTCGCGCAGCGTCGGCACGCTCTCCGGCGGCGAGCGCGGTCGGGTTCACCTCGCGCGCATGCTCAAGAGCGGCGCGAACGTGCTGCTGCTGGATGAGCCGACGAACGATCTCGACGTGAACACGATCCGGGCGGTCGAAGAAGCCCTGGAAAACTTCGCCGGTTGCGCCGTCGTGATCAGCCACGACCGCTGGTTCCTCGACCGCGTTGCCACGCACATTTTAGCGTTCGAGGGCGACAGCCAGGTCGCCTTCTTCGAAGGCAATTTTACGGAGTACGAAGCGGAGCGCCACAAGCGCCTCGGCACCGACGCCGATCGGCCGCATCGGATTACGTATCGGAAGCTGACGAAGACGGGCTAAAAAACCTCTCCCCCGCGATCAGGCCGTTCCGGTCTTCTCGACGGTGCCCGGCACGACGGTGACGGAATCGACGGCCGTCGCGACGTAGAGCGTGTCTTTACCCGCGCCGCCGTCGACGGTGTTTTCGCCGTCGAAGAGGTAGATGATGTCGTTTCCCTTGTCGCCGAAGATTTCCGCGACGGCGCTGGAGAGGTCGACGCCGCCGCCGATCGCGGCGCTGTTCACCTGGATCAGGTCAGCGCCATCGCCGCCGCTGGCACGGGTATGGTTCGCCGCCAGCAGCACGATCGTGTCGTCCTTGGCGCCGCCGTCGACCACGCTGCCGCCGCCTTTGGTCATGTCGTAGCCGGTGACGTTGCCGCTGGTTGGGTCGATGACCGGCTTGGCGTCGGTGAGGCGGATGAAGTCGGCGCCGTCGCCGCCGTTCACGCTGCTGAAGTAACCCTGGTAGACGTCGATGCTGTCGTTGCCGGCGCCGCCGTCGACACTGCTGCCGCCGCCGCGGATGAAGTTGGGGTCCGGGTGATCGGAATCGAGCACGCTGATCACGTCGTTGCCTGATCCGCCGCTGATCGCTGCGCCGCGCGAGTAGCCGGTGAAGTTGATGCGATCGACGCTGCCCGCGCCGACGATGGAGACGGCGTTGACATCGTACGGCGTGGTGCCGTCGTATCCGGGCACGATCGCGCCGCTGGCGTCGCGCAGGATCGCGAAGAACCGGTGCGGCCCGGGACTGCCGACGCTCGGCTCTTCCTCAAACACCGTGATCGTGCCACCCGCGGTTCCGCCGTTGACGGTGAGTGCTAAGCCCGGCTCGTAGACGAGGGTCGGATAAGCGGCGAGCAATCGCCGCGTTTCGAGAGATTCAAACATGTAAGACCTCCGCGCAAGAGCTGGTGGTGGGACCAGGGTAGGCGGCTCCATTCGGCACCGCCCCCGTGCCGCCCGATCAAAAGCCGTGACAGGACGGTATGCAGCCTTTCGATAAGCGAATTCCTGCTGTCCAAAGCACAACGCCCGATGGGCGGCGGGTTATTCCCGCAATGGGTAAGTCTTTTTCGCGCTTTTGATTCGGGGAAACCCCTGACCCGGCTGGCTGGCGGCGGGCGCGTGGGGCGGAGTGGCTAGAACGGCAACGCTTCGTCCATCCAGTCGTCGTTCTTCAGCACCTGCTTGCGATTGAAGCGGGCGAGGTTTTCGGCGCGGAGCTGAGCGCGCTTGATCAGGCGGTTGGCGCCGATGGCGCGCCAGAACTTGCGCTGCCTGGCGGCGTGGCGAAGGAAGAGATCGTCTTCGGCGCACGCGAAAAGCTGCGCGCAGCCGGGATCGCCCTGGCGGGCGGCGCGGCCGTAAAGCTGGCGGTCGACGCGGAAGCTGGCGGCGGGCTCGGTCGAGATCACGTGCAGCCCGCCGATCTCGGCGACGCCGCGGCCGAGGATGATGTCCGTGCCGCGCCCGGCCATGTTCGTCGCGACAGTGATCTTCGACGCCTGCCCCGCCTCGGCGATGATCGCGGCTTCCTCGGCGGTGTGCGATGCGTTCAGCACGCGATGCGGCTTTCCGGCGGCGGCGAGACGACGACTGACTTCCTGCGACGCCAGCACCGAGCGCGTGCCGACCAGCACCGGCGCGCCGGTCTCGTGCACTTCCACGATCCGGCGGATCACCGCTTCCCACTTTTCTTCCATCGTGTCGAAGAAGCGCAGCGGAAGCTGAACGCGGATGCAAGGCTTGTTCGTCGGGATCTTGATCACCGGGCGCTGGTAGATCTGCCACAGCTCCGGCGCGCTTTCCCACGCGGTGCCGGTCATGCCGCCCATGATCGGATACTGGCGGAAGAAACGCTGGAAGCTCAGCCGCGCCAGGTTTTCCTTGTCGGCGGTGACCGGAACGTTTTCCTTCACCTCGATCGCCTGGTGCAGCCCGTGCCGCCACGAGCGGTCGGCCATGACGCGGCCGGTGAACTCGTCGATGATCTGTACCTTCTGGTCTTCGGTGACGAGGTACTGCTCGTCGCGGATGTAGCAGTACTTGGCGACCAGCGCCTGCGTGACGAGCTCTTCGCGGCGGCGGCGGCCCTTCCAGAAATCGCCCTGGTGGGTGGCGTCGGTCAGCTCATCGAGGCGGTCCTGACCGCGCTGCGTGAGGTCGATGTTGCGGACGGTGAAGTCGATGATGAAATCGCGGTTGATGTCGAGCATGTCCGCCAGCTCGCTGGCCGCGCGGTAGAGCGTCGCGTTCGCCTCGTCGTCGGGGGAATTGGAAATGATGAGCGGGGTGACGGCCTCATCGATCAGCAGCGAGTCCGCCTCGTCGACGATGACGCGGAAGAGCCCCGGCACGGTCAGCCGTCCGCTGGAGCCGCCCGCCATCATCCCGACGACCGTCTGCGTGCTCGTGCGCAGGTTGCCCAGCGCGATTTGATCGCGCAGGAAGTCGGCGACGAGCTCCTTGCTGGTGATGTAGACGACGCCGCGGCGATAGTTGTCGAGGCGCTCCTGCGGGGTGGTTTCGTGCGTGACGAAGCCGACCTTGAGCCCGAGCATCTCGTAGATCGGGCCCATGTGCTCGGCGTCGCGCTGCACGAGGTAATCGTTGACAGTGATGATGTGGACCGGCTTGCCGCCCCAGGCCCAGATCGACGCGGCCATCGCGGCGGTGAGCGTCTTGCCTTCGCCGGTCGCCATCTCGGCGACGTTGCCGTGAACCATCGCCAGCGCGCCCATGAGCTGGACGGGAAAGGGGCGCTTGCTGATGGCGCGGACGACGGCCTCGCGCGTGACGGCCATCGCGCGGTCGAACATCGGCCCGTCAATGAGCCGCCCGAGCCGCGCTTCGTCGCGCATCGCCTGCACTTCTTCGCGGAAGCGCGAGGACGACAGGTCGTGAATCTCCGGCTCGAGCTTCTCGATGCGTTCCGCGGCGGCCTTGAGCGAGCCGAGCACCGGCTTGCGGTTCTTGAAGAAGCC
>JAXDMN010000002.1:0-12692 GCA_034666045.1 Phycisphaerales bacterium | reverse complement strand
CAGACCGGCGTGAGCCAGGTCGGTCCCTATCTGCTGTGCGCGCAGGAACTTTGACGGCACCTCAACTATAGTACGAGAGGATTTAGTTGGACGGACCCCTGGTGTACCAGTTGTCGCGCTAGCGGCACGGCTGGGTAGCTATGTCCGGAACGGATAAACGCTGAAAGCATCTAAGCGTGAAGCCTATGCCAAGACGAGAGTTCCATGGGGGCTTGCCCCCGAGAGACCCCGAGTAGACCACTCGGTTGATAGGCCGGAGCTGTACGGAGTGAGAGCTCTTCAGGTTACCGGTACTAACGGTCGATCGCTTGACCACTTTTATCGATCACCCTCCATGGGGTGGAGAAATCCACCCCGGGGTGACAGATGAATAGTGGGTCACTTGAAGATCCAAGAAGTGTGTTCGACGTACAACGTCGCGTCGCGGCAGGCGAAAGCCTCCGCGAGAACCTCAAATCAAACACCTTGTCGAATCACAGCCCGGACGGGCGGAAACGTCCGTCCGGGTTTTTGTTGGTGGCTATACCCGTAGGGTCACACCCGTTCCCATTCCGAACACGGTCGTTAAGCCTGCGGGGCCGATGATACTGCTTCAGCGGGAAAGTAGGTCACTGCCAGCATTTACATAAAGAACCCCGATCGCCCAAAAAGCGGTCGGGGTTCTTTTTTGCGCGCGCTTTCCACGGAAGGTTGAGACCACACGACGCAGGCGTCGCCCTTAACAACCGCGCTGCCACGACGGTGCGCGCGACCAAACGCGAAACGACAAAGACCGAAGCCCGCGGAAAGCAATTCCGCGGGCTTTGGTGCAACTAAAATCTCGATCGATCGCGCCGCTGCGCTACCGCCGCTGGTCCGGGTCGGTTTTGCGGCGGTGGTTGCGGCGCTTGTTGCCGGTGTGTTGGCCGGGATGTTGGGGGCGGGGGCGGGTCATGGAACACCTCAATTCGTGTTGGTTTTCGTAGTTTTCGTTTGGGCGCGCGGCGCGGTGACGCCGAGTTCTTCCTCGCTGGTGTGGGCTTCGTCTTTGTCGCCGGTGTCCTTGGCGAGACCAGTTCCCGGGCGCGGGAGCGCGATGGAATCGGGGTTGGTCTTGGATTTTGACGGGGCGGGGGACATTGCCACTGAAGTGGCAACGCCACTGGCGCGCTTGGGGTCTCCGGATCCTGCGAGGTGCGATCGCTCGTGCGTCGCGGCGTTGCGACCGTCGAGGGTGCTCTCATACTTGATGCCGATCGTCGATTCGGGTTCGCCGAGGAGCAGGCGATTGATCAGCTCCACGCCCTGCATGAGCGTGTGGTCGGTGTTGCTGACTTCGTACTTCCACATGCCGAAGCGGCCGCGGGAGTAGATGCCGTGGCTTTCGAGGTAGGGGATGACCTGCGAGAGGATCTGGTCGCGCTCGACGCTTGGCGTCGGGTAGCTGTAGTCGGCGTGGTAGGTCCACGTGCTGACGATGTCCTTGCGGTCCGCTTCCTTGATCATGCCGGCGTTGATCAGGCCCTGAATGGTTTGCTCGACGATCGTCTTGCCGTCGAGCGGCTTGAACGCGCTGTAGCTCGTCTCGCACAGCAGCGAGTAGTGCGTGTCTTTGTCCGGCGTCATGTAGGGCGAATAATTCGACAGGTATGTCACGCGGTAGAACGGGCAGTTGGCTTCCGGAAAATACATCCACGACTTCGTGCTCGGGCACGGCTGCTTGATGCCGATGCCGACCATGTAGCCGCCGGAATGCTTCAAGCTCGCGGCGGCCTTCTTGATCTCGCGCGGCATTTCGCCGTTGATGACGTCGTTGCACAGCTTGTCGAGCGGCATCGCGCTGATGAGTTGGTCGTACTTGACGATCTCGCCGTCGCTGAAACGCACTTCCTTCTTCGCGATGTTGATGAAGTCGACCTTCTTGTTCAGCGTGTAGTGCTCCTTGCCGATGGCCGGGCCGAAGCGGCGATAGAATTCGCCGGTGCCGCCGTAAAGGGGGAACTTGAACTGGTTGTTCGGGCCCCAGCCGAAATCGTCGGTGCCCATGACGACGTTCTTGATCGCGCGGTCGACATCAAGAACGGCGACGCGCTCGCCGATCCATTCCTTGTTCATCATCTCGGCGGGATGCGCCCAGACCTTGAAGTTGTACGGAAGCATGAAGTGCTTCGCGATCCCTTCGCCGAAGACCTTGTCGATGAACTCGCGGAAATTCTTCGCGGACTTGTGATCGCCCTTCGCCTGCGCTTTCACCAGGCCGGCGAGGCAATCGTAGGTCACTTCCTTCGGGAGATGTCGGATGTTGTTCTGGAACGGGTAGGGGACCCAGTTGTTGAACATGCGGACCCAGCACTCGCGATTGTTCATCTGGAAATCGTTGCCCATCAGCTTATCGAAGCACTGGTCGTAATACTTGTAGTGGCTGAACATCACGTGCCCGCCGATGTCCCACGTGAAGCCGGCCGGGTCGGTGAACGACGACGCGAGCCCGCCAAGGTGGCTGGCGCGCTCGTACATGTGGAAGTTTTTGTAGCCGAGCTCTTTGAGACGATACGCCGCGCCCAGGCCGGTGGGGCCGGCGCCGATGATGACGATTTTTGGTTCAGCAGCAGACTGCGTTGGGTTCTGGGGTTCCATCACACGACTCCTTTACAAATATGTCTCAGTTCCGGCGGATTCCTCAGGAACCCTGCGTCGCCATGTAGACGTACTCGAGCTGCGCCTCGGTCATGGCTTCGATCTTTCGATTCGATCGGCGCTCCTTCTTGTTGATGGCCTGCTTGATCAGGTCCTGCATTTTCTCGACGATTCGTTCCCAGCCGTTTTCCCTCGCAAGGGCCAGGCCGCGCGCGATGCGTTGATCGACGTCGCCGCGTTTTTCGAGGCAGCGCTGCGCCGCCTGCACGAATTCTTCGGCCCCTTTGGCGAGGTGGACGATGTCGCTCCACTGGTTGACGACGTCTTTCACGTGCGTGCTGACGATCGGCTTGCCGGTCGCCATGTATTCCAGGCCCTTGGTCGGGTTGATGAACTCGGTCGCCTTGTTGATCGCGAAGCACATCATGTTGATGTCGAACGCGGCGCAATAGCTGGGTAATTGCTGATAGTCGCGTCCGCCAAGCCAGTAGAGATTCGGCGAGTGGGGGAGCAGGTTGGGATCAACCTTCACGACCGGCCCGACCATGGCGAACGACCAGTCCGGGCGCATCCGCGCCATTTCGCCGACCATCGCGTAGTCGACGCGCTCGTCGACAACGCCGAACCAGCCGAGGATCGGACGGCTCATGAAGTCGATGTCCGGCGGGATCGGCGTTGAAGAATCCTGCGCCTTGTTGAAGTGCGCGAATTCCACGCCGCAGCCGAAGATGTGCACGTTGTCATGCTGCTGCTTTTTCTTTTCGCCGAGGTTGTATCCGCCGGTGAAGACGACGTCGGCGTGCTCGATCAGGCGGGCTTCGTTGTTCACGAGCGCTTTCGGCGCGCCGGTGAACTGCGAGAGCTCGTCCATGCAGTCGTAGACGACGCCGCGGTTCTCGAAATGGCCGAGCGACCAGCTCGAATCCATCGGCGAGTAGTACCAGAGCAGCGGTTTGTCGAACGCGCCGTCCTCGTTCATGCGGTCGATCGCTTCCTCGGTGAACTCGCGCAGCTTCGCCGGCAGCTTCGGATCGCGCGACCAGGCGACCGAGCAGTGGGGCGTCGCGACGGTGACATTCGGCATCACGCGATGCAGCTCGACGCGGGGCTCGGTCCCTTCCGCCTGGTCGAAGAACGGTTCCTCGACGAAGAGGATCGCGTGCTTCTTGGCGAAGCGCGACAAAAACTGCTGCGGGCGCTGCCAGACGAATCCCCAGCGCAGGTGGGAGAAGACGACGATGCCGTATCTTCCTGTGGCTTGGGCATCTTGCCCGAGCTTCTGGGGCGCAGCCGCTTCGCGGGAACGTTCGGGCGAGACGCCCAGGCCACGGGTGGCAGGTGGCTCGCTCGCGAGTCCCGACGCGGCATCAGCAACGACAGTGTGACCGTTGCCGTTACTCTTGCCATTGCCGTTCGACTTCACCGGCGTCGGCGCGAGCGAGACCACGTCGATCTTCTCGCTCGTTCCCGTGTACTCCAATGGGGGAAGCTGCTCGTCGTCGCTCTCGACGGGAATTGCCAGCGTCTCCAGCTTCCCGACGCGTTCCTCACCACTGCTAACCGCTTCTCGAAATTGCTTCACCAGCGGCGTCGCCGTGCGCTTGAGCGTTCCGTCCTTTTCGCGCTGCAGCGTGAACAGGCCGACCTGGTGGATCTTCCCGACGCGGTGCGTCAGCGCGCCATCCCAGTCGATCTGATCCAGCATCGGCCACCAGATCAGCCCGAGCATCGGCACGCCTTCATCGCGCAGGCGTTTACAGGCGTCGATGTTTTCATCCAGCCAGATCTCGCGGTTGATCGGTTTCCCTTCGACGCTCGTCTCGGTGAGCATCAGCGGGATGCCGTAGCGGTTGTAGTACGCGTTCGCGACGCCGTAGAGGCCAACCGGATTGTCCGCCCGGCGTTGCCGCACACGGCCGCCGACTTGATCGAGCTGCCAGTCGCTGTGCGGGTAATAGTCCAGGCCGAGCACGTCCGGCGACTGCGGGTTCTGCTTGAACCACGCGATGTCGATCTCGCTCATGCCGTACGTCGTCAGCCACGGGAACAGCACGTGGTTGTGATCGATTCGGCCGAGCAGCAGATCCATGACGACGAAGCGGCGGAGGTTGCGGCGCTTCACTTCGATCTCGAGCGACGCATCCCGCGTCTTGTAGTTCTCGGCCGCGTCGCAGAGCAGCACGTTCGCTTCCGGCTGCGCGCGTCGGATCGCGCGGATGCCGCGCGAAACCGCCTGCACGATCCGCGACAGCACCGGCATGTACCCGCGCCACTTCCGCGAGTGCGGCGGCCAGAAGCCGAAGTCGCCGCTGAACAGCGCGCTCACCAGCGGTTCGTTGAATGGGCACCAGGTCTGAATCGCGCCGCGGTAACGCGATACAAAAGCCTCGGTGAATCGTTCCAACGCTTCCGGGAATTCCGGGTCGCCGACCGCCTGTTTCAGCCAGAGCGGCGTGCCGAAATGCATCACGTCCATGAGCGGCTCGATGCCGAGCTTTTGCATTTCCGCGATGCGCTCATCCGCCATCGACCAATCGAACTGCCCGCGTTCGCTTTCGATGCGATGCCACGGCAGCGCGTAGCGCAGGTGCGTGATGCCAAGCTCTTCGCGCGCCCGGCGGAAGTCATCGCGCCAGAATTTGTTGTGCTGGGTCCATTCGTACTGATCGACATTGATGTGCGGGAGAAAGGAGCACTCGATGCCCGCGCCCCAGACGAACTGTTGAAACGGAAGACGCTCGATCCCCTGCGCCGCCGCGCTGGCGGGGGTGACGGCCTGCGATGACGAACCACTTCCCGACGACGACGAAATCATGCGCGTACCCTCTCCATGCTCAAGTTCGGAATTTCCTTAAGAGGCAAACATTCGGGCTATTCAGTTTTTCGTTTCGTTGCTTCGATCAAGCCGATCGGCTGATTTCTCTCGCTCGCGGACAAACCACTCGACCGGCATTCATCCTGCGCGGGCCCGGCGTTTGAAACGCTGTCGGCCGCTCGATGCAAACGCGCTTGAGCGACCATGCTCTAACGCAGGCAGAACTGTTTAAGACGACTATCGATGTAGCGGGCCGAGATCTGCACCGCCGGCGCCGTGATGCACGTAGTAACGGCGGCGGCAGGGGCGTCGAGCCGATCGTTAGACGAGCCGTGTTGCGCCCGCGCTGCCGCCCTCGCCGAGGCGGAGGCGTTGGATTTGCTAACCCCCAAATGGGGCCGGGTGTCTTTTTTCATAAGGACCTCGCCTGCTTGTGATTGCCCGCATTCGGGCAGAGCAAAGGTCATGCCTTATCGGGCCCTACTTTACCCACATAAGCCGCCTAAGCTACCTCAACCGCAACACTTTGCCCTTTTTTCTGCGCTACCACCACGAAAAAAGTTGCACCCGCCGGGGTTCCTTAGTTGTCTCCCTCTACACTTAAAGGACAGGCTGTCCGACGTAAACGGTCACCATGTCAGGCGAACTCTGCCGCGTTGATTAAGCGGCGGAGGAGACACAGATGAGCTCGCTACACTCCACGCCGGCAGATGGCTTACCACTTCTGGTTCTCGTGCGCGATCTGATCATCGCCAGCCGTGTCACGGCGACGGCGCGGGCGCTCGGGGTCGAGCTGAAAGTGATCCGCGACGAAACCAAACTGGCCGAGCAATTCGGCAAGCGGCTTATTGTCGATCTCAATCAGGCGGGCGCGCTGGAGGCGGCGATCGCGTGGAAGGCGCAGCGGGGCGGGCACGTGACGGGATTCGTCTCGCACGTCGACGCCGAAACCATTCGCCGCGCGCGCGACGCCGGGATCGACCAGGTGCTGCCGCGCAGCCGCTTCGTCGCCGAGCTGGAATCGATCCTGCGCGGCGCGTGAGGATGGGCGTCAAATTTCGGTTTCGTTTTCGCTATCGGCGTCCGACCAGCCGCCGAAGAGGCCATGCCGCGAGAAGCAGCATCGCCGCGCCGCCAAGCAGCGGCGGCGGGAGCGGGATCAGTGCGGGCGGACCTTGCGAGATGGCGAACTCAAACTCCGCGGAGTTCGGCGACTGCGTGCCGGTAACGTGAGTTTCCGCAAAGATCGTGTACGACCCGGGCTCGAGCGTCAGCGATTCGCTGAAGTCGATCTGCCCCTCATCCCCGATTTCGATGCGCCGCTCGAAGACGGTGCCGCTCCCGTTTTCCAGCGTGACGCGCGCCGCACCATCGAACGTCCCCTGCACGTGGCCCTGGATCGTGAGTGTCTCCGGCTGACCGATGACGTCGAACGAGATATCAAGAGACGTGCTGGCCTGCGCCGCGATCGCATCGAGCTCCGCGACCTGCGCCGCTGCGGTCCCGCGCGCCTCAGTCGGCAGCGCCGTTGACGTCACGTTCGACCGTTGACTTGCCGACGCGCTGGTCGTCCCGCCGCCCGCGCCAGGCAGCGATTGCCCGATCGTTTGGTCGTAGAAGCCGAACTCTGTCGACGTGTCGCTCAACTCGAACTGGTCCGCGCTGGTCTGCCCGCTGGCCGCCAGCGACGACTCTCGCGCCGTGACGACGATCCCCGCCGAGCACCAACTCGTCGCCGCCAGACACACCAGCAGAAACGCCACGCCGCCGCCGTCACTCAGCCTGCGCCACCGCATCGTCCACCGGCCTTCCAGAGAGAGGTTTCATTCCCGCCGCACCTGTGCGCGCGGCATTATGGCGCGCCGACGACGCGGCGGGAACAGGTGTTTGCGTAGGAACTGCGCGCACGCAATTGGAAATTGTCGCGAGCTAAGTTAGGCAAGATGCCCCACATTCCGGGCAGCAAGTTGGGCTCGCGCGGAGGTCATAGCCACAGGCGGTGCATTCGCCGCGCGCCTGCCGCCGCCTTTGCCGCCGGTCGTGCCAGGCGCGGCGGGCGAACCAAAGCCCCGTCACGCCGCTCGGCAGGATGAAGAACCAGTGCGGCACGATCAACTGCGTGTACATCGCGCCAAGTCCACCGTAGGCCTCCAGATCGATCGGTGGAGCGCGATGCCAGGAGAACCACTCGCGTCGCCACGACCACCCGTGGCGCGACTCGCCGCGCCTGTAGTTGCCGTATCTGACTGGATCTCGGCCCTCCGTGAAGTCGCGAATCGTCTCACCGGGGACATAGTTCACCATGACGTGAAGCGAGCCCGCCTCCGATTTCAGGTTGCCGAATCGCTGCCCGAATCGAAATGAGATGACATCGCCGCAGCGTGTGCTGCGCTGCGCCAGCGCCGACATCGCCGCGCAGAACACGAGCGCAACAACGGCGGCCACAGTGCAGTTGAGCCATCGCGACTTTCGTGCCATGCTGGTCAATGCGTTCTCCCCGCGTCGCCAGGACCGATTTTTCCGCCGCATTTTCCGTTTTGACTTGCTACGGTGCAGTGTGGTTTTGAGTCTTTGACAACTGAACGATGCGTGCTGGAAGCTGACGATTGGGTCATGCGCGACGAAACGAACCCAATCGAACCCATTCAAAGCCAACGTAAAACCGCGTTTTCCGTTTGATAACGCGGAAATGTCCCGAAATGCCCCTCGCGCCACTGACGAAACGAACCCAATGCGGCGCTTCATGACAATCGAGCCCTCATCCACTAAATTGTCGCGCGCCGCATCGGGTTGCCCGAGGGTCGCAGAGTTCGTCAGTACCACGAAAGGAACAAAAACATGCCACTCATGACCACCAAGCCGATGTTCGACCTCGCCTACAGCGGCGGGTTCGCGGTCGGCGCATTCAACGTCAACAACATGGAGATCACGCAGGGGATCATCGAGGCCGCCGCGGCCGAGAAATCGCCGCTGATTCTTCAGATCTCCAAGGGCGCGCGAAAGTACGCCAACTTCCGCTACCTCCGCCACATCATCGCGGCCGCGGTCGAGGAGCATCCGGAGTTGCCGATCGCGATCCACCTCGATCACGGCGACACCGTCGAGCTGGTCAAGACCTGCATCAGCGACGGCTTCACGTCCGTGATGATCGACGGCTCGCACCATCCAATGGAAGAGAACATCAAGGTGACCGCCGAGGCGGTGAAGGTCGCGCACGCGAGCGGCGTGGTCGTCGAGGCGGAACTCGGGATGCTCGGCGGCATCGAGGAAGACGTCGTCGGCATGGACGCGCACGAGTACGAAAAGAACGTCGAGAAATTCCTGACCGACCCGGAGCAGGCGAAGGATTTCTGGAAGCGCACCAACTGTGACTCGCTCGCCGTCGCGATCGGCACCTCGCACGGCGCGTTCAAGTTCAAGCACGAGGCGAAGCTCGCGTTCGATCGCATCGAACAGATCATGAAGACCTGCCCCGGCCTGCCGCTGGTCATGCACGGCAGCTCGAGCGTGCCGAAGGAGTTCATCGACCTGGTGAACAAGTACGGCGGCGCGATGCCCAACGCGCGAGGCGTCCCCGAAGACCAGATCGCAATGGCGGTGCAGAAGTACGGCGTGTGCAAGGTCAACATCGACACCGATCTTCGCCTGGCCCTGACCGCGAAGATCCGCGAAGTCTTCGCCACCAAGCCCGCCGAGTTCGACCCCCGCAACTACCTCGGCCCCGGCCGCGAGGCGATCATCTCGATGGTCCGCCACAAGCTCAAAGATGTCCTGAACTCCGCCGGCAAGGCCGACACGATCGTAAAGCATTGGGAAAAGCTCGGGCGTCCGCTGCCGGACTACTACAAGAAAAAAGCCAGCGCGGCGTAAGGACAGACGAATCGGTGGATCCGTTTGACAAATCCCGCTGTTCGTTTCCTGTTCCGGATTTCAAATCGGAAAAGGAGGAACTGTGCTGGATGCGAGCACTCACCACTGAACAGGGGCTTGAGCTTTCCCATTGGATGCGAGTGTATCGGTGGGGCGAAGACGCCGTGAATCAGCCGATGGATCGCACCGTGATTCAAACGATGACTATGGACGAATTCCGCGCCACCAAGCAACGAGAAGAGCTCGAGGAATTGCGGTGGCGCGCGGAGCACGGACTGCCGGCGAGGTTATGACCTTCCAGTCTGAGCACCGCTTTATAACGCTGCCATGGTGACAACGTTCGTATCCTTTTGATCGGCGCTTCTACGAGATGCGCGCCGTCGGAAAGGAGATGACTTGATGGCAGGACAAGGTTCAACCGGGAACGTGATCGCGGCCGTGTGCAGTTTTTTTATCCCGGGGCTCGGGCAGCTTGTGCAGGGGCGGATCATGATGGCGCTGGTGCACTTTGTGCTCGCCGGCGTGCTGTGGGTGATCGCGCTGGGGTGGATCATCCACATCTGGTCGATCATCGATGCGGCGGTGTGGAGGCCGAGAGAGACTGTCGGCTAGACCTCGTCGAGGGCCAGCTCAGGCTCCAACTCCGGCTCCGGGATCGCGTCTATCGTGGGCGGTTCGACGGTTTCGGCTTCTCGGAAAAGTTGCTGCTGGGCGAGGCGTTTCATTCGCTTTTGGCCGTCGCCGCCGAGTTGGACGGAGCCGTTGCCTAAAAGCTGTTCGAGATCGTCGACCAGCGTTTTCGTCAGGCGGACGCCGAGCTCGCCGTTGACGCGCAGGGAGACTTTGGTTCCGTCGGCGGTTTGCACCTGGACGAAGAGCTCCTTGTTGCCGGCGTGTTTTTTGATGACGCCTTTGAGGTCGGTGAAGACGTCGGCGCTGTGCCGCGTGCGGTCGATCTTGACGCCGATGCTCGTCGTGAGGCGCTCGACGGCGAGTTCGATCGGGATGACGTCGTTGATCATCAGGCAGGGCGTTTCGCGGCGTTTGTCGACCTTGCCGCGGACGAAAACGATGCGTTCGTTGGTCAGCACGCCGGGATAGCGCGCGGAAATGTCGGCGAACGATTCGGCGAAACACATGCCTTCGATTTTTCCTTCGAGGTCCTCCAGTTCGAGGATCGCCCAGCGCTGACCGGCGGATCGGCCGGTCTTGGCGACCTTGGGGCGGACGGCAGATAACATGCCGCCGATGAGGACTTCGGTTCCTTCGTTGCAGTTGCCCGCGTCGCGCGTGGAGGCAGTGGAGTAACGCTCGATCGCCGACTGGTGCTCGGTGAGCGGGTGGCTGGTGATGTAGAAGCCGAGAAGCTCCTTTTCGAATTTCAACAGGTCCGCGCTGGGGAGCTCGGGGATGTCGGGGAGTACGACGGCGGTCGTCCGCGACGAGGCAAGTGACGCGGCGGCGTCTGCGGGCGCGCCGAACATGTTCAATTGTCCGGAGCGTTTGTCGTTCTGGGTTTGCTGACCCATCTCGACGGCGCGTTCGAGGACTTCGAGCAGTTGGGCGCGGCGCGCGTTCATTGACGAGAACCCGCCGCACTTGATGAGCGCTTCGATCGTCGACTTGGTCACCTGCCGCTGGTCGACGCGCTCGCAGAATTCGTACAGGCTGGGGAAGTCGCCCGCTTTCTGGCGCTCGTCGATGATCGCCTCGACCGCCTTCTCGCCGACGCCGCGGACCGCCATCATGCCGAAGCGGATGACGCCGCGCTGGGTGGTCGTTTTCCGCTTCCCCTTGCCGCTCTCTTCGTCGATGTAGACCGGCGTGAAATCTTTGTCGGAGATGTTGACGTCCGGCGGAAGCACCTTGATGCCGCGCGAGCCGTCCGGCATCGTCAGGCGGCGGCATTCTTCGATGTACTCGACGACCTTGTCCGTGCTGCCCATTTCGAAGGTGAGCACGGCGGACATGTACTCGACCGGGTGGTACGCCTTCATGAACGCCGTCTGGAAGGCGACGATCGCGTAGCGCGTCGAGTGCGACTTGTTGAAGCCGTAGCCGCCGAATTTGAGGATGAGATCGAAGATCTCTTCCGCCTTGGCGCTGGTGATGCCTTTCTCGAGGCATCCTTTGATGAACTGCGGCTGGAACTTGGCGATGACGTCGACGGTCTTTTTGCTGATCGCCTTGATCAGCTTGTAGGCGCTGGCCAGCTCGATCCCGCCGAGCTGGTTGAAGATCTGCATGACCTGTTCCTGGTAGACCATGATGCCGTAGGTCTCGGCCAGGATGGCGTCCATGATCGGGTGCTCGCTCGGCACGCGCTCGCGTCCGTGTTTGCGGGCGCAATAAGTCGGAATCAGCTCCATCGGCCCGGGGCGATAGAGCGCATTGGCGGCGATGAGATCTTCCAGGCGGTCCGGCTGCATTTTCATCAGCAGGTCCTGCATGCCGCCGGATTCAAACTGAAAGATGCCCTTCGTTTCGCCGCGGCAGAAGAGATCGAGGACGTTGCGGTCGGCGAAGTCGACGTGCTCGATGTCGATTTCGATGCTCTTGGTTGTCTTCACGAGATCGATCGAGCGCTGAAGCGTGGTGAGCGTGCGCAGCCCGAGAAAGTCCATCTTGAGCAGGCCGCACTTTTCGGCGATCGGGCCTTCGAACTGCGTGAGGATGTTGTCTTCGGAGTCTTTGTAGAGCGGGACGATTTCGTCGAGCGGCTGATCCGCGATGATCACGCCAGCCGCGTGGCAGCCGGCGTTGCGGCATAAGCCTTCGAGCTTCTGGCCGAGATCGATGACCTGCTTGATCGTCGGATTGGCGCGGTAAAGGTCGGCCAGCTCCGGCACCTGCTTCATCGCGCGGTCGAGCGTCATGCCCGGCGTACCGGGAATCAGCTTGGTCAGCTTGTCGACTTCCGCCAGCGGCACGCCGAGCACGCGGCCGACGTCTTTGCACGCGGCTTTCGCGGCGAGGGTGCCGAAGGTGATGATCTGCGCGACGTGGCCGTACTTCTGGCGGACGTATTCGATGACCTTCTGCCGGCCATCCTGGCAGATGTCGATGTCGATATCCGGCATCTCGTTACGAGACGGGTCCATGAACCGCTCGAAGAGCAGGCCATACTTGATCGGGTCGACGTTACAGAGCCCGAGCAGGTAGCCGACCATCGTGCCAACGCCTGAACCTCTCGCGCCGACGGGGATGTGGTTGTCGCGCGCGTAGTTGCAGAAGTCCCACACGATCAGGAAGTACGAGCAAAACTGCTTCATGCAGATGATCTTCAGCTCGTGCTCAAGGCGATCGCGGACGGTCTTTTCGACGTCGACCGTGCCGTAGCGCCAGACCAGGCCTTCTTCGCAAAGTTGCCGCAGGTAGCGCTCGTCATTCG
>JAXDMN010000001.1:0-10387 GCA_034666045.1 Phycisphaerales bacterium | reverse complement strand
ACTCCCCTGATGGGCTACTCCGCGAACGGAGGACGCTCGGATAGAAGCGTGTGCCCCGGCCGCCAGCGATCATTGACAGGCAACGGAGCTTCATAGAAGGATGACAAGTTTCGTCTTCACGGCGCTTCACGCGACGATCTGCACCGTCTCAACCCCCTCCGCGCCGTCGACGCCGGAGTGGACGATCTCGGCGTAGTCGCTGCCAGCGCCGCCGATGAAATGGTCGGGGCCGGCGCTGCCGAAGAGGCGGTCGTTGCCGCGGCCGCCGCTGAAGGTCATGCTGTAACGGCCCTCGCCGATGAGGACATCGTGGCCGTTGCCGCCGAGGAGGGTGGCGGGCCCGCCGGTGACGACGATGCGATCGTTGCCGCCGCCGCCGAGGACGGCGACGGGCGTGCGCGCGTTCGTGCTGACGAGGATGCGATCGTCGCCGCTGCCCATGTCGACGTAGATGCGCTTGACGTTGGTGAGTTCGAAGCCGAGCAGTTTATTCCAGTCGAGGGTGACGGCGCCGCTGCCCGCGACGCGCAGGTGGATGGTGTCGGCGAAGTCGCCGGTACGGGTTCCGCCGACGACGAGCGTCCCTTTGGAGGTGACGTGAAAGGGCAAGACGGCGCCGTCCGCCAGATCAATGGTGAGGGCGAAGAGGACGCGCGATTCGAGACGTTCGCAGTTCAACATGTCCAGGCTCCCCGAGGTGAAGGTGTGTGGTGGGTCATCGGCAAAGACGCCGTCGTGGCCGGTGACGTTGCAATGGAAGTCTACCGGGCAGTTTGTTAACCGATCGCAACTTGGTGCGAATCGGCGGGCGGAATCGTCGCGTTGGCGTCGAAATGCGTCGGCGGGCGAGACGCGGGCGGGATGATTTGAGACGTTTTCAGCGTCGCCGAGGGGTCGGCCGCGTGTTAAACGCCAAGTTAACCGGTTAACGTGGGATCGCCGCGGTCGAAAATGGCAATTCCTACTACTCCGGCCGACGTTCGTAAGTCCTTATTTTTCGCGCGGACCCTCAAAAATGCAGGCCCAACTCGTGGCCGGGCCGGGAGTAAAAATCACGTCGGCCCGGTGCGGCCGCCGCACGATTCAATGCTCGGATGAGTTCCAAGTCGTCGGCGAACCAAAACGCGGCAGGCGTGACGGGCGTGGCGGCAATGACCTTCGCGCTTTTGGCGCGGCCGCGCGTTCATCGGCGACGTCGTCGTCACAGCGTGCGCGTCAGCGGTTTTCCTTCGGTCAATTTCAGCTCTTCGTCGCGATGCCAGATGCTCAACCCTTCGCCCTGGCGGAGCGTGTACGTCGCCGCGCCTTTTTCGATCTTCACTTCGATGCGCTGCCCGCGCACGAGGAGCGGGAAGGCGAGTTTGTCGACGAACTTTTTCGGGTTGAAGGAAATTTTCCCGCCGTAGTCGCGCATGCCCGCCAGGCCGTACACGATCGCCATCCAGGTGCCGCCGATGCTGGCGACGTGGACGCCGTCCTTCACGTTGCCGCCGACGTCGGCGAGGTCCATCAGCACGGCGTAGCGCATGTACTTGGTGGCGATGTCGTCGTAGTCGATCTCGGCGGCGACGATGCTCTGGATGCACGCCGACAAACTGCTGTCGCCGGTCGTGAGCGGATCGTAGTAGTCGAAATTCCGCTTCTTCTGCTCCATGGAAAATTCATTCCCGAGCAGAAACATCGCGAGGACGATGTCCGCCTGCTTGATCACCTGGAAGCGGTAGATCACCAGCGGGTGATAGTGCAGCAGCAGCGGAAAATTTTCCTTCGGCGTGTTCTTCAGGTCCCACACTTCGCGGTCGAGGAAGGAATCGTCCTGCGGGTTGATCTTGGTGCGCTCGTCGTACGGGATGAACATGTTGTCGGCGGCGCGCTTCCAGTCGGCGCTCTCGGACGGGTCGAGCCTGGTCTCGTGCGCGAGCGCGATGTAATGCTGCGGATAGTCACGCCGCAGCGTTTCGACGGCCTGGGCGGCGTACCAGAGGTTCTCCCGCGCCATCATGTTGGTGTAGGCGTTGTTGTTGACGACGGTCGTGTACTCGTCCGGGCCGGTGACGCTGTGGATGACGAACTTTCCGGCCTGGCGGTCGGAGAAGAAGCCCATGTCGAACCAGAGCCGCGCGGTTTCGACGAGCATCTCGGCGCCGTACTCGCATAAAAACTCGATGTCGCCGGTGATTTCGACGTATTTTTTGATCGAGTAAGCGATCGCCGCGTTGATGTGATATTGCGCGGTGCCGGCGGCGTAGTAGGCGCTCGCTTCTTCGCCGCTGATCGTCCGCCAGGGAAAGAGCGCGCCTTTCTGGTTCAGCTCCGCGGCGCGCTGCCGCGCGTTGTCGAGCATGCCGTGGCGGAATTTCAAGAGGTTCTGCGCGATGCGCGGCGCGGTGTAGATCAGGAACGGGAGACAGTAAATCTCCATGTCCCAGAAGTAGTGGCCTTCGTACGCCTGCCCGGTCAAACCCTTCGCCGGCACGCCCGCATTCTCGACGCGCGCGGTCGCCTGGAGCATTTGGAAAAGATTCCAGCGCAGGCACTGCTGGAGGCGCGGGTTGATCTGCGGGACGGAAATTTCGACGTCGCTGCGCCGCCAGAAGTCGGCGACGAACTCTTTCTGGTCGGCAAGGAGCGGCTCGAAACCCTGGCGGACGGTCCGGTCGAGCGTGCGCGCTGCGCGGGCGCGCAATTCGGACGGCGGCTCGCTGTGCGACGTGTGATACGTCAAATACTTGAACATCACGAACGGCTTATTCGCCTCGGCGGCGACGTTGAAGACGACGTGGCCGCTGTTGTCTTGGCGCGTCGAGGTGAACGTGTAGTCGTTCTCGGTTTCGACGACGTGATCCATGCCGCAGGCCATCGTCATCCCGCTGCTGCGCGTGCGATAGCCCATGAGAACGCGCTTGTCGTCCGTCGTCAGCTCTTCGAGCACGAGGACTTCGTCCTTGAACGCCTTCGACAGGCGCGGATCGTCAAGATCGACCGGCGGCACGACGCCGGCGGAAAGTTCCTCGCGCACGGCTTTCGCTTCGATCGCCGCGTGGTTCGCCAGCTCCGACGCGACGACGATCGGCGCGCGGCCGTTGAGGATCGTCACTTCATATCGGATCGCCGCCACGTGCCGCTCAGTGAAGGAGACGAAGCGCGTCGTGCGGATGCGCACCTGCTTGCCGCTCGGCGTTTCCCAGAGCGTTTCGCGTTCGTAGGTGCCGCACTTCATGTCGAGGGCGCGCTCGTAGTGGTCGAGCGTGGCGCGGTCGAGCGTGAACGGCTCATCGTCGACGTACAGGCGGATGATTTTTCCGTCCGGCACGTTGACCATCGTCTGCCCGGTCTTCGCGAAGCCGAACGCTTTTTCGCCGTACGGGATCGGCCAGGTTTCGTAAAAGCCGTTGATGTACGTCCCGTGCAAAAACGCCGGCCGCGCTTCCTGGAATCCGCCGCGCATGCCGAGGTAGCCGTTGGCGGTGGAGAAGGTGGTCTCGCTGCTGGCGATGAACTCCGGCGCGTAACGTCGTTCGACCCAGCGCCAGTCGTCGATGGGGTAGATGAATTCCGGCGGGAGGACGGGATCGTGTCGGATCATCTTTTATTTTGCTCTTTGTCGCTTACCAACTCACCGAGATCGCCGACAACGATATCCGCCCCGTGCTTGCGAAGCGCGTCGCCGTGGCCTTCGCGGTCGACGCCGATGACCAGGCCGAATTTTCCCGCCGCGGCGGCTTCGACGCCGGAGAGGGCATCTTCGACGACGACGGTTCGCTTGGGCGTGGCGCCAAGTCGCTCGGCCGCTTTCAAAAAAGAGTCGGGCGCGGGTTTTCCGCGGATGTTCTCCTCCGCCAGCGTCGCGCCGTCGACGCGGACGGTGAACAGATGATCCATCTTCGCCGCTTTCAACACGGGACCCGCATTGCGGCTCGATGAGACGACGCCCAGCTTGAAGCCGTCGCGGCGAAGCTCGTCGATCCATCGCAGCGAGCCTTCGAACGGCTTGACGCGACCCTCCGCGATCGCCTGTTTCACCATCGCGTCCTTCTTGTTGCCGAGTCCGGAAATCGTGTGGTCGTTCGGCTCTTCCGAAGCTTCGCCCTGCGGCAACTTGATCCCGCGCGACTCCAAAAACGTCTTCACGCCCTCATAGCGCGGCCGGCCGTCGACATACTTCTTGTAGTCGCTGTCGATGTCGAAAGCCCGCTCGCCGCGCGGCAACAGATACGCGTCGAACATCGCCTTCCACGCGTCGGCGTGGATGGCGGCGGTGGAGGTGAGGACGCCGTCGAGATCAAAGAGGACGGCGTCGAAGCGGTCGCGGGTCACCATGGCGGCATTTTGAGGAGGTTGGATCAATTCGCACAACGCGTGTTTATCGCTCGCCCGCGCCGGCGATCAGCAGGGCGACCGGGAAATCGGCGAAGAGTTCACTCACCGGCACATCGCCGGCCAGGTCGTGCGTTTTGCCGGTGAAAACATTGCGGACGCGAACTTTTGTTGGCAGGCGAAGCGTCGTGCCGGTCCAGTCGCGAATGCCGGCGACGAGCCGCGGGACCGCGACGATCGCGCGGACGTCGGCCAACTGTCGTGCGAAAGCAAAGACGTTCGCCGCGCGCGGGCCCGAGGCTTCGATCGCGGCGTATTCGCCTTCGCAGAACAGCCCGGCATGCTCGCGCCGCGCATGCAGCGTCTTCGTCGTGACGAAGAATTTTCGGTCCACCTCCGGCCGGTTCAAAATTTCCCGCCGTCTCGCGTAATCCACCGGCCGGCGGTTGTCGGGATCGACCAGACTCAGGTCGACGAGCTCCGTCCCCTGATAGGTGTCCGGCACGCCCGGCACGGTGAGTCGCAGCAGCGTTTGCGCGAGCGTGTTCGTTTCCGCCAATGCCGCGACGCGCCGCTGGAAGGGTAGAAAATTCTCGACGAACTTTTCGTTGCGGATCGTCCGCCCGATGAACGTTTCCACCGATGACTCATATTCCGCGTTCGGCGCGGTCCAGCTCGTGTTCACCTTCGCCTCGCGCGCGGCCTTGCGCAGGTACTGGACGATGCGCTCGATGAACGCGTCATCCGCCTTCTCATCCAGCGGCCACGCGCCGACGAGCGTCTGGTACAGCAAATATTCCTCGTTCCGCCCCGGTGATCCGTCGTGCTGGTTGATCTTTCCCCACTGCTCGACGCATTCGCGCCATTCGCGCGGCATCTCGGACAGCACGTTGATCCGCGCGCGCACATCTTCGCTGCGCTTCGTGTCGTGCGTCGACAGCGCCGTCAGCGCCTGCGGCCAGCGTTTCTGACGATCCGCGAGGTAGTCGTGCAACTCCGCCGGTGTCACGCCAAAATGCGCGGGCTCGCCGCCGACTTCGTTGAGGGAAATCAGGCGGTTGTAGATGTAGAACGTCGTGTCCTCGATCCCCTTGGCGGTGACGGGCGCGGTCACCTGCTGGAATTTCCCGGCGAATTTTCGTTGCGCCGGGCGGCTGCCCGCGCTCGATCGAAGCAGCAGCACGTCGCGCAGAAAATCGAACACGGAGCGTTCCGTCTTCGGATTCCGCGCCACCGCGCGCTCGATCGCCGTGTCGATCACCGCAATGTCCGCCTGGCGCACGCCTTCGTCCGAGACATACGACCGATAGACCGGAAAACACGCGATCACTTCGCGGAGTGCGTGCCGCAGCGCGTTATGCGTGAAGTCCCGCGTCCGCCGGCCGCGCTGGGCGATGCGATCGAGCTGGTAGGCGAGCATTTGCAGCTCGCTGGCGAGCGAGATGTCGAGGATGAGGAGCTTATTGCGATAAACAAGATCGTCGTAGCTCGTCTGATCACCGGTCCAGTCCTGGTAAATCCGCGTGAACGCTTCCTCGTTCGCGCGGTCGACGAACAGCCCGTTGATCATGATCAGCGCGTCGTATCCGCTCGTGCCGCTGACCGGCCAATCGGGCGGCAGCGGCTCACCGACGGCCAAAATTTTCTCGGCGACGACATATCCGACGCCCGCTTCGCGCAGGCGCTCGAAATATTGCTTCGGATCATACAAGCCATCGGGATGATCGACGCGCACGCCCGCGAGTTTTCCCTCGCGCATCAGCCGCAGAACGAACTCGTGCGTCGCCTCGAACACTTCGCGCCGCTCCATGCTGAGCGCGGCGAGGTCGTTGATGTCGAAGAAGCGGCGGTAGTTGATCTCGTCCGATGCGACGTGCCAGTACGACAGCCGGTAGCACTGATGATCGAGCAATTCATCCAGCAGATCAGGCGACGCGTTGAACGTGGCGACGTTGCCGTCGATGTGCCGAGCGATCGGTTCGCTCGACGCGGCAAGTCGGCCGAGCCGCCGCTTGATGACTTCGGTCTCACGCCAGCGCTCCATCACATCGTCTTCATCGCGGGCCGAGCGATCGGGAAGATGCCGGGCCGAGTTGGCGATGCTCTGATACTCGAGCAGGTCCGGATTCTCCGGCCGCAACGATTGCTCGAGCGCTTCGATCCGATGCGCCAGGATTCTCCCGTATGTGCGCGGCGAGATCGGAAACCGGCGGTCGTAATAAAAGACGCCGAACGTCCCATCGTCGAACGCCAGTCGAAATTGTCCCTTCTCCAGCACGTCGCCGTACGGTTCGCCGAGCAGCGGCAACAAAACCTTGTCGTGCAGCTCCGGCCGCGGCGAGCCGCGCCAGGTGATGTCGAAGTAACCGGCGAACCGCGACGCCGGGCCGTTCTCGAGCACGTCGTTCCACCACGCATTGTCATTCGTCGCGACGCCCACGTGGTTCGGCACGATGTCGAGGATGTGCGACATGCCGTGCTGCGAGAGCGCGGCGAGAAACGCGTCAAAATCCGCCTGCGTGCCGAGCTCGGAGTTCAGCTTCGAGTGATCGATGACGTCGTAACCGTGCGTGCTTCCGGGCCGCGCCTTGAGATAGGGCGACGCGTAGACGTGCGTGATCCCGAGCGCGTGCAGATACGGCACGATCGCCGCGGCGTCACGAAACGTGAAGCCGGCGTGGAATTGCAGGCGGTAGGTGGATTCGATTCGCATCGGAAGTGAAACCACAGATGGACACAGATGAACACGGATTCAATCCAATGTCTTCATCCGTGTTCATCTGCGTTCATCTGTGGTTCCTTTAATCGCATTTGCTTTTGACCTTCGCATCCTGCGCCGAGCCTTGCACGAGAAAGCGCGTCGGCACCGTCGCGCGATCCGCCGGTTCGGGACGGAGCACGACTGTCGTTCGGCCAGGGAGAAAAATGCCTTCCAGCTCGGTGTCGACCGGCGACGTTCCGCTGCCGCCGTATTTTGGATCTTCGCTGGTGAAGATCGTGGTCCAGCGCATGCCGAGCGGCGGCGCGAGCAGCGGCTCGGGGGCGGGGACGAGATCGATGTCGCGGCCGAGGTTGACGAGGACGAGACGATCGTCGTGATCCGCGCCGAAGTAGCGCAGCACGAAGGCATCCGGTCCGAGGACAGCGCCGTCGATGTCGCCGCGGCGTTGCACGCGGCGGAAGGCCGACTCCGTACGACGCAATTTCAGAAGGTCCTTGTGCAAGTCGTAGATCCATTTGTGCACGCCGCGCTCGCGCTCGGCGTGATCGATCTTGGATCGCTGAAATGTTTCCTCCGCGCCGGGATCGACAAGACAAGACTGCATCGCCGGCGTCGCGACGGATGGGAACTGCGACAGCTCCTTCGCCCGTCCCGCGCAGATCAGTTTCGTCAGCTCGGTGTTGTGATTCGCGAAGTAATGGAACGTCGCGGACGCGGCGAACTCCTGTCCCTGGAACAGCATCGGCGTCTGCGGCATCAGCAGCAGCAGCGCGGTCATCGCTTTCAATTCGCCGGGCGAGGTGATCTGGTGCAGCCGATATCCGCGGCCGCTGTTGGCGATCTGGTCGTGGTTCTGAAGGAAGTGCACGAATGCGGTCGGCGGCAGATCGAGCGCGGGCGTGCCGCGGCGTTTTTTCTGCCACTTGTAGCGCTGCCCCTGGAAGAGGTAACCCCACTTCGCGGACGAAATAAATTCCTGCGGCGTGCCGCGCGTGTCGGTGTAGTACGCCTCGTTGTGCCCGGAGAGCGCAGCGAGCGCGGCGTGATGGAAATCATCGTTCCACAGCGCGTCCATGCCGAATCCGCCGCCATCAATCGGGCGGACGAGTTGCGTATTCTGCGGCTCGTTCTCGTTGATGAGGTAAATCTTGCGGTTCCCGCCGCTGCCCCGCGCGGTCTCGGTGATCTCCATGAGAATGTGCCGCGGCGTGTCATCGATGATCGCCTGCGTGGCGTCGAAGCGGAAACCGTCGAGGTGATACTCTTCAATCCAGTGCCGCACGTTGGCGAGAAAGAACTCGCGCACGCCGTGACTGTTCTCGCCATCAAAGTTGAGGGCGTCGCCCCAATCGGTGTGGTGCGTCCTGGAAAAGTAGTCGTCGCTGAATTGGCCGAGATAATTTCCGTCGGGCCCGAGATGGTTGTAAACGAGGTCGAGGATCACCCCGAGGCCGATCGCGTGCGCGCGGTCGATGAAGCGGCGCATGTCGTCGGGGTCGCCATAGTGGTGGAACGGCGCGAAGAGTTGGACGCCGTCGTACCCCCAGCCCCATCGCCCGGCGAATTCGTTGACCGGCATGATCTCGAGGCAGGTGACGCCGAGGTCCTTGAGGCTCTGCAACTCGCGTTCGGCGGCCTGCCAGGTGCCTTCACGCGTGAAGGTGCCGATGTGCATCTCGTAGAGCACCTGGTTCGCCGCGTCGACGCCGTTCCAGTTGTCGTCGGACCATTGGAAGGTTCGCGGGTCGACGACCTGCGACGGCCCGTGCACGCCGTCCGGCTGGAAGCGCGAGACGGGATCCGGGAACGCGTCGCCGCCGTCGAGGCGATACTTGTAGCGCGCCCCAGCGCGGGCTTGCGGCGCGACGCCGGAGAAGTAGCCGTTGTTTTCGTTGCCGAGTGCGACGGCGTCGAGGCCGTCCTCGAAGACGACTTCAACCTGCCGGCGCTTCGGCGCCCAGACGCGAAAATGGACGCCGGCGTTACGATCGAGCGGTTCCGCACCGATGGGGAGGCGGCGCGAGGCTGTCGTGAGCTGTGTTGCTTCGCGCACGGTCATAGAACACCGAAATGCTGTCATCCGGGCGACTGCGGCTGGCCGCTGCTCCGCGCGTCGCGGCGCATTTGATCCGCCTGTACCGCACTGACCGGTTGTCCGGTCGCCTGCGGGATGTTGGTTCTTAGCAGCGCGAGCGATCTTCCGTACAGCGGGTATTTTTCCCCGCCGCGGCACACGCGCAGGGGCAGCTCGTCGTCGCGCGTGTCTACCAACGTTTCCCAGACGTGCTCATCCTTCGTCGCGGGCAGCGTGAAGGGGATTTCTTCCCAGTGGGCGTTGATCAGCAGGAGCAGCGTGTCGCCCTGGATCTGCTCGCCGCGCTCGTCGACCTCGTTGATGATGTCGCCCGCCAGGCGGACGCCGAGGCATTTGACGAAGTTGGCGTTCCAGTGCTCGTCGTTCATCTCGTAGCCTCCCGGCTCGAAAAACGAGATGTCCTTGATATCCCCGCCGCGGATCGGCCGGCCGAGGAAGAATTTGCGGCGTTGCAGGACCGGTTGCTCGCGCCAGATCTGCGCGCATTTGCGGACGAAGTCGAAGAATTTTTTCTTCCGCTCGTCGTTCTCGATGTCCCAGTTGAGCCAGGTGAGCTCATTGTCGTGGCAGTAGGTGTTGTTGTTGCCGTTCTTGGTGTGCGAAAGCTCGTCGCCGGAGAACATCATCGGGACGCCTTCGGAGAAGAGCAGCGTCGCGATGAAATTTCGTTTCTGCCGCTCGCGCAGCGCGAGGATGCCGGGGTCGTCGGTCGGGCCTTCCGCGCCGCAGTTCCACGATTCGTTGTCGTCGGCGCCGTCACGATTTCCTTCGCCGTTCGCTTCGTTGTGCTTCTCGTTGTAGCTGACGAGGTCCTGGAGGGTGAACCCGTCGTGGGCGGTGATGAAGTTGATCGATGCGTACGGCTTGCGGCCGTCGTCTTCGTAAAGGTCGCTGCTGCCCGCGAGTCGCGTCGCCAATTCGCCGGCGGTGCCGCCTTCGCCGCGCCAGAATTTGCGCACGGTGTCGCGATACTTCCCGTTCCACTCCGCCCACTTGATCGGGAAATTGCCGACCTGGTAGCCGCCGGCACCGAGATCCCACGGCTCGGCGATCAGCTTCACCTGCGAGAGGACCGGATCCTGGTGGATGATGTCGAAGAACGTGCCGAGGCGATTCACCTCGTGCAGCTCGCGCGCGAGCACCGTCGCGAGGTCGAATCGGAAGCCATCGACGTGCATGTCGAGCACCCAGTAGCGCAGGCTGTCCATGATCAGCTGAATCGTGCGCGGGTGCAGCATGTTGAGGCTGTTTCC